>NZ_CP019788.1:1137500-1493693 GCF_002022665.1 Bartonella sp. JB63
AATTGCAAAAATATTAGCTAAATTGAATCGTTCAAATACACTCAAAGCAGGAAGCCTTTTACGCATTGGAATTGTTACACAACAGGGTGAAGAAGATCATCTTGTACGGGCAAGTATTTATCAAGGAATGAATCATATTATCACAATTGCCCTCAATGATGACAACCAATTTGTTGTAAGTACAGAACCAGAAATGTCGCATGTGCTTAAAACTGCATTTGAAAAAGGTCAGCCTCATTCTTATGTTAATATGGCACAATTACCAACGGTCTATGATGCAATCTATCAAGCTGTTCTCAGTCATAACATGTCACAATCTCTTTCACAGCATCTTATTCGTTTGCTTGCAATGAATATTGATATGAAAAGCCGCATCACACCAACTGATCAGCTTGAAATATTTTACGCTGTTCCCAAACAACAAAATACTGAAAAAAACAATAAGAGCACAAAAAATGGCATGCTGCTGCAAACTGCATCCTCTCCTGCAGATCCTGAAATCCGTTATATAAGTGCAACTTTTGGCAGTGTTACTTATAAATATTACCGTTACCAATCCAAAAATAGCGGAGCCGATTATTATGATTCAGAAGGCAAAAGTTCAAAGCCTTTTTTACTGCGAAAACCGATTCCTAATGGCATTTTTGGTTCTCCTTTTGGTCCACGGAAGCACCCTATTTTAGGCTATGTGCGCATGCATACAGGTGTTGATTGGGTTGCTCCAAAAGGATCACCCATCATTGCCGTTGGAGATGGTGTAGTAACAAAAGTTGGGGTAGTTAGCGGTTATGGAAACCATACAGAAATTAAACATGCTAATGGCTATGTTAGTAGTTATTCACACCAAAATAATCATGCCGCAAATATTAAACCAGGTGTCAAAGTACGACAAGGACAAATCATTGGATATGTTGGATCGACCGGTCTTGCAACTGGACCTCACTGTCATTTTGAAATCGTTGTTAATGGTAAAAAAGTTGATCCTATGCGTATTCGTTTGCCTGATAGCAAATCTTTAAAAGATCAAGATCTGCAAACATTCTTGAAAGAAAAAAAGAATATTGACGCTTTAATATACAGTGTAACACAACCAGAAAATGCGTCTTAATTCTATTTAGAAAAGCGTTAGACAGACTTTTGGGAGTGCAATAAATTCCCCATTGCGTTTTCAACCTTTGCATGAGAATCTTAGCGAGCTATTATTTTTGAATAATTATAATTCCTTGGAACTTTTTTAGCTTTAAATTTCCTAATTTTTATAGAGGGTTTTGTTAAAAATTCAGTTCTTTTATCAATGAAATTTTTCACCATGAAATACTTTTCGATAATTTTTCGAAGAAAAGATGATCCCCTTGCAGAGGATATTAAAGGCGGTCTGAGCAATTTTCTATAAGCTTTGGTAAAGGGATTATCACCTTTGTTCCTCCTAATTTAGATGTTTCAAATAGTGATTTTTCCCCAAATTGCATACAAAGTTGTTCTACAACCAAACTGCCAAGTCCTGTTTTTAGCTCTTCATTTTGACCGCACATCCCCACACCATCATCTTCAACGATTAGCGCCATTTTTCCATTATTCTGAGGTCCACAAGAAATATAAATATTCCCACGGCGCTTATCAGGAAAAGCATGTTTTAAAGAATTTGTGAGCAATTCACCGAGAATAATTCCAAGCGTTGTAGCATCTCTTGAAGATAATTGACAATCTTTAAAATCCGTATGAATAGTGATATTTTCTCGTAATTCAAATGGTATAGCCAATTCGACATCATGTACAACCAAATTGAGAAAATCCGCCAATAATGTCGTTTCCATATCATCACTCAAACGCAAACGCCGATGCGCTGCTGATATTGTTTGAATGCGATCGCGAGCTGCTCCTAAAACAGCGCGAACTTCTTCATTCTTGCTTCGATTTAATTGCAAACCAAGCAAAGAAGAAACCGTACCAAGAGAATTGCCAATGCGATGGCTCGCATCTTGTAACAACATTTCAACACGACAGCGTTCTTTTTCAGCATAATTCCTTGCTTTTTCCAATTCCTGTGTTCGTTCCTTCACACGGGCTTCAAGAGCTGTATTCTCGCTATGAAGCAGTAACTGATAAGTCTTTAAAGACCGAATATCGCACCGAAAACGGTTAATAACAAAATAGGCAGAAACAAAAGTGCTCACAACGGAAATAATTGCCGCTAAAGTTAAAGCAGCACGCATAAGCGCTATATCTTCGCGTTTTTTTTGTCGTTCAATATCATCTCCATCGATAAAATCAGTCATTAATTGAGCCAAACGCGTAATTTGGCTCGCCTTAATTTCAGGAAAAAAGGAGGGAAGAATAGATTGATCTGGAGATGAATCAAGAGCAACCATATGATCCTTCATAACTGCTATACGTGCTTTGACCTCTTTTTTAAAAGCTGTAAACCACGTATACCATTGCGAATGAGAGTGAACAAGCAGGGCAATATAATTGAGAATATCATCCAAATGAAGAACCGCCTTCTCAAAGCGGATTTTATCTTCCAACCGACGACTTTTTTCGTAACTTCGATTTGCTGCAGCCATATCGACTAAACCAATAAGCACTAAATCTGCTTGTTCACGCAGTTCTGAACTTGTGTTTAACTGTGCGACTTCCCGATCAACAGCACTGGACAATAAAATAATAAAGGTCGAAGCCAAAAGAGCCATAAAAAGAGAAATAATAATTGCTCCCCATCGCCAACGTGATGTCGTTGAATCAGAAATGGATATTTTAGGAGACAAATTCGTCTTTATTATCATATATTTTCCATCAATGAACTCAACAACCAGAACTCTTTAACCTATAGAAGAATTGTTTTATTTTTTTACAGCAAAGGAAAATGATCATCTTCTTCATCTCAGTTTTTTCTCTTGTCCCTATAAGGACAAAGATAAAAAGACTTTAGATACCCTCAAAATTTTTATTTCCTCTAGTCTCTATAACGAGAATAAAAACACTTTTCTTACTCATAATTATTTATTCTTTTAATCACTAAAAGAACACAAGATAGTTCCAGCTGAATAAAGATCAGGACCATAATCGCATTCACCATTTACTTGAAGAAGCTCCTGCAAACGATTGCGTGCACGACTTACGCGGCTTTTAATTGTTCCAACAGCGCAATTGCAAATAGCTGCTGCATCTTCATAAGAAAAACCAGATGCACCAATTAAAATAATTGCCTCTCTCTGTTCAGCTGATAAGGTGCTTAAAGCTTTTTTAAAATCCTGTAAATCGAGCAGCCCATATTGAGAAGGATGAATAGCCATATTTTGAGTGAAAGTGCCATCACTATCTTGCACTTCTCTTCCTCTTTTCCGCATTTGACTGTAAAATTCATTGCGCAAAATCGTAAAAAGCCATGCCTTTATATTGGTTCCTATTTCAAAACTTTCCTGCTTAGCCCATGCTTTCATAAGCGTATCTTGCACTAAATCCTCGGCTTTATGGTGTTTGCCACTTAAAGAAACAGCAAAAGCACGCAAAGCTGGCAAAACTAAAAGCAATTCTTGTTTAAAATCTTTTGAGCTACGTGTCATAAGAGATCAAACCTTTTTTCTTCTCGATAAAAGCTATCTTGTTCTGCCTGTTCCAGTCTGTCCAAAAGTTCTAATAAATGCAGGGGAAGCGGCTCTTCTTGAATTTGCATATAAAATTGCCGCAATTTCAGTGCTATTTCATTATTTGCTCCGAGAAGATCATCTTCAAACACAAAATAATCGGTGAGATTTTTTTCACCAAAGTTGTTCATTTTTTAGCCCTTTAATCTATATAATAGTATTAGAAGATTTTTTCTCTTTAAAGTTGTAAATATAGCATCCCTTAAAAAGTTCCATACTGAAAGCAGGAACTTTTTTATCTGAGAGGGATTTTAAGAAATTTAAAGTACTTTCAAAGACTGAAGGAGTTATCAATCATGTCATTATCAACACGCATTGCCCCTCATCTTCCTTATCTTAGACGCTTTGCCCGATCCATCACAGGAAGCCAAACTTCTGGTGATGCCTATGTCGCTGCTATGTTAGAAGCGCTTATTGTTGATCTTTCCATTTTTCCACAAGCCTCCAGTGATAGGATTGGAGTTTATCAACTTTTCTGTCATCTTTTTGATCAAACCACACCCAATATTGCAGAACCATTGCCACAATTTGGTTTTGAACAAAAAGCCTGTACTCAATTATCCTATCTAACTCCCCGCGCACGACAAGCTTTTTTACTCATTGCTGTTGAAGGATTTAATGAAGGTGAAGCGGGAGAAATCATGAAAATTGATTCACAAAAGTTTCATCAACTCCTCAACCAAGCTTCTTTTGATATCTCTCAACAAATCGCAACACAAGTAATGATTATTGAGGATGAACCTCTGATTGCAATGGATATTGAACAAATGGTAGAAAGTCTTGGGCATAAAGTGATAGGAATTGCACGAACGCATGATGAAGCTGTTATGATGTATCATCAAAAAAAACCGCGCCTAATTTTAGCCGATATTCAATTAGCCGATAACAGTTCTGGCATTGACGCAGTCAACGATATCTTAAAAAATGATTGTATCCCGGTAATTTTTATCACGGCTTTTCCTGAAAGATTGCTCACCGGAGAGCGTCCGGAACCAACTTTTTTAGTCACTAAACCCTTTAATCCTGATATGGTAAAAGCTCTTATCTCGCAAGCTTTGTTTTTTCAAGAGAATGCATCCAAAGCTGCCTAACAGAAGGCAACGATTTGATTATGTTCGTTCCCCCTTCAAACATATCTATTGATAGATCACACCTCAGCGCTTTAATGCAAGCAATCCGCGGTGCTGATATTTGTGTTTTATATCAGACAACAAATCTGATTTATTTATGGGCAGAAAACCTGCCTAAACCTTTGCAAAGCAAATGGCGAATTGGATGTCGTGATAGTGATTTTTTCTCGATCGATCTTGCTGATAATATGGAAACCATCAAGCTTCAGGTTTTATCAACAGGACAAACACAAACTATTGAAGCACGGTTTGAAGATACCGCTAAACAAACGATTTGGTACAAATTTTCTATTGATTGCCATCGGAATGAAAACGGAAAAATCATTGGTATCATCACCACAGGCGTTGATATTTCAGGTCTACGCCGTCGCGAACAAGTACTTAAAATATTACTGCGAGAAGTAAGCCACCGTTCTAAAAATCTTTTAGCGATTATCCAAAGTATTGCAACTCAAACTGCGCGCTATACAGAATCATTGCAAACTTTTTTAAGAAAATTTCAGGGACGTCTTCATTCTCTTTCCCATTCCCAAGATCTGATTACTGAATCTGACTGGCGCGGCGCTCAATTTCGTGAATTGGTACAAACACAAATTTTAAACTATTTAGTAAAAGAAACGGAGCGTTTTTCTATTAAGGGTGTAGACCCTTATCTTTTTCCAAATGCAGTTTTGCATATTGGATTAGCTTTTCATGAATTAATTATTAATTCGCTTTCTTTTGGCGCTTTATCACAAGAAGAAGGTAATGTCTCTATTACTTGCACGGTCAGCACAATAGGCGAAGGAAAAACGCAACTTTTTATTACATGGAGTGAAGAATTTAAAAAGAAAATCTTTCTTCCTGGGCATAAGAAAGCCTGTTTTGGAAATACCGTTTTGGACAAAATTGTTCCTATTGCAGTTGATGGTTCAGCTTTTTTAAAATTGACAGAAGACGGAATGATCTATTGCCTCTCTGTTTCTAATACTTATTTTGATATTTTATCTTAGAAAGAAAGCGGTATTATGGAACAAAAATCCTTTGAGATTGTTTAGAATCTAAAGAAGCTACCTTCTAAACAATTTCTCAACAATCTCTATTTTATTCGGATAGTATATTATGAGTCCTTTTATTGCTGTTCTCTTACTGGTTTCATGCACAGATGATTTTAATAGTTGTTATTCCAATGACACCATGGTTAAAATTTATCCTACAACACAGACATGTGAACAGAAAATTATGCCTTTAATTAAAAAATTTACTTCTCATGGGGAGCAAATCTTTGCTCAATGCGCAAAGATCTCTGCCAATATAAAAAAACAAAAAGTCACCCTTAGCTGGTCTGTAACAAACAAAGGCGATTTTTTTCTTAAAAAACAAAACACCGATGATGACATGCATGCAACACCCTAACAAAGTATGTAAAACCGTTCTGTCCTCTTCCAAAAATCTTCCCATTGAACAACAATAATTAAAAGTATACATTTAGTTAAATTTAAAAAAAATCAACAGCCTATTAAATAATAGCGAGGCATAAACCAATGTATGATCCCCAAGCTCAATATAGTGAGCTCTGCGTTCTTCCCTCAGATGTACCATTAGATCCTGCTGTGGAACGGGTGAGAAAAAAATTGATGCGTTTGATGATCATTGCCATCTCTATCACGCTTTTGTTAATTCTTGCTGTTTTTGCTGGAGTGATTTATAAAATCATCAAACCTGAAACCAAGCCAAAATTGATACATCCTGTATCTTCTCAAAGCGACTCGTTTCCAACAACTTACCACACATTATCTTTGCCTCCAAAAACGCAAATTTTATCGCAAAGCCTCTCCGATCAGAATATTGTCTTAAGACTTTTGACACCAAAAGGACAAACAAAATTTATGATTTATAATTACCACACCGGTGCGCTTCTTTCGGTTTTTTCTGTCAACATTACAAAAGAAGCACCAACCCCTTCTTCTTTACAATAAATTTAAAGAATATCATCATATAAAATAAAAAGGCAGTTTAAAATGTTTAAGTATTTTCTTCTGCTGAAGAAGATACACTCCGGCGCCGACGTGGCTTTTTCTGCTCCTTTTCATTTAATAAAGGAAGAGAAATAATCTTTTCCGCTGATGTCATATTTCTTTCAGTACCTTCTGAAACGATTGCTGATTGTTCAGAAGACAATGTTTCTGAAACACGTATCTTACGGCGATGTGAAAGACGTCGTGATTGTTTGACAGTTCCAACACCTTCTTCAATAATTTGCTGTTCTTTCTGATCAACTTGATCGGACCAGGAATTTTGATCCTCTGCACGCTTTTCTTTATCTTTATCTTTTTGCCCATCACCATTTTTTAATGGCTGTTCTTGCAGCGATGATCTCCCCTCATTATTACCCCCTTTTACGTTTTCTTCAGCGCTTTTTTCTTCAAATTCTTGCTCATGATTTTCATCACGTTTATGAAATTGAGACATTTGATCAGCAGCAGCTAAAATAATACGCAAATAATGTTCAGCATGCTGCAGATAATTCTCAGACATAACGCGATCACCGGCTCCTTGTGCATCACGAGCAAGACTTATATATTTATCAGCAATTTGCTGAGCATTCCCACGAATTTTAACATCTGGCCCGTTGCTTTCATAATTACGAGACAACGGATTAGGACTGCGACGATTGTTATTGTTATTATTATTGCGACCGCGTACGCGTCTATTCTGCTGTGGCCTCATATTTATCCCTTTTGGATCATATCTTTCTTTAAATTCTCTTATCGCATTACTTTTAAATAATGCTAACCCTGTTCAAAATTTATTTATTGAACTATCCCCATTGCACTTAACTTAAACGATATCTCTTGATTTCTTAATGAAAGTACTATTCTTTGAAAATTACAAAAACCGTACGGAACACTAAACTCAAAATTCCTTCTTTACTGTAGTAATAGGAACCTAGAGATGTTCATAGAAAACGCCAAGTGTTTTTTTTAAAATAAATCATAATTTCGTTAAAAAAAACCATTATATTGTCGAAAAACAACACAAAAACGCAAATATACACACATTTATTACGGATTTGAAAAGTCATCCTTCTTTTTAATTCATTTTTTCAGATATGAAAGCTCATATTTCTTAACACGACTGCTCAATAACAAAGACATCTGACTCTTCATATTTGAAAATATGATCAATTCTTGCCCAAAGAGAGCGTAATGACAATACCCAAGAGTAGAAAAAAGTTCTATAAAATGAAGATCCCCACAGAAAATAAATTATAAAGTGATCTTCAAAACAATAATGTTAAACTTTTATAAGAAAAAGAGGTTATAAGTAAAATCCTAAAGAGGGATATTAACATGCTATACGAAAAAGATTCAGAGAAATTAGACGCGCCTCATACAACTCCTTCCTCATTTATTATCAAATTTCCTGATAGAGAAGTTTTGTTTGCCAAACGAGCTCAACGCTTTACAGATTTAGCCACCACTCACTCTGCTAAAAATACCCTTCTCTTTTTAGCTAATTTTTGCACAGTCCAACAAAAATTAGTCGAACGATTTAAAGATTTTTCCAGTGCACTTGCTCGTTTTGGTGCTCTTTCGACTCCTTTTATTGATCGAGAAAAGATATTAGAATTGGGGTTTTATGAAAGTGTTGTGCATGATTTTTTAAACAATATGTCAACGTATAGTCTCTCCACAAAACAAAAAGAAGCTTTAAACACAACGCATCTTCAAAAAGATCAATGGCGTCTCTGGGGAAATAATATACTTCATTGTAAAATTCCTCCAAAACAAGCAGGAGAACATCTTTTTATCACTGGTGTTTTACAAATTATTTATTCTCTGGCTGCTTCACAGCTCAATTCTCAAATTGTAAAGCTGCAACAACAGAATCTGTGCCCTGCCTGCAGAGGAATACATTCAGCAAGTATTATTATTGATGAAGGACTAAAAGAAGAAAGCACACGATTTTGTTCATGTCTTTATTGTGGCACCTTATGGCATTATCCACCTTTTCAGTGCACCTTTTGCGAATCAACTGAAAGCGTCTCTTGCTGCGATTTTAACAAAAGTTCAGAGACTGTTCTCGTTGAAACATGTCAGACATGTCAGCGTTCTTGCAAACAACTCGATCAACGTAAAAATCCGTCTTTGGAAGTTTTTGCTGATGATATCGCCTATACACTAGATCACATCTCGCAATCTCCTCTGCCTTTAAAGAAAGGAGCTTTTAATCCCTTTCTAATGGAATACACATAATTTACTGAGAATGAATAACACACTATGAATAAAGCTGACTTCTCTTTCTCTGAGAAGAAGGTTCACATCATTGAAAAACATACCATCATTGGGAAATGCCTAATATCCTTGAGCAAAATTTTCGCTCAATATATTAAATATTAATATATTAAATTGAGGTCTTAAAAATGATGGCGCCCTTTATTATTTCCTTCACTTTTTTCCTGTTCACTGAGAAGACAATCACGAAATAAAAAATAATTTCCATCTCCTGGACGAATGATTTTTATACATTTTTTCTTAACATCATCGGAGGAATGTCCCCACATTTTGCGCGTTGCAAAAAAAGCCTCACTCTCTAAATTAAAGCAGCGTAGATAAACTTGTTCCACCATATCGGGTGTAGCTAAAGCAGCGATTTCTTTGCAATAAACACGAAAATCAAATGTTGGAATAACTAATTTAACGGGGTCTTCTTGTACGCTCTCTTGTTTGAAAAAAAAGTAACTGAGAATCGTTTTCACCACAAAACCAAAAGTCAGCACACAAAAAAGAACGATACAAACAAAAGACATTTTTTTATATAATTTTTTGCGATAGGATTTTCGTCTTGCGCGGAGTCTTTTTTCCATAAACAGCGTATCCTTTACTCTACCGAGAGAACAAAGCTTATTTGAGAAGACAATTTTGAACAAAATAAAAAGTCATTATCAATTGTCTGACATCAAAAAGCAACCTTTCATTCATTTCAAGAAAGAAACCTTTCTGTTTTTCTCAGGCTAAAATTTCTTCTTATGATAAATGATAAAATCGTCTTGCTCTTTTTATCTTTTTTAATTTCGCAAATTTTTATCAGCATCATAAAAAA
This sequence comes from Bartonella sp. JB63, assembly GCF_002022665.1. Classification (NCBI taxonomy): domain Bacteria; kingdom Pseudomonadati; phylum Pseudomonadota; class Alphaproteobacteria; order Hyphomicrobiales; family Bartonellaceae; genus Bartonella; species Bartonella sp. JB63. Next base: position 1,147,360 of record NZ_CP019788.1, read on the forward strand.
ACACACTGCTTTATTCTCTTCCCTAAAAAAATTAACAAAAGCAGAGAATAAAGTGACCAAAATATTGGTGTTTTTCATTTTCATTTCTTTTTTACTCTAGCTGTCTAGCCTTCCCCTGCAGATCAGTTTTTTCGTTTTTATGATCACCAACATTTCTGTTTTTTTCCAAAATGGTCTGTTTCTACAATCCAGCGGGATAACAAAGGTTCCGTTTTAACCAAATTTGCAGGTTTATTAATAGTCGGAGGCTTGCTCCATCCTATGCAAGAGAATGGTACACTCCTTTGGCATCCCCCCAAGAGCACGACAGAGGTTAAAAGGGGAAAGAGCAAAAGTCTCAACATTAATTTTCTCACGATTTTGAAGAGCTGACATCGCTTGCATTAAGGACCTTGTCCGTTCAAAAGAACGTCCATAAAAAAAGCTACTCAATGCAATAATAATTATTAAAAGCGCCACAAAGCTCCATCGAAATAAAAAAACCACTATTGTTCTTTCCCTACTGTCTTAATATACAAGATGGTACCCAAAATGACGGCTAAAATCATAATGCCCGCTAGAGCCCATTGTACAGGACCTTGTCCTGTAACAAACCCTGTAAGACCTGAAAAAGATGCAATTAATGGCGCAAAGACTTCTGCTCTGAAAAAAAGAGCTTTCTCCGCTATTTCCACTTTCTGATAATTAGAAGAAACATAAGCTCCTTTGGCCCATAAACCAGCCTCAGCTGCTCGTCGATGCACAAGCCCTTGCAAACGTTTTCCGCCTGCTTTTGTCCATTTTTGCAATTCAGCTGGTACAGCTTCATACTCTCCTTTATTCAATTTTCTTAAGAGTGTAGAATTGCAAAAGGCCTCTATTCCTACATTATAACAAAAAGACACAAGAGCTGCAAATTGTTCATCGGTTAAGGGCTGTTTCACCTTGCGTTCCACGGTTCGCTCGAATTGGCTTAAATCTTTTCGAAGCAAAGCTTCTGCTTCAAGATGGGTGATTTCCATACCATCTTTCACAACAGGTTCTCCTGCTTGCACTGTATGACCATAGCCTATTGTCAACACACCAACAGCATCTTGATAAGCTTTTAAGCGTAATCCTTCCCATTGTTTAATAAGTGCAAGTCCTTCTTTTGATATTTTACGCATTTTTCTGATTCCATAAAATGGCTTGGGTGGTGAAGATCGTGAAGATCAATGTATCTCTTCTTCATTATACATGATGAAGGAGACACTTAATTATCCGCTTAATCCTTTTCACTTTTGGAAATCACCCTGCTTTTTCTGATAAAAAATTATTATCTTTTATGATTGTTGTCAATTTTTCTTCTAACGCTGTAACACGCTGTGAAAGGTTTGTATAATTTGTTTGCTGTTTTTTATCTTCACGCCTGACCTCTTGAGACATTTGCTTTAACAAAGCATTTAAAGGGGCATGCCCCATTCTCCCACTGGCGTAGAGAACAACACGAATATAATTAGGATCATCGATATCAGCGATTGAAAATGGAAATAATGCCATTTTACTCTCTCCCTTTTCGCCTATGTAATCAATATGTCGTGATGAAAATAGAGAAAATTTTCATCACTTCTTTTTTCCATTGTCGTGTTTTCAAGATTTACCTACACTTATATTTATTTTGCCTCTCTCCCACGAAGCAACGAAAACACTTTGAAGTTTTTGAGAACGAAAAATTTTATACCTTAATGGCATAAATAACAGCCATATTCTTAGGACGTGTTTCCTCTTCCCCTGTTTTATTGAGGATTATTTCGTGGGTATGTTCTCCTGCAGAATCTGTATACCTTGTTTCTGGGTCTCTATGTCTGATAAGGCCTCCCCCTCCTTGTATATCATTCCTCTCCTTACTCATTACAAATGAGTGCTTATGTTGTCCTGCTTTATTTGTTTTTCCCGTATGGGTATGGGATTCAAAAGAATCTTTTTGCTCACTTCCCAAAACACGATTTTTATCAATCCCTCTTTCACTGTCCAATCCCCGTAAAAACATGCCACGAAAATCGGGGACATTAAAGGTTGTTGTGCCATCTCCTTTTCCCCAAACTTCTCCAATAGCTTCAAAAAGGCTAGCATATTCCTCTCGTACATAAGCTTTACCATCACATAACAGCCATTCGGTGGGGATTTTTTCCATTGCAAAGCAAGCAATAAACCCTGAAGGAAAACTGACTTTAGGGATAATAACGGTTGGATTTGTTAAATACCATCCTTCTCCATTTCCTTCACCGATTCCAGAATAATAGATGAGCTCATAAAGCCCTCCCTTTTGCATTTCCCCACCGGTTAAAGGCTTGAGCCCTTCTTGTGTTCCTTTATAAATCAACTGAGAAGACAACTGATTTAAGACAACACTTGTTGCTCCCACATTGGTTTCTTGAGATTTGAATCGGAGCACAATACCATTTTGATAAGCTGCATAAGGAACCTTAGTGGTCAAGTGAATAGAAGTTTTACTCTCGCTCTTTTCTTCGGTCGTTATAGTGAATTTAACCTCAACCGTTCCCCCGATATCAGATAAATATTCTTTGACGCGCTGCATCATTGCTCGAGCACTATCATTCACTGAACTCGGAGGTTGTCCTTCAGCCCAGTTGATTATTTCGTCGGAACGAGCATTTTCGGCTGCGACAAGAGACCAATCATAAATCGAGCTCATAGAATCTGTCCTTTTTGTGAAACACTAAACCAAGAAAAGAAAGAAGAGAAAAAGGCAAAGAATTTTTTCTTTGGTTTTTTAACCTTTTCCAATCCAAAGCCGAGTGTGTTATAATTCACGTGTAATAAATGTGTTTTTATATTCATATAAACAGCATCAGGTTTCAAACGAATGAGATCTTGAGCAAGAACTCCACGATAGCGTTGTGGATTTCCTTTATAATTAAATTCATAGAGGGGATAGCCATTTTTTTCCCCTATGGGGACGATATTTTCTTTAACTTTTACATCGGAAAGACCAATAATGCCTTTCAACAAGCCAAGCACCCGCTGTGCATCATGCAAAGGATCTTTTATAGTCGAAGGCGTAGTTATGGTTTCTCCTGTTTTTGTGCCATAGCTACTGGCTGCTTTGGTTCCAAGATTCAGTAATCTCTCTAATTGGTTCCAAGCTTGATTATCTTGTTCGAACCATTTTTCTCTCTCTACATCCAAAGCATGCTGCTGATTTGCATCCTGCACCATTCCTCCTTTTAAAGCATTGTTTTGAGCATTGCTTTGTCCTTGATAAAAATTATTGGCTGCATTCACCTGATTTTGCATCGAACGATCAATCATCTGATTAGCGTTGAGCATATGATTGACATCATGATTATATTGTTGTGCGGTTGCCTGAGTTGCTAATGCCCCCAATGCATCGGTAAGCACACCGGTATGTGCTCCAGAGCCGTAGCGTCCTGCTCCCGCCATAGATTGGTTGACAACATCGGAAGTTTTATTCAGTGCATTGCTAAGAGCATTATTAAATTTGCTATTATTGCCCATCCAATTTCCAGCGGCCATATCTGAAAGATTTTGTGCACTTTTTGTCGGTGCTTTAAGCCACTCATTAAGCGCCGAATTATTATACTGATTGGCTGCATTTTCTAGACCCTGTAGAGCATTTTGTGTTGTCTCACTTAAACCGGCATGGCGTTCTCCTTGATAGACATTTCCCTCAATACCTTTATTATACAAATTGAGGGCTTCAACACTTGCCTGTTTTAAAATATCCTCTGCCCATGAGGGAGGAGCGTTCGTTTGTGTCGTTGTTTGAACTTGAGGACTTTTCCGTCTGCTCATGCGTTAAAACCTTTCTATAATGAATAAGATTGATGGCATATCCGTGATGAACAAGTATTTTTGCCCACCCAGATCTTCCTAGTGTCAAAATTTCATCAGCATCGATAGTACGTGCCCATTGTTCGAGTTGATCAATCAATGGAACCAGTTTCACCCCTCCTTGACCAGCAAGATCTAAGATCACAACACGTTTTTTTCCATCATGTGTTCTTTCAATTTTAGTGACCACAAAAGCACTAAATTCAGTTTTGTTTTTTAAGATCAACCACAACTGTGTTTTTCCAGCAATGATCTCTTCAGCCATATGCTTCAAACACACATCATGAGGAAATCGTCGAACATATTTCCGCATAGCCGCATTAATAGCTTCTCGATAGAGAGCTATTTTTTCCCAAGACCACTGATGCGTAGGATGAAGAGAATAAAAATCCTTATTTTCCGACTGCCGTATCATAATTCTGGCTTTTTTAGCCTTCTTCCAGCGCATGACACCCCCGCTTCTTAACCCTTTTACTCTGCTTTCGCTAGAAATCCCTGTGTTGCTATACTCAACACATACTTATCCTCAAAACATATCTCACTGTTCATCCAGAGCATTTCTACTGTTCACAACGATAATCCTGCTCAGCCTCTTTCAGTGCATGGGGAAAAACAACATACAACACTAAAAAACCAGCAATCCACAACCTTTGCCCATTGCCCACGTCTATTGTTCTACTTCTTACATGTTACCTTTATTGAATTACTTACCGTATCAAACTCCTGCCCTCAGCACACGCACCACATTGACCCTTTGTTCTGGCAGGCTAACACATTTAGTTATTTTGAGGCATGCTTAACGCATACCGGCAGATCGCAACTCAACATCGAATCCAGTCACGTGAGACCAATTAACCCCTTCCGGTATCCGAAGCTTAAAACGATAAAACCGTGCTCTAGCACGAGAATGAATTTGCCCTGTATGTGCAGAAGGTTGTCTTTCTGGCAACCAAACAGTTTCTTCTTCAAGAGCTTGACGAAAACGCATACCAATCGACAAGTAAAATGTTTCACTATTCACCTGAGGCATAATATTTTTCACCCGAGTCATCATGCCATCCGTCTGTCCCATTTCTTGCGAGGTCACCACACAAGCCATAGGAGGGCCGGAAAATGATCCGAGCCTACCTTCATGATCGAAAGCTCCTAAAATTGGTGTTTCATTTTCCCACACTTTACTATCAAGAGAAAAAGGTAAATCATCCAAACTTTCTGAAACCCGATCAAGCCCTTCTAAAGTATATCCGGCCAGAAAAATAGGTAAAATTATTTTGATATTTACCGTCGCTTTTGTCCACTTTTGTAATCCCCAATCATAAATCAGCAGGATCCGTTCTTCGATCATTTCATCAGCATCGATAATCCAATAAACCCGATTGTAAACGCCATCGATTGCAGCACTCAAAGTGGACAATTGGTTCTCTGAGGTTTCTGCCACCATGGTTCGATCCACCTTTTCGAATCCAATGGGAGTAATCCGTCCATCGGTTGTAATTTGATAAAAACCTCCATCATCGGCAAAGAAAGCAAGATCCCCACGGCAAACGATTGATTCAGCATTCTTTGCTCCGCGTTTATCATGTATTTTTTGAAAACTGAAGATAATTTTAGATCCTGGGATAAAAGAGCCTGCATAAATTGCAGAACGCATAAAGATTAGCGGATTTGTTGTTTCAGTTGCTCCTTGAACATATCCCCCATCAGGAAAATCTTGATAATCGCAGCTTTTCTTCCCTACAGTCCAAAACTCAGGATCATTTAGCCCAGACCAATGGACGCGTCTTGGATGTTCGGGTAATTTCATTAAACAGACGAAATCACCCCAAACACGGACAATTCCTGCTTGTGGAGGATTCCCACCTAAATCTCTGAAATTTTCATCTTGATTAATATCAATGACTTGTGGTTTATTATTAGCATTAACAGCGATAACATAATCACCAAACAAAGCAAAAGACCAAGGTGCATCAACATTGGCAAAATAAGATTTACCTTTACCCGTGACATCTTTCCACTGCAACGTTGTATTACTGAGCTGATAGATTTTTTTTTCTGTTCCAACAATAATCGATACACCATTTTTTGTTTTTACAGCGATAGCACCTAAAATAGCCTCCGGACAGGGCTCTGAAAATGAACTAAAACTTGGCATTGGAATATAAGATCCATCTGCAGGGAGTACATTAATAAGCTCATCGGTAAAGAGACTATTGATATTAGCGACATCGGGACGATAATCCGCGATAGAGAAAAAAGTCATTTAAAACCCCGTTGAAAGAATATTAGAGCATCCTTCGCGACGTGATGTTTCGTACCGCAAGAATTGGAGCTGTTCTTGAAAATCCTTAAACGAAACAGTCGCATATTCAGGATCTTTGAGAATATTTTTATAGAGTTCGTATTTTGCTCGTGCTTTAATCAAATCGAAAGCATAAATAAACCAAGGGTTTTCATCCTGTAGGGTAAGGATATCAGAAAAGTGTGCTGATCTCCAAAAGAGGCGGACAGTTTCAACAGTGTTGGGTGTTGGGAAAAGTCCGATTTTTTGATCCAAAAAAGTATAGAATACGGGTATTCCTTGAACTAAATGGTTTTTTTTATATTCTTTTTGCCCCTTCTTCATCGACTTGTAGAGAAGGGGTATTGGCTTTGCTTTTTTTTGTTCGAGCACTAAAGACTCAATGACCATTTCTGTTTCAAGAAAGGTGGTATCTTCATATTCATACCATGTTTTTCCGCTTTGTGTTTTAAAGCTTATTTCTCTCATTTTATTGAAGAAGAAAGGTTCTCGTTCACACAAACGAAGAGCAGTTAAAATGGAATCTTGAATTTGGACAGAATATTCAGCTGTTGTATCATCGATTTCATCTTGAATTAGCGTTACCATTTGCTCAAATGTTTTGGCATGACCTGAGAATTTTGTAACAAATGAATAGGATTTGGCGGTAGATTTTATCGAAGAATATTCAGGAATAGACATAGGAATTCCTTTGTATTTTGGTTCCTCCCAAGGGTGCTAGTTGGGAGAGAACTTTAAAAAACTTTTAAGAAGGTGCACCATAGGTTGAAATCACGATGGTACCAAAATCTTGAGCCGATTGAACATCCTTGCTTGGCAATTGAAAACAAGTTTTTTTCATGCCAATAATTGTTTTTGCAGCAACACCGAATTCACGTTCATAATCAAAGAGTTCTTCGACCAATTTATAGCGTGTAGCTCCCCGATCCTTACCAAAAGCGATAACAGCACTTTGTGCTCCCAACAAAACAGCACGACGCACATTAGGCACCGCAGTATCATTGCTATCGTCTCCGGATCCGGCATTTACCCCTTCTGTGACATGTTCTGCTTCTCGTAAAATGACCCCATTATACATTCCCAATGAGCCATTATAGATGGGGTTTTTCATGCGGCTTCCACTATAAATTGCTTTAGTAATGTCGAGCCACTGTCCTGGTTGTGTATTGGTCCGCAATTGCGTGACTTGCGTTGGATGGAGATAAAGCACATAAACATTTTCCCCATTAACCCGCACAGGTCTGATTTTTGGATTAGCAAGTTTAGCGCGTTCGACAGCTTTATCAATCAACTTAAAAGTAAAGACATCTTCTGCTTTAAGATCTGAATCTTTTTTTCTCTCCCCAGGGCGCAATATCCGTTTAGCAGTTGGTTCAGTGGGTGGGTTAAATCCATAATGAACAGGCTTGAGTGTAATGGTTCGCCCTTCAAAATTGATGGTTTTTGCGGTATATCCACAGACTTGGATAAAGAACATCATACTTAAGCGATCTGCATACCAATCAACGAGACCATTTTTAGCTTCTGTCCGCAAATTATGTAAAATCCGTTGTTGATCAATTGTCCCTTCATTTTTGACACGCACAGCATGAGAAAGTTCATTAATAACCAAGCGATCATTAAGGAATTGTAAAGCTTCTTCTTTTCCCTCAAGAGCTTGGCCCTCGCTGACCCCATCGCCATACAATTGGACACGCAAACCAAAACTAATAGAATCTCCATTGGCTTTATTGGTCTCATCTTTCAATTGGATAATGCTATTGGAATCTTTTCCAATCAGCGGTGCAATAGAAATTGCTTTTGAGACTTCTTGATTGAGTAATTTCGACCATGTGCGTACAGCTATTGGGTCGTTGATTCCAATGCTTGTTACAGCCATTTTTTCCCCCTTGTAATTTTGATATAAAAAAACCGGCACTATGCCGGATATTTATTTCCTCTCTCTTGATCATCAGAATATCTTGGTCATCAAAACAGAAAATTTTTTCTTACTTCCTTAAACAGTTTTTCCTCTCTTTAAAGATCTTCACCACTCATTAAATGATGAAAAGCAGCTTTATTTTTTGGATTATCGATCCAAACAGTAAATTCTGCCTCGGACATTTTATCGAGAAGCTCCAAAGAAATTGGTCCATTCGTGCTCAAACCATTAGAAGCAGAAAGCGTACGAGCAGAATTTTTCCTTTCCTGGATATTTTCCCCCCGCCATACACTTTCTTGGAGGTTCTTACCCTGTATACTTCCACCCTGATGGCTCTGTATAGCTTCACCTTCATGGTTTTGTAGGGCTGTATAACCAATTGTTTGCGCAATCGTATAAATCATCTCAGCAGGATTTTTATTTTTTTTGTTACAATCTTGCACGATTTTTTTCAATTCATCTCCGATCATGGCATCAATGACTTTCGGATCTGTCAGTTCAGGGTAAAGAGAAGCACAAGCAGCCAATTGTTTTGCACGCATCTCGTAAACAAAATCAGCAGCTTGATCAAAATCGTGATGCATCTTTTTGATACTCTCCACAGACTGATGAAAAAAAGACCGCAATTTCTCTGCTTCTGAAAACTCCTGCAGTTGAGAAGCAAACTGTTCAGCTTCCAATGTCTCCTGTTTGATTTGAAGCATCTTTCCGAGCCATTGCATATAACCCATAAAGTCTTTTTGCGGATCTGGTGGCCCTTGCAAATGAGCTCCCCCCTGAGTCTTCGCCCTCTGGTCGCCTTCACTCCTTTGACCCATAGATGTTTTTTCACTTTCCTCGTCCTCTTCTGCAAGGACATTTCCTACCTCTTCCCTCCCAGAATCTTCTTCCGCTCCAGAATCTCCTCCAACACGATCATCTGTCTCTTGCAAAGAATGCTGTTCCCATGTGTGCTGTTCTTCTGATGTTAAAGTTTCTTCCTTCATTGTGCTTTCCTCATTTGCCGTAAACAACAAAACGCCCCTCATTCATGCAGAGAACGCATACAATAAATCATCCCTCAAAAGCCTGCAGAGCTTGTGCAGCCCGTACCCTTTCTGTCCCTTCTGGCAATTGTTGGAGCCCTTGTTGCCCACCGAGCACTTGATTGTTCTGCTGTGCTTTGAGTGCAATTTTATGGATGAGCGACGCAGGTAAAGGTGAATAATGTAGAAAATCGAGCAGAATTTCTGGTGTTGCGAATTGTTGCATAAGTGGAAGCAATTGCATAATAACAGAAAATGTCCGCTCTTTTTCATTAGTGCTTGTTGGGGCATCATCCACCACGATATCATATTCCAAACTCGTGACCATTTCTCGTGTAAGAGGGACATATTTAGCATTATCTTCTCCAGCGATACGGATCAAACGACCATCAGAGAGATAATTCTGGATAAGATAGAGAATAATTTTCCCCTGCCGTTGTCGATAGCGACGCAATCCATCAAAGAAGCCAGCCAACAAATTGAGTGAAGATTGCCTGCGCTGTTCTTCAAGCACACCAGGTTGATTAACAGAGCGTGTTCCAACAAATTCAGGCGACAATCCTGTCACTTGAGAAATGGCTCCTTTTGCTTCATTAAAAAGTTGAAAAAAGCCATTTGGAAACTGCGCGACGGGTTTTGGTTGCACTCTTCCGGCTGCCATAGCACCATTTTTTAGCCAGGTAATACTATCGGCTCTTGCCCAGCTTTCAACAGCTTGACGATCATCATCGAAAGCATCACGCTCTGCCATAATACCGCCTTTGGATTGACTGTTAAGCAAGTGCATAACTTGACTAAAATATTTATTAGACCAACGTTGAGGATCTTTCGTTGAACGCACAATCCCGTAAAATTGTCGACTTAATTTATCGAATGTCCCAGTAATGCATTCCCATCCTAATTGATCAGAAGGCACCAACGGTCTATCGGGTGCCTCGAGTAATTTTTTTCCCAAGAAAGCACGCTTAACAACTTTTTTTGTCATCCTTGTTGCAGAAAATGTAGGAAATTCTTTTTTGATATGTTGAAAATCCTGTTCAGAATATTCAGTAAACTGTCCGGTTTGAGGATTAAGCACCTTATAGATGACTTCGCGTTCGAACCACCGGCATTCAGCTAGTGTGACCATTTTAGGGCTCTGCAGAATGTTTTCAGCCCCCTCAAGACTTTCGTGATCTCCATCACCGTAGCTATAAGCTCCCATTCCTGTTTGTTGTTGAACCCACTCTGCGTTCAGTTCACTCCAATGCACATTCGGGAACATTTCTCGCGCCATTTCGAGGGGTTTTTCATCGATATACCAAACCCTTTGAGCATCAATAAGATTAGGCTTAACAGCGCTTGCATCCCACACCATTTTCATGGGGTCGAGCCGCGCAATGACCGGTTTCCCTCTAGGATCTTCTTCATAATCAAGCCGGGTATCGGTCCATCCCATGCCGCAAATAATGGTATCTTGAAAAGCATCGGAATCTTCATATTCACCATGAGCCTCATCGCGAAACCATTCTGCTGCTCCAGTGAGGATTTGATTAGCAATAGCAGCGCCTTCTTGCCGTGGAATAAATTGCACATGACGTTTATTGTTGCGTTCGGTTCCAACGACAGCATTAATCAAAGGTGCAATACGATTAAAGGTCATGACGGGTCTGTTTTGTTCCCGCAAGATAGCAAGATCTTGTTCGTTCCACTGTCGTCCATTGTAAAAATTATAATCTTCCTGAGCATTTTTTCGCCATTGCTCGACATGGGCAATATCTTCTTGATACCAATTAACAAGCTTTTGAAAAAGCGCCTGATGTTCAAGGTTTTCAAGCGGATCAAGAGAAGCAGTTTGCATATTCATTAAAAAGCCATCCATGATGTTGTAGAAGAAGAAAAACGCGACCGATAAACATCTCGTTTTTTGTGAGCACTGGGTTGTTCATAGGCCACACATAACAAGCCAAAACTATCGGCACCATGACTTGCCCAATCGTGTTCAGCCCCCAAGCCGATATTACGTTGCTCATCGCGTTTTTCATGATACCATGCGAGCGCTTTTCGTCCAGCTGTTGTTGTCTCACGATTAAACCATATAGCAGGGAATAATCGTCTTACAGCTTCGATACGCATTTTGACAGCGCCGACACCTTGGTTAGGAATAATTTGTGTACGAAAACCGGCTTGTTGGAGTGCACTTTCAAAACTGACATTATAGACACGATCTTTTGTAGCCCCATCATGTGGCAAAACCATCAGTGCTTTTTCATATCCCTTTTGACAGACCCATCCAATATGTTCTGATAAGGGTTGCCCTTGTGCTTCATAATAATCGAGCACGCGGATTTCGCGTCCGACAAATTGTGCCACCCATAAAGCAGTTGCATCAGCTTTAGCACCAGTTCCACCGATATCCCAAAAAATCCTGACTTGAATCAGAGGATCGCGCGGTACTTTGGTAATACGCCCATCTTGTTCTGCTTCGAGCAGCAATTTTTGATAATAAGCCCCTTGCATTGCCTGCAGATAGCCCCCTTCCCAAATATGTTGATATTGTTCGGGTCTTTGTTCTAAATCAGCTTTTCGATCGCGATTAAGTTTTGCAGGAAATTTTGGATTATCACGCCAATTGATTTCAACACCTTTGATATTAAGATCCTTGGTAAAACGGAAACGTTTTTCAACGGCAGCATTTTCTCGGCAAGGGTTCCACGTCACCCATAACTCGGAATGCCAGTCTTTTCCTTCTTCCCTGAGCGTTGGAATCAGGGTTTGCCAAGCAGCATCAGTCACTGGTTCAGCTTCATCCACCCAACAGAGCAAAATACGCCCCATAGATTTGACGCTAGCGATATTGCGATCAAGACCAGCAAAAACATAAACGATACAGCCATCTCTTGATTTGATATATTTATCACCCATCTCATAATAGTCGTTTAAAAAGGAATAGGATTCGATGGCACGTTTAATTTCTTCAAGAGAACTTTCAGCCAGTGAATTTTGGAATTGTCTCGCACAGAGGATAATGCCTCGTTCTCCGGCTTTTCCATGACGATAGCCGATCACAGCTGTCATCAAAGCGAAAGAGCGTGTTTTCCCCGATCCCCTTCCTCCCCAAGATGCACGAACATCAGCCTTTCCCGTAAATACAGGCATAAGTTTTGGAATCAGGGCAATCTGAGCGGTTGTCATTATGCACTCTTATTCTTGATAAACTCTCGTTCTTAAATCTTCTTACATCTAACCCCCATGAGAATCACATCTTATTTTCACGAGAGGCTTCATAAAATTTATCATTCATTGCCTCATTGGGGATCATCGGTACAATCTCAATCCGCGAAATCTTAGTATTCCTTTTATCTTCTTCTGTCACTTGCAAAGGTAAAATCTTTGCCAACAAAGAAAAGAAAGGCACAGGATTATTGATCGCATGATAACAAAGATAAGATACTAGCCCATCAGAACCATATTGATCACCAGCTTTCTCAGCCGCAGTAAGGAGCGCTTTTTTAAAAAGCTTTGTTGTTCTATTCATGGCTCCTTTTGATCGTCCTCTTCTCCGTAAAGGAAGAGAATTAGCCTCTATCATCAAGCAGTTCCTTTTTCATATGTCAATTTATTAAAGAAAAAACATTTTTTCATCACACCACCACTAAAAGAGAAGCAAGTGCTTTTATCAATGATAATAACGGCTCCATTTCTCAACATGATAAGCAAGATAAAATAGAAGCCTCAATCATTCATTTATTTCGATACAATCCGCTACTTCCCGAGCAAGAATTATAAACACTATCCTCAGAAAAAAGAAAGCAATCCAATAAAGGAGGAAATCATACAAAGATGATCCAATCTGTTCCGCAAATAGAGAGTCCCCTCATCACTCTTTAGACTTTTTTCACTGTGTTTGTTGGATGATATACGGATATCAGCATTTTCGCTAATAACAGAAATAAATTTTGACCTCAAAGCCACCTAATCAATGACTCTTGCCCACTTTATAAATCCTTCGTGCTCAATTATTGCTCCCCCTTCAAACTTTCAACATAATTATACGTCTAGTCTTTAATAAAAGGAGAAGCTTGAAGTGATTAGAAACTTTAATAAGCCAAACATACAGAAAGCGTCACCTATCCCTTAACAGAGAAATGTTTCATCTCCACTCCTAAAAAATTAAACAACAAAAGAGACTTAGATAATTTTTTTCTCAAAAAAAGCAGAAAAAAATCTACTATATTATATTCATTATACAAAAGGCAAGTCCGCCATTTCTCAACAAAGACCTATGCGACTTCTACCGGTACCAGCATCTTCTAACACAGAAACCTTTACTGACCTTTCTTTTATTGAAAGAATAAGATCTGTTTAATTTTCACTATTTTTCCTCCCCACCCCAACTTCTGCACGACAAAAACAGCTTTCATAACATGCTTTGAAACAACGACAAGACTTCCTCCACAACACATTAGCTCTATATGGTAAAAGCTCTACATGGCTGATTAAAATATGCTGAACTCTAACTCTGAGCCTATAATTGCCAGTACTAATCCACACATAAAAAAACTCAGTTCACTTACTGAACCAAGCTAAATTAAATAATACACACTTGTCATTATGTGTTTATAGTAGCAGTTTAGATTCACCTTGTCAAATGTTTTTAACCTTTCTGTTTTTTAATCTTTCAAGCGTTTATTTTTTCTTTTTCTGTTATAGAGGAAAAGATCAACTGCTCTCCTTCTTTTGTAATTGTTATGGTTGTGTCATCACGGATTATCCCTTTTAAAAGACTTTCTGCGAGGGGATCTTGAATTTCTCTTTGTATCATTCGCTTTAACGGCCGAGCCCCATAGAGGGGATCATAGCCTTTATGGGCGAGCAAAGTTCGAGCTTCTGGTTTGATTTGCAAGGTAATTTTGCGTTCACTAAGTAAATTTTGTAAGTGTTGAATTTGAATATCGACGATTGCTTCAATATCTTTGCGTTGTAATCTTTGAAAGAGGATAATTTCATCGACGCGATTAAGGAATTCTGGCCGGAAAGCGGCTTTGACTCCTTGCATTACTTCTTCTTTTGCTTGCGGTGTTATTTGCCCTTCGGGTAATGCTGTCAAGCTTTCTGCTCCGAGATTAGAAGTCATAATGAGGACAGTATTTCGAAAATCGACGGTTCGTCCTTGACTATCTGTCAAACGTCCTTCATCGAGCACTTGTAGCAAGAGATTAAAGATATCAGGATGCGCTTTTTCAATTTCATCGAAGAGAATAACTTGATACGGTCTACGTCTGACAGCTTCGGTGAGGAGTCCTCCTTCTTCATATCCGACATATCCCGGGGGAGCACCGATCAATCGTGCTCCGGCATGTTTTTCCATATATTCGGACATATCGATCCGCAACATAGCCTGAGCATCTTGAAAGAGAAAAGCAGCAAGAGCTTTTGTCAGTTCTGTTTTTCCAACCCCTGTTGGTCCTAGGAACATAAACGATCCGATAGGACGGTTAGGGTCTTGTAATCCGGCTCGTGCACGTCGTACAGCTCGCGCAATAGCTTGTACAGCTTCGGTTTGCCCAACCACCCGTTTACTGATTTCATCTTCCATTCGCAATAATTTTTCTCGTTCGCCTTCGAGCATTCGATCGATGGGGATCCCTGTCCAACGAGAAACAATTTGAGCAATATGCTCTGCAGTAACAATTTCTTCGACCAGATTATTTTGTTGGTCGTCATTTTCTGCAACATTGAGTTGTTTTTCGAGTTCAGGAATGACACTATAGGCCAGTTCACCAGCGCGTTGGAACTGTCCATTTCGTTGTGCAATAGCCAAAGCATTTCGTGCTTCTTCGAGCTGTTTTTTGAGATCGGCAGCATAGCCTAATTTTTGTTTTTCGGCTTGCCAAGCTTGTGTCATTTCTGTTGAGCTTTTTTCCAAAGTTTCGAGTTCGGCTTTGACGGTTTTCAAACGTTCTTCTGCTGCGGGATCGACTTCCGTTTTCAACGCTTCCTGTTCGATTTTCAACTGCATAATACGCCGATCGATTGCATCGAGTTCTTCCGGTTTTGAATCAACCTGCATCCGCAAGCGTGCAGCAGCTTCATCGATCAAATCGATCGCTTTATCGGGCAAAAAACGATCAGCAATATAGCGTTGAGATAATCGTGCAGCAGCAATCAAAGCACTATCAGCTAAGCGTACTTTGTGATGTTGTTCGTATTTTTCTTTGATGCCTCGCAAGATAGAGATACTATCCTCCACAGTTGGCTCAGGGACGAAGACAGGTTGGAAACGTCGTGCTAAAGCGGCATCTTTTTCAACATATTTTCGATATTCATCAAGCGTTGTAGCGCCGACACAATGGAGTTCACCACGAGCGAGAGCGGGTTTGAGCAAATTAGAAGCATCCATAGGTCCATCCGATTTCCCAGCTCCGACGAGATTATGCAATTCATCGATGAAGAGAATAATTTGTCCATTTTCGGCTTGAATATCTGTGAGAACGGCCTTCAAACGTTCTTCAAATTCGCCTCGATATTTTGCACCAGCGATAAGGGCTCCCATATCGAGAGCATAGAGCTGTTTATCGCGCAATGTTTCAGGCACATCACCATTGACAATGCGGAGAGCTAATCCTTCTACGATAGCGGTTTTTCCGACTCCTGGCTCTCCAATCAGTACGGGATTATTTTTAGTTCGACGTGATAAGACTTGCACAGTTCTTCTAATTTCTTCTTCTCGTCCAATCACAGGATCGAGTTTTCCCTCTCGTGCTTCTTTTGTTAAATCACGGGCATATTTTTCCAAGGCTTCATATTGGCTTTCGGCATGACGACTTGTTGCAGTTTTTCCCTTTCGCATGACATTGATGACCTGCTCAAGCTCTTGAGCTTTCACCCCACCTCCTGTCAAAATATCTGCCGTTTTTGCACTTTTTTCGAGAAGTAAAGCTTGTAAAACACGTTCCACTGTCACAAACTGATCATTTGCTTTTTGGGCGATTTCTTCTGCTTTTGCGAAGACTTTTGCCAAAGACTGAGACATATAGAGCTGTCCATTTCCACCCTGTACTTTTGGCAAAGCATCGAGAGCTTCTTTGAGTTCTTTTTGAATAGCAGGCAAATTCCCCCCTGCTTTTTGGATCAAAGAAACTGCCAATCCTTGACTATCCTCTAAGAGCGCTTTCAAGAAATGTTCAGGCATAAACTGCTGATGATCAGACGCAAGAGCACTGCTTTGTGCTGCTTGTAAAAAACCTTGAAACCGTTCGCTATATTTTTCCAAATTCATATTTTTCTTTCTTTCTGCCTTTACAGATTCTTTGTCCTCACGCGCTTGTATTTTATCGCTTAATATTCCTTTTCAAGAATCTTCACGATTTTCTACACATCTATAAGCAATAATTCATTTAAATTAATATAAAGAAATATGGGAACACTCTTTTCTTATAGCAAGAGGGAAAACCTTTTTTTGAAAATCAATCTCCAATCCCTCCACTGCTCCTCTTCACAGCTCTCTTTCCACGTCGCACCATAACGAATTAGACCTGATCTAGATAACCAAGAAAGGAAAAAAACAGAATACTGGCTCATATTTTAAAATATTAAATAACGCAAACTGCCCTTAATTGAAGGCATTCATGCTCAAATAGAAGCACAACTTTTTCAGACGAATTCGTAAAAAGCACTTAATTTTAACCACAAATAGTGGTGTGGCGATTTTCCTTTTTACAAAATTTTTCTTTTTTACTCTTCCTCATCGGTTTTTTGAAGTGGAGGAGGTAAAATATATGCCCCAGAAAGCCAACGGTTCAGATCGACTGCACGACACCGTGATGAACAAAAAGGGTAAGAATCCTGCTGAGACATTTTTCCACATTCTGGGCAAGGGCGTGATGGACGCAGATTATTTTTCTGCAATGACAATTGATACATTTCTGCTTTTTTTTCATCTTTTTTGCGCTGTTTCATTGTTTTTTACAGCACCTTTTTTCTGTAAGCTTTTGTTTTTTTTCTGCCTTGACCTATCATTTTTCACCTATTTTGACCTTATTCATCGAAATTTTCCACCCAATGATTCAGCAATGGATACTGATAAGTCATTAAGAGATCCATTGTTTCAGCCAATGGGAGCCCTACGACGTTGGAATAAGACCCACTTATATTTGTCACGAAAGCCCCTGCTTTTCCCTGGATCGCATATCCTCCAGCTTTTCCTTCCCATTCCCCGGAAGCTAAATAGGCATTCATCATCATTTTAGTTAAGCGTTTAAACCGCACAGAACTTTCAACCAGTCTAACACTTATTTTCCCACGTTCATTCATGAGACACACGGCACTATATACTTTATGAACTCTTCCTGAAAGAAAGCGCAAACATTCATATGCTTCATCTTCTCCCTCTGCTTTAGGAAAAATGACATGTCCCACTGCCACAACTGTATCTGCAGCTAAAATTAAATATTTTTTTGCTTCTGGTTCTCTTTGACTATTTTTCTGGTCTCTTAACCAACTTTCCTTTGCTGCAAGGACTTTTGTTTTTGCCAAACGCTTTGCCATGCTTGCGGGATGCTCTCTTGATTTTGGCGTTTCATCAATATTGGTTGCATAAACAAATTTGGGCTCAACACCTATTTGTTCGAGAAGTATTAAACGCCGCGGGGAAGCAGAAGCAAGAATCAAATCAATATCCACGATAGAACCCCTTTCGCCAATTTCGAGTGCTTACGCACTTTTGTCTTAACGTCCCCACTTCATTTAAGTTTTTATACCTATGATCTTTTTTTATTTTTGATTTTTTTGATCACTGGATAAGCCTTATATCAGTTTATTCTTTTGCTAGGATTTCACTTTTTCAGCCAAAAGCCTGATTTTTAGGAATAGTTGATTTTTGATACAGAATTTTTCCTTGTGACGATTATTTATAGCGATATGTAATTCGTCCTTTTGATAAATCATAAGGGGTCATTTCCACCATAATTTTATCGCCGACCAAGACACGAATACGATTTTTGCGCATTCTTCCAGCGGTATGAGCAATAATTTCATGATCATTTTCTAGCTTTACCCGAAACATTGCGTTCGGTAAGAGTTCTGTAACGATTCCAGAAAATTCCAATACTTCTTCTTTAGACATAAAGAGTGATTTCCTTTACAATAATATGTCGTTGATTTTATATAATAAGTTGTCTTTTCTTTTTTCATATCCTATTTTGTTGATTTTGTGAACAGGGATTTAACAGAGAGAGAGATTTTCTTTTCCGCGCTTTTTATTGTTCATTAAATCTTTTTTCATTCCTTATTCTTTCTCTTTTTTCTTTATTCTAATTTTAATTTTCTTCATATGATTGCTTTTTCATTGTATAATATTAAGGAGTTCCTGAGCGTGACAGCAAACTCCACCTTTCTATCTCCTACTTTAAATTTCACAGATTCTTAATCTTCTCAATAAAACCATTATTCTATGCTCCTTTTATTTGTGATATTCTTTCTCTATCTCTTTATTTTTCTTAGAAGCTGCACTCCAATATTTATTTTCTCTCATTAAAAAGGATAAAATCTACTAATTAACTTTACAAAAAGACGACAAAACTTTTAAAAGCAATTGAATTGCCCTTTGAAGGCATGAAGCCTATTGATCGAGAACCAAGCCTTAAAAAATGAAAAAGGATATGAAATGGCTGAAAAATTGTATGACGTAGCGCTTTTAATGGGCAGCCAATCAGATTGGCATATTATGCAACATAGTTCAGATATTTTAACTGACCTCGGCATTTCTCACCTGACACAGATTATCTCGGCGCATCGAACACCTGAACGGCTTTACCAATTTGCAAAGGGAGCAAAAGCTTCTGGCTTTAAAGTTTTGATTGCTGGCGCTGGGGGAGCAGCGCATCTTCCTGGTATGTTAGCGTCTCTTACTTCTTTACCTGTTTTTGGCGTTCCGATTCACTCTCAAGCTTTGTCGGGTCAAGATTCTTTGTTTTCGATTGTGCAAATGCCGGCTGGCATACCGGTTGGCACTTTAGCGATAGGCAAAGCAGGAGCGATTAATGCGGCTCTTTTATCTGCAGCGGTTCTTGCGATTTATGATAATGTTTTATCTAAACGTTTACAGAGCTGGCGTGAAAAACAAACAACCAGCGTAGCAACGACTCCAACGATGGAAAGTGCAAATGTCTCACTATTCTGAAAGTTTATATTCTGGCAATACTATTGGCCTTCTTGGAGGAGGTCAATTAGCACGAATGTTAGCACTTGCAGCAGCGGAACTTGGTTTTAAAACACTTGTTTTAAGCCCTGAAATTGATTGCCCAGCGTCTCAAATTGGCACAGAACATATTCTTGCTTCGTACGAAGATCAAACAGCGTTAGCGCGTCTTCTTTCTGTTTGCAACGTGATAACCTACGAGTTTGAAAATCTTCCTTTGGAAATAGCGCAGTATATCGAACAAAAAAGTTATCTTTATCCCTCTTCTCAGATTTTGGAGATTTCGCAAGACCGAGTTTTTGAGAAACAATTTCTGAACGATAATGGGATTCGGACGGCTAAGTGGTACGCGGTTCATGACCGTAATTCTCTTATTGAGGGATTATCAGCTTTGGGAGGGAGTGGTCTTTTAAAGACACGCCGTTTTGGCTATGATGGCAAACACCAAATTGGTCTTCATCATCCGAATAAAGAAATCATCGATAAAGCTTTAATTGCTCTTGATCATCAACCTCTGATTTTAGAAGAGATTGTTCCTTTTTTGTTTGAAATATCTGTTGTATCAGCATCAAATCCTCAAAAAGAGCACGCTTTTTATGACTGCTGTGAAAATCAACATAGAAGCGGCATTCTTTATAAAACATTTGTGCCTTCACATGCTTCATCAAAAATACAAGAAACAGCACATGAGATCAATGCTCAGATTATGGATATTCTTGATTATGTTGGTGTTCTTTGTGTAGAATTTTTTGTCTTGACCGATGGAAGTCTTTTGGTTAACGAATTAGCGCCTCGCGTGCATAATTCGGGTCACTGGACACAAAAAGCATGCACCACTTCACAATTTGAACAGCATATCCGTGCCATTTGTGCTCTTCCTTTAGGAGATACCTCACGCCATAGCAATTGCGAGATGACAAATCTCCTTGGCATGAACTTGAAAGATTATCAAAGCTTTTTACGGCAAAAATCGACATCGGTGCATTTATACGGCAAAACTCTTGTCAAGCCAGAACGCAAAATGGGCCATGTCATCCAATTGACGGGACCAGCAACACAATCTCTCGACGCAACAAAATGAAGCACTTTGGAGAACCCGCCTTTTGGAGAGCTCCCCTTAGAGAACCTCTCCATATCTGTCACCCTTCCCCTTATAACACTTCTCCTGCAACAACACCCCCTTTCCTATAAGCCCTCTTCCTCCAACGACATCCTCCTTTTTTTCCTAGAAAAGATTATCAATCCTGAAAGATTACTCTATTTCCATAGGGATAAAGGTAAAGCGTACTTGACAAGAAAAGGACTCCCTGTTAAAAATTCACCGTTTTTATTTGTCTATTGTGGTGTGAAGTTTCATTATTTTTTTATAAAGTAGTTTCTACGATAGGGTAGTGGAAATGTTTCTGTAATGTCTTACATCCTTAAGAATACACTGTTACACTATTTAAGACTATAACATTTTGCTCATATATATAAACGTATATAAACGGTGATGATGATGAAAATTAAGAATTCGCTCAAAGCACTCAAAGAACGTCACCGTAATAATCGGTTAGTTCGTCGTAAAG
The DNA here is from genome assembly GCF_002022665.1 of Bartonella sp. JB63. Classification (NCBI taxonomy): domain Bacteria; kingdom Pseudomonadati; phylum Pseudomonadota; class Alphaproteobacteria; order Hyphomicrobiales; family Bartonellaceae; genus Bartonella; species Bartonella sp. JB63. Next base: position 1,168,187 of record NZ_CP019788.1, read on the forward strand.
GTCGTATCTATATTTTGAATAAGAGCAATCCGCGTTTTAGAGCCCGCCAGGGATAATGAATTTTAGAGAGAGATTTTTGGTTTCTGCTGTTTTTTTGTGTACATCTTTTTGTGGTGTTCATTTAAAACTTTTAAGTCTAAAACTTTTAAGACAATGGGCAAGATTTTTAAGGCAGCGGAGTATTTCTGTTTTACTTTTCAATAGTCTTTTTTTTCTTTCTCCTTGTCACAGTCAGAGTTCTCCTCCTTTATCGTTTGAAGAATCACCTTCTCCACAATTGTTTTTACCTTTAGATGACCTCATACCTGGTTTGCCATCAGCTGAATCTGAGACTTCTTCCTTATCGGAGACTCACTCAGGAGCAATTCTTCTTGAAGATTATGAATCGCTGCCTCACACTCATCGGTCCCTTTCGAATAACCGTAAAGAACAAGAGATTGTGCGTCTTTTGAAAGAATTGAAATATTGTTCTGATGCGAAGGAGGCGAAAAATCTGAGTCGTCAACTTCAGCGTTTATGGTCACGCTCAGGCAGTGAGACGGTTGATCTTTTAATGACATGGGCAGAACAAAGCATTACGGAATCGAATTACGGTTCTGCTCTTGATATAATTGATTCTGTGATATCTCTTTCTCCAACCTATGCAGAACCTTGGGTTAGGCGTGCTTGGATTCATATTCAATTAAGTGATTTTAAGCTTGCGATGATTGATCTTTCTCATGCTCTCAAACTTGAGCCTCGGAATTACATAGCTTTTTTTGAGCTTGGCATTATCATGGAAGCAACGGATCGCGCACATTTAGCGATAAAGGCTTACGAAAAGGCCCTTTCTTTTTATCCGCAAATGCAGCTTGTTCAACAACGTCTTGATATTCTTTTATCCGAACAACTGGGTCAAGAAATTTAGCAATTTTAGCAGTGATTATTTAGAGTGATAATCGGATAATTTTTTATCTAGCCGGGAAGATGAAATTGTTTTATAATGGTGAAAGGTGTTCTGCGCTTCTCGACAGGAAATAACATATTCCTGAGGCCTTATTGATTTCCAAGGGAGCTGTCCCTGAAAGAGCTCGTGGGCTTTTTCACACGGTGCCCACCTAGTATACTAGGCACTCGGAATCAACTTTTTCCATCGGCTGTTGTGGTTCACCTTTTTTATATTTTTGGTCAGTTTTTGGCTATTATTTTCTTTGATTTTTGTAATTATTGCAGGTCATTGCTTAACAATGATGGTTTCTTCCCCTTCTCTTTTTTTATCGATTCGCAACTCTTTGCGGCAATTTGGTTTATCGCAACGAAATTGTTTATCTTTAGAAGAGCGAAATATTTTTTCGCAACAGGCATGTTTGCATATTTCTGAGTATCTTGCACAAAGAGTGCATAATTTTTCACAGATTATTTTTGCTGGTTATTGGCCCATTCGTTCAGAGCTTGACCCACGTCCTTTGTTTGATTTTATTTCCTCCCGTGGTGGAAATTTAGCTTTACCGGTTGTTCTTGATCACAAGATGATGGTTTTTCGTCATTTTTCGGATGAGAAGCAATTAGAACCGATGCATTTTGGCATTTTTTGTCCTAACTCTGAACAGAGTGTTGTTTTTCCTGATTTCATCTTTGTTCCCCTTTCTGCGTTTGACCGTCAAGGTCACCGTCTTGGCTATGGAGCAGGTTATTATGACCGGGTAATTGCACATCTTCGCAACCAAGCTCATCCTGTGCATTTATTTGGTTTTGGTTTTTCGTGCCAAGAAGTTTTATCCATTCCCGCGCGAGAAGATGACCTTCTTTTAGAGGGTATTTTTACAGAAAAGGGTTTTCTTGAACCTTAAATTATGATTAAAACGCTTATGCGCTTTTTATTTTTAGGTGATGTTGTTGGACAAACGGGCTGTGCAGCTGTTTTGCGCACTCTTCCTCATTTAATTGATCAATGGCGCCTTGATTTTGTTGTTGTGAATGGTGAAAATGCCTCCAATGGCTTTGGGATTAGGGAGTCAGTTTATCAAGATTTTCTAAATGCGGGTGTTGATGTTGTTACGACGGGCAATCATGCATTTAACTGTCAAGAGACTTTAAGCTATGCATCTTATAGCGATCGTTTTTTACGCCCAGCGAATTTTGTTGAAGGCACACCTGGGAAAGGGTCTGGTTTATGGACAGCGAAAAATGGGGCCTGTGTTCTTATTGCGAATATAATGGGTGCTGTTTTTATGCCCTGCAAGGTAGAAGACCCTTTTCATACAGCGGATAAGATTATCGCAGCATGTCCTTTGCGAGAGCAAGCAGACGCTATTATTTTTGACTTTCACGCAGAAGCGACCAGCGAGAAACAATGTTTTGGTCACTTTCTTGATGGACGTGTGAGTGTTATTGTTGGAACCCATACCCATATTCCAACGGCTGACGCTCAAATTTTAGAGGGAGGCAGTGCTTATTTGTCGGATGCGGGGATGTGTGGTGATTATAATTCCTCTTTAGGGATGGACAAAGAAGAACCTTTGTACCGTTTTCTTTATAAGAAGAAGTTTAAATTTTATGAGCCTGCGAAAGGCCCAGCAACGCTTTGTGGTTTAGCGGTTGAACTTTCTGACCGTACTGGCCTTGCTGAAAAGGTTTCAGCTGTCCGCATTGGTCCCCATTTAAAGCCTGAAACTCCAGATTTTTGGGATCCTCTGTCACTTTAGGCCTCTCTGATCTCCTTCGAAACATGTACCTTTAACAACCCCATTATCCTCTCCGCAACCCCTTTGGCCTCCCCGAGCCTTCACAGTGCTGCTTTTGCGCCTATATCTTTCAAGCAGCCTCTTATTTTCTCATCCTGTTACGCGTTGAATGTTTGCACCACATTGAGCCAATTTTTCTTCCAACCGTTCAAAACCTCGATCGAGATGATAAACACGATTAACGATCGTCTTTCCCTGTGCAGCAAGTGCAGCAATAACAAGAGAAACAGAAGCACGCAAATCTGTTGCCATTACCTGTGCACCTTGCAAACGACCTGTCCCTTGAACAAATGCTGTTTGTCCACTGAGTGTAATTTGTGCACCCAAGCGGACCAATTCCTGTACGTGCATAAATCGGTTTTCGAAAATTGTTTCGGTGATATGTGCACTCCCCTGAGCCCGTGTCATAAGAGCCATGAATTGGGCTTGTAAATCTGTCGGAAAATCTGGGAAAGGACCTGTTTTGATATCTACGGATATAATCTTTTGCTCTGGGTTTCGTTTTACATTGATCCCTTCTGGTTTTATTTCGATTTCGAGCCCTGTTTTTTTGAGACATTCAAGAACTTCGGTAAGATGATGAGGATTTGCGTTTTTGAGGAAAACTTCTCCTCCTGTCATAGCGACGGCCATAGCGTATGTTCCTGCTTCGATTCGATCAGCAATGACTTGAATTCTTGCACCGTTGAGTTTTTCGACTCCGTGGATAGTGAGGGTCTGCGTTCCTTCTCCAGAGATAAGTGCACCCATAGCCTTAAGCGCTTGAATCAGATTTATAACTTCTGGCTCACAAGCGATATTATCAAGAATGGTTGTTCCTTTTGCCATGACAGCTGCCATCAAGAGCACATGTGTTCCCCCGACAGTTACTTTAGGGAAACGATAGCGTCCGCCTTTGAGACCCTCTGGCGCTTTAGCATGCACATATCCTTGTTCGATCACGATTTGTGCTCCTAGACTTTTGAGTCCTTCCAGAATAAAATCGACAGGGCGTGTTCCGATGGCGCATCCTCCAGGTAAAGAAACATAAGCTTCTCTACATCGTGCAAGCAGCGGACCAATGACCCAAAAACTTGCACGCATTTTTGTTACCAATTCATAAGGTGCATTTACTGTTGTTATTTTTTTTGCTGTAAAATGAATTGTTCTTGAATATCCGTTCTCTTGATGTGATTTTCGTCCTTCGACAGCATAACCGATCCCGTGATGATTAAGGATCCGCAATAAGAATTCGACATCGACGAGATGAGGAATATTATCTAAAGTAAGTGTCCCCTCCGTGAGCAATGCCGCAACCATAAGAGGAAGTGTAGCATTCTTAGCCCCTGAAATAGGAATAACACCATTAAGAGGATTTCCACCAATAATGTGAATAGAATCCATAATGTTTTGCCCTTTTTACTCAAGCCCAAAGTCTTCCTTTAAAAGGGCCTTTTGAAGAAAGTTCCTTTTAAAATAGGTGAACACCTTAAAGCGTTTTTTTTCTATGACTTTGAAATGAATCATCAAGAGATTTGGTTGCAAAAATCTCTTAAAAATACCTTAATTAAAATTTTTTTTATGAGTTATCCTGAAATCGTTTTCGATTTTGCTCTTTTCGACGTTTTAAATTGGCGCGTAACTGCTGAGCGAGCCTTTCTTGGCGTTGTTTTCTTTTTTCATCTTTACATTTTTTATTATTGTTTTGTTTTTGTTGATTCATTTGTGTCATGACACACTTTTTTAAACAATTTTACTCTTTTAATAACTTGAAACACGTCAAGCTCACACTATTTTTCTTTTATTTTTTTGGTTTCTCATATCACCTTTTTTGTCATGACATAAGATAAACTAACTTTCAAGAATGGATCAATGCTCTCTTGCCTATTTTGTAACAATATGGCACAAGCAGCACAAAGATTCAAAGCGCTGCGGTAGCTCAGTGGCAGAGCACTCCCTTGGTAAGGGAGAGGTCGAGAGTTCAATCCTCTCTCGCAGCACCACTATGCACTGCATACCCCCCACCCTTCTTTATAGACACATCGTTTTAAGACGATGCACCATCACTGCCAAAGCATCATTAAATCGATTGATTTCTATTTCGAGCTTCTGAATATAGGCCTCATCACGATAAGCACGCTTAATCAAAGGAGGCATATCTGGCCAATAGAGCATTAAATCAATCCATTCGCGTTGTGCAATCCACAATCCTCCTTGACATTGTGCTTTATGTTCGAGAGGAAAGTCTTTTTGCGTATAATGAGGAATCAAAATTTCAGGTTTTTTCGTTTTAATTTCCAACATCCCATTTGTCCCGATCAAAGCATCTGGAGAGACTCCTTTCAGACGATCTTCTGCCAAAATGAAGCCAACGCATTCAGGTTCCGTCTGTGTGAGAGTTCCATAAAGCTGACGCGCCTGTGGTTCTAATTCTATTCCGCGCCGCATAGGCAACGTTATCCCTTCTTCAACGAACTTTCCTGTTATTCTTTCTCCAGCAAGTTTCATCATAACAGCATTATATTTTTGGGTTTTTTTGCCATCTTGTTTTTGCGCAAGCACCATTTCGAACAAAGAAGCAGTAATTAAACCATTGCGCGCTTGGCGCCATTCACCTGTTCCTTGAACACAATCAATAATCGTTGGCATTATTTAGATGTCCTCCTCTTTGCCATTCTTGTTCCTCTTTCTGATCTGTGAAATTTTTTACCCTCGAAGATTTTTCTTTCACTCACCAACACCACTGACAAACCCGATTAAAGCCTACTAACCTCACATAGCTCAACGTAGACAGTGATATAATCACACCGCCCACCTTTCTTTCACTAAGGCTTTTTATTGCTCAAAGTTGATTTTTTTACACTGTGATCAGAAAATGCATAGCTATTTTTGAGCCACATAAAAGTCATAACGCTGATATTGAAGTGCTAACTTCTGTGCCAGGGATTCTGCCTCATACTGTGAGGTAAAAGAACAGGCATTTTTTTGTTGTGGTTCCAATTTGATAATATTTTTGGCATTTCCGGCATAATAGAGTGGCAGTCCGTAAGAAAGTGTTTTGAGATAACTTTTCATTATTTTCCCCTCAATATTCATTCAACACATCAGACCACCGCAAGCGATGTTGTTTTTCATAAGATCCGTAAAGATTATCTTCGTATTCTTGAGCAGCTTTTTGATCTAAATAAGCGTGATAAATATCACTATTGAAAATGAAAGGATGTATTTGTTCGTCATCTTCATAATTATCATGTGTTTTCATATAAAATTCAGCGATTTGTTCACTCACATCATCAGCATGGAGTGATCTTAAGTCGAGGCGTAAAAGTCGAGTCACATTATCGTGCTTATCAATCAGTTCGAGAATGTCTTCTTGCTCAATAGGACCATCATAAGCGTCGTTGATCTCATCTTCACAAAGAATGACAAGAATTTCATCCTCTTTAACGAATGATACATCTTTCATAAAATTTTTCCTCTCTTCGGCAGTTGATAAAGCTAAGCTTTTTCTTGACATGATCAAATATAGCGTTAGTCTTATATCCTCTATGGAAGATATGTCAATTATTTTATCCTTAATAAAAGATATATTATGGCTTTTGACAATGTTCAAATAAAAACGAGAACGAAGACTGTTAATCTCTTGTTCCCATTTTTGCATTGTTTCTGATAGCTCTTAATCCATAAATTTTCAATAAACGGGGGGCTGAAATGAGTGATTTTGAACTACTAAAATCTTGGAAAAAACTTGACCTAAAAACACAACAAGCTGTTATGTTTTTTCTCCATCGGGTGGTCGACGCAAAAGGGTCAAAATGGCCTTCCTCTCCTCAGGAGAAACCTGCAAAACGAGATCAATAAACTCTTGATCTTCGGGCATTGCACCTTTTCCATAGAGGATATAGCTCATACTGACATTAATGGCATGACAGACATGATAGAGTGATTCAATCGTCGGCTCTTTTCCTTCAGAAAGGATTGAATGCAAATACCCGGCCCCTTTGCCTGCAGCAAGCGAAATAGACCGTTTTGATCGTCCACTTTTTTGAAGCGCTTCCTGCAATCTTTGACGCCAACCATCAATATTCATAGTCTCACCTTATAGCCTGTCTTAAAAAATATGTTCCATAATAAAATTTGACTTGCTTTATCTTCTAAAGAGGATAAAATTAAAACTTTCATTTATTGGAGGGCTTATCATATTTTATTTTTTCATCAAAAAACACAGCATCAGCCCAGGGCTAGACAGGAATTTCTCAAAAACCCGTGTATTGTTTCTTCATCCTCTTTAATTTTACCCTTTAATACAACCTCAAATTGCAATTCTCTAGATTCTGTATAATTGATGCGTTAATTTTAAGGAAATACACAAAAAAATAATCCTCTACCAGAATAAAACAGCAACATTTTTAAAATAGTCAATTTTATCAATGCACTTTGAGAACTCTCACAATACATTTTTTGCTTTTTACTGCTTTATCCCAGATTGAAAAAAGAAAGTTTATTGAACCATGAAACAACTTTTATACTCAGAATTTCCTGATTATGAATCATCGATACTTCCTTATGTTTGTTGGTACCAGAATGATTTTCTTGGTGGAGTTCGTGGAATGCGAGCACATGAAATTGGCATTTACACGATTCTTTTGAATGAAATGTACGCGCGAGGCCGTCCTTTAGATTTATCGGTAGAACGTTTAGCGCGTCTTTGTGGTTGTGACAAGCGGACTTTTGAAGGTGTTTTAGAGATGTTGATAACGGAGGGGAAAATATTAAACCTGGCCAGTGGATTGTGGAATGCGCGCTGTGAAACTGTTTTTCATGAGCGTACAAAATTGCTTGAAAAAAAATCCTATGCTGGTCGTTCTTCAGCAAAAAAACGTAAGAAAATCAATGACCAATTTCAACATTTGTTTAACACCTCTCCACCAGATGCTGAACATAACTCAGAAGCTCAGAAAGCAGAAGAAAAAGAAACACCAATAGGTGTTTCACAAAAGAAATATTCTTCAGTTGTTTCTTCTGACTCTTTTTGTGATGTTTCTTCCCTTAAAAAAGCGACGCAGGGGTCTCGTCTTCCATCTGATTGGCGTGCTGATATTGCAGCAGCGATTTCGGAAGGTCTCAGTGAAGAGCAAGCGCATTGGCAAGAAAAAAAATTTCGTGATTATTGGCAAGCGAAAAGTGGCAAAGAGGCTATGAAGGTTGATTGGTCAGCCACTTGGCGCAATTGGTACCGCCGTGAAATTGAGCGTTTAAAAGAAAATGATCAACGGCTTTTAGTTTTGTCTTCGGCAACTTTTTCAGCACACTCTTCATCTCCCTTGGGCAGAGCTAATGAAGAAATCCTTTACAGCAACCTTATCAATTATCAGGTTGGTTAAAATGAGCACACTTTTTGAAATTAAACAAAGACTAACTGCCCAAGCGGGTTCTATTGCAGAAATGCTTCTTCCACAAGGTCGCAAACAGGGCAATTCCTGGGTTGTTGGGAATATCCGCGGTGAAGCAGGACAAAGCCTATCAATCAGCTTAAGCGGTAGTAAAGCAGGTCTTTGGTATGATTTTGCTGAAGGCAGCGGCGGCGATCTTCTTGACCTATGGTGTGGTGTTAAAGGGATCAGCCTTTCCCAAGCACTTGATGAAGCGCGCGCTTATCTCAATCTTTCTCGTCCCAAGCCTTTTATGGCTCCCCGCCATCAGTATCGTTCACCCTCTATTCCCAAAGCCAACATGCCTCAACATCAGGTTAAAACATATTTGCACAAAAAGCGTCATATTCCACTTGAAATTTTACAACGATACCAAATTGGAGAAGAGGGCAATAAAATTATTTTTCCTTTTTATAAGCCAAATGGCACCCTTGCTCTAGTGAAAGAGCGCTTAGCCGAAGACGGTGCAAAGGCAAAACCGACTCTTTCTCAGTGTGAGCCGATTCTCTTTGGCTGGCAAGCTTTGTCCTCCAAAGAACGTGCTTCAACGGATCGAACCCTGGTTATCACCGAAGGAGAGATTGACGCTCTTTCTTTAGCGACCTATGGCTATCCAGCTGTTTCAGTTCCCTTTGGCGGAGGAAAGGGGGGCAAACAAAATTGGATTGAGAATGAATTTGATCATTTAGAATCCTTTGAAACCATTTTTTTAGCCACAGATATGGATGCATCGGGGGAAGAAGCAGCTTTTGAGATTGCTCATCGCCTTGGTCGTCATCGTTGTTATCGCGTCCAGCTTCCTGGCAAAGATGCGAACGCGTGTTTACAAGCAGGTGTTGACGCTTCCATTATCCAAGAAGCTTTTTTACAGGCTCAAAGCTTTACGCCAAAGGGGTTACGTCATGCTTTGGATTATAAAGAGCAAGTAATCAACTTATTTTATCCTCCTGCAGAACAGCATCTTGGCTATACGATTCCCTATCCCCAATTGAATGGTAAGCTTTATTTTCGCCCTGCAGAATTGACCCTGTGGAGTGGGGCCAGTGGTGCAGGTAAAAGTCAACTTTTATCAGATTGCATTCCCCATTGGATTGAGCAAAAAAGCCGTCTTTGCTTAGCTTCTCTTGAAATGAAAGGCGAACAATCTTTGCGTCGTTTAACGAAGCAAACGGGTGGAACCGACCAACCAACGAAAGAAATGATTGAACGTATTCTTCATTTTTTAGATGCAGGTCTTATTCTGTATGAACATGTAGGCAAATCAAGCGTTGACACTTTACTAGATGTTTTTGACTATTGCCGTGCAAAATATGGCTGTGACCAGTTTATTATTGACAGTCTGATGCGTCTTGGGATCTCTTCTGATGACTATGCTGGGCAAGAAAAAGCTGTTTACAAAATCGTTGATTGGGCTATCTTAAACGCTGTTCACATTCATCTTGTAGCGCATACGCGCAAAAGTGGTTTAGAAAAGGATATTCCCGGCACAGAAGACATTAAAGGCGCCTCAGAAATTGGTGCAAATGCTTTTAATATTATCACCATTTGGCGTAATCGGTCTTTAGAAGATAAAATTTTTTCCGCTCATCAACCAGAAGAAAAAGCAAACTTAACGCAACGTCCAGGTGTCATTATGAATATCGCCAAACAACGCTCTGGTGATTTTGAAGGGAAAATCGGTCTCTGGTTTGACCCCAAAACTTACCGTTATCGTTGTTCTTCTTCTGCTTCATCGACTCTGCGACGCTATATTGAACGCGACCACAACAGTTCTTTGAAACCAAAAGAAAGCTATCCCTCCCCTCACATATTGCATCATTTCCCTACATCTCCTCCACCACAAGAATCTCCTTCTTTTTCCCCTCCATGACCTTTTTCCTCTCCATTGACCTTTCTCGACAAATAATAACTCTTCAATACAAAAGAATCAGTCTCTTTAAAACAAGGCTTTAATCAATACCATTCCTTAAACCTTTCAACCTCTTTTACCCTTACAGAAGCTCTTAATTTCAGTGCTTCTCTTATCAAACAAGAACACCCATCATCCTTGTAAGGAAACATCATGACCCATCTACAAAAAACAGGAAACACAATCCCCTCGACCAAAAAACACAAATCTTCGCGTCTCTTCTCCTCTATGTCCTTGCCCTGCAAAGAGCAACCGATTGGCCACTTAAAAACGCGAGAAATAATGATTGAAACGAGCAATCCTTCCTTTCAATCCACATTACCAATCAACACCAAAAACCCACGCACAACCCTTGCTATTATCGATGCCCACAGCCGCCCCATTGCTCTTTTATATAAGAAAGGACATATCAACCAAGCGCAATACAAAGCAGCAGAACGCTTTTATATTTACTGGCGTCAATGCCAAGGTGATACACAAATGAGTCTTGATTTGACCGTTCAAAAAGTGGATAGCAGTCAGAGATATACCCACCCAATTGAAATACAAACAAACGCCCTCAAACACTTACAAACGGTCAAGACCCACTTAGGTATTCTCGGGTATCGACTGGTTGAACAAGTCGTTGGTTATGATCAAGCATTTAAAGAATTAAGTCCTTCCAAACGCAAACAAAATTCTCTTGCCGATCATTTACGAGATTGTTTAGACTTACTCGCTATCCACTGGGGCTATGTGAATCACGCGAGTACATCTTAGCTCTTTGCAAAAAGCATGCATCACATCCTTTATCACCATCCCATAACACATCTTAGACTCACCATTTCATTCTTCCTATCCCTCTCTCTTCTCCTATTCTGTTCTTTCTGTCAGCACTTTCTCTGTATAAGCACTTTGTATGAGCATTTTCTTTTTAAAAATTCTTTTTTATAAAAAACTTTTTTGAGCGTCTCTTTTGACATTTCCCTCTCGAAGAGGGAATCTTTCAAACAGTGCTTCTTCTAAAAAGAAAAAAGGCCTCGAAGAGGGGCTTCATGAGCGTAAAATAAAGACTGACGAGCATCTTAACTCCACAATCTATGTTTAGAAATTTAAGAGGATATTATATTTAAAATAAAGGAATATTAAAATCAAAGGAATATAAGAGAGACTGGTGCGGGTGGTCGGACTCGAACCGACACTCCTCTCGGAACCAGATTTTGAGTCTGGCGCGTCTACCAGTTCCACCACACCCGCACAACATATAATAAAGAACATACTTGTTCCCTCTTTTTTTGTACTATATAAAGAACGACAGATTCGTCAACATTAGACTTCTTTTTTTGTAAAAATTGACTATTTTTTGTCTCATTCAGACTTTCTAAAATCCTCTTAAACCTCTTTGCCTCTTTAAATTGTCGGAAGAAATGATGATCTTTAACTCAGTAAAGCTTTGGACAATTTCACTAGCAAAGCGCCACACAGCGTCTTATTGGCTTGGTTTTATTGCTTTTATTGAAAGCTTTATATTTTTTATCCCAGTAGATGTTTTGTATATTCCTTTAACAATTGTTCGTCCTCAAAAAGCGTATTCCTATGCTTTTATTGCAACAATTTGTTCTGTTTTTGGGGGTATTGTTGGATGGTGTCTTGGTTATTTTACCTCTGATACGATTGTCAAACCTCTTTTAGAATTCACCAACCAATATGAAAATTTTCAAACATTACACAATGATACGACTCAAGAGTTTCTGGCAATATTACTGACTGTTTCTGGTCTCATACATCTTCCCCCCATCAAGATTACCACTCTTCTTGCAGGTGTTACACATTTTAATCTTTGGCTTTTTATTCTTCTCTGTATTCTTTCCCGTGGGATACGTTTTTATTTTTTTGCTTGGCTTATTCAGCGTTTTGGCTCTCAAGCGACCCACTGGCTTTCTCATCACTTTAAATGGCTTATGCCACTTGGTTTTCTTTTGTTTTTATTCATTTATGGATTATACACTTTTTTTCTCAAACCATATTTTTCTTTTTAAGGTGTACACGCAATGACTTCTTCTCAATGTTTTTTCACCCAACATCTTCACTGTACATTTAGTGATAAAGAAAAAAAAATATGGATTTTTATCCTCACCGTTTTTCTGTTCATTCCCATTAGTATCGCCCTTGCTTTTGAATATATTAGAGGCATTCTTCCCTGTCAGTTGTGCATTATCGAACGGCTTCCTCACTATGGTTCTCTTATATTTGCAGGTGTTGCTGGCTTATCAATACGATTTTTCCCCTACTCTGTTTGGATACGGTCTTTATTCTGGGGAATTTTTATATTCATGACCATCAGCTTTATCTTAGCAGTCTACCACGCAGGCGCTGAATATCATTTTTGGAACATTCCAAACAATTGTATTTCGTCCTCTAACATGACCGTAAAAGATGCTTCTCAACTCTTAAATCAATTAAACACTCTTCAACCTCCTTCCTGTAATCAAGCAGCAGGATATTTTTTATTTCTCTCCTTTGCCGGATGGAACGCTGTTGCTAGTTTATTGTTGATGTTGATAAGCCTATTTGTTGCTTCAAAAGGCATTCTCGCTCAACATCCTAAACCATAAATAATATAAAGGGAGAGGCATCGAACACAAAAAAAATCCCAAACTTCTCAAGTGTTCTTCTTCATCACCTAAAAGCTTCCATTCCAAAAACCCTCAACTCCAAAAACTCCACTTTAGCAGCATCCTCACCCTAACAAGAGTCTTCTTCTTAAATCTTCATCCTAAAATACCATTTCACTTATGCTTCCCAATCACTAATCTTGGAACTTACCTTAGGCCTTTTTTCGCAAAGAAAATTTTACTCCGAAAGAAATAAATTCTGCATTGACTTTCATTATTTTAATTTTTATATTTTAGAATAGTTCTAAATGAATTATATGAGTCTGAGTCACAATGTTCAAGAGCTCCTCTCCTCCTATGTCGCAAAAGGCTTGCTCCTCTTGCACCGCGCAAGAGATTGTTGCTCATGCTACCCAGTTAAAAAAAGACCACGCTGCACTATATTTAAAATATGCAAAAGCATTAGAATCATCTTGTCCCAACCAAGCTTTGATTCTCACAACAATGGGCCACAATGAACTCGAACATCATAAGCAACTCCTTGACCTTTCATGTCATATGAATTCGGGAACCTCGAATTCATCACTTGACAATTCTCTTTTTTCATCCTTTTCTCCTGCCTCTCCCCCTTCTCATCCCTTTGAAGAGACAGATCAATCTGCCCTCACGCCTCATCAAAAGAAGACTCTTTTAACGTGGATTCAACCGGGTCTTGCCGGATTAATGGATGGTTCCATTTCAACGCTTGCTCCTATTTTTGCAGCAGCTTTTGCCACGGGTGACACCTATAAAACTTTTCTAGTGGGTCTTTCAGCATCGATCGGAGCTGGTCTTTCGATGGGCTTTACAGAAGCGCTTCACGATGATGGTAAATTATCCGGTCGTGGCTCTCCCGTAAAAAGAGGGATTGCTTGTGGTCTGATGACAATGCTTGGTGGCTTAGGCCATACTATCCCTTATTTGATTGACTCTTTTCTCTTAGCAACACTTATTGCTTTCATTATTGTATTTTTAGAGTTAGGGGTCATTGTTTGGATTCAAAATAAATTCATGTCGACCCCCTTGCGGCGTGCCTCTCTTCAGATTATTCTCGGCGGTGCTTTAGTATTTGCCACGGGGATTTTTATCGGCACAATCTGATTCAAAAACATAGAATCCCTTTGTTTCACGCAATCATTGTATCCGCTTGTTTTGTAAAAGGGCTTTTGTTAGGATGGGTATCTGATTTATCTGTTGGAGATTCCTTGCCATGTCTTATTCTTCAAATACTCCTCCTCTGTCTCCTCAGAAAGATGCTTTTTCTCATCTTGTACAAAAACTCCCTTTACGGATCCAACGCCTTAACCATGGACAAGGGCTTGACCTTCCCCATTATGCAACAGTGGGTTCTGCAGGCCTTGATCTACGTGCTGCTCTTGCCCCAGAAGAAACTGTGAATCTCGCACCGGGACAGCGTATTCTAATACCAACTGGTTTTATCTTTCATCTTCTTCCAGGCTATGAAGCACAAATCCGTCCACGATCCGGTCTTGCTTTAAAGCATGGTATTACCTGCCTGAATACTCCGGGAACAATCGATAGCGATTATCTTGGTGAAGTTAAAGTTCTTCTGATCAATTTGGGACAAGAAAACTTTTCCATTCAGCGTGGTATGCGCATCGCACAAACGGTCATTGCTCCAGTTATCCAGGTTGATGTACATGAATTTGACCCAGATCAAGAAGAGCTTTTTTTTACTTCTTCTCAAACCACTCCACACTCTCGCGGTACAGGAGGTTTTGGCTCAACAGGACAAGAATGACACGATCACTCGCTTTTCTTTAGGGAACCAATATCTCGCCACATACTTCCATTACGCATCACAAGGCATAAGATACCACGTGCCTCAACACACTCAGACACAAGCTCCACTCCCCCCGATACACATCTGAAACACAGACTCAAAACATCCCAACCACGAATCCAGCCCACACCAAGCTCTAAAATATGTTCTTTAATCATCATCCTCGAAAGAATCGCTTATCACATTACTATGAGAAATTTTTTCTGTTTTTTGGAGTCCTACAAGACCGATTTTGGTATATCCAACCATTCGAATTTGATTGAGTAGATCCACAACAGCTCCATAATCGATTTCACTATCTGCTCGAATTAAAATTTTTGTTTCGAAATTGCGTTGTGTTTCCTGCAATAACAGATCAACAAACTCTGTTTTATCCGTTTGATTTTTTCCAATATAAAGAATGTGATTTTTTTGTAAGGTAATATAGAGCGGTTTGTCTGTTTGATCAGCAACAGGGGCTTGAGTGAAAGTAGGGAGCTGAACAGGCAGAATCGACGTTGCCAAAGGTGCAGTCACCATAAAAACAATCAACAACACTAATATTACATCAATAAAAGGTGTTATATTGATCTCGCTATAAAGGCTCTCTTCATTGGTTTCCCAATTATCATAATGATCTGTTTTCATGGTTATCTAATAATTGTTGTTGTCTATCAAATTCACGGCTTACAAGCCTTTCAATCACCGCTGCGATATCCGCTAAATCATTTCGATATCCATTAAGAACCCGCATAATACTATTATAGATAATAACAGCTGGGATTGCTACAAAAAGCCCAATAGCTGTTGCCATCAAAGCTTCAGCGATTCCAGGAGCGACAACATCCAACCGTGTTGTTTGGGATTTTGCGATTCCAATAAAGGAATCCATAATCCCCCAAACGGTTGCAAAAAGGCCAATGAAAGGTGCTACAGAACCAATTGTTGCCAGAACAGGAATTCCGAAAGTAATACGACGTATCGCAGCCAATAAACAGCGAGATAAAAGCGAATGCACACGCTCTTTCAATCCATTTACACTACTGATATTTCCACAAAAAAAGGCTTCATTTTGACTTCTGTCAGCATCATCTGATTTTACAAATTGTGACGACAGACGTATTTCTTTCAGTGTTTCTTCCAGTAAGAAGACAGAAGTTCCTTTAATTTCTTTAAAGCTGACAATCAATCCTGCAAGTGTCTGAGCATTTCTTGCTAATTTAAGGGCATACCGTGCTTTGTATTTTGCTACAGTGAGTTCAATAATTTTAACGAAGGCAATGGTCCAAGAGAGGAGAGAAGCCAACAATAGAAATATAATGACAGCTTTCACAACCCAATCAGCAGCCATAAACATTGAAAAAGGAGAGAAATCATGCATTGATACTGCAACAGTATTGTTCTCTAAAGAAACTGTATGAGATGTCATGTTATATTTATAACCCTTATATTTAAATTTTCTATTTTTCCCCTTTATATTTTTTGACTATTCTTTACATCGCCTTTTTAAAAGATATCAATTTGAAAAAACAAGTCATTTTTATTGCCTATTACTTATGATTAATCTTTTTCATCATCAAGAAGATTTTTAGATATTATTTATATTTCTTTTTTTATCTCATAAAGAAAATCTCGCATTATCAAAACCAATTGTATCAATCGGTCACTTCATTGAAGAGTAGCTTTTTCTTGAAAAAGCTTTCTCTATAAGATTTCTCCTAAAAAGAATATTTCTCCTCTTTTCTCCTTAGACTTATCTCTAAAAATATTATTATTCAACAGATCAGGGAACTAAGAAGATTTTATAACGTTACAAAAGCATAATTATTAAAAATCTTTATTTCAATCAAACACTATCAACACTATGTGCAATTAGGTCAATAGAAAGAATCATAACTATGGCAAATAATAAAACAAACAACAAAACAGAAACAGAGAAAAACTTAAAAAAACAGTTGGAGCAATTACGCAATGAGGTTACAAACATCACATCAACCCTGAGTGATTTTAGTTCCAACAAAATGAACGAAGCGAAAAATAAAGCTGAACAATTTTACAGTTCAGCAAAGGAAAATGGTGAAGAACTCTTATCGCAAGCGAAACGCAAGTATAACGATTTAGAAAAAACGCTCAACCAACAAGTTCGTGATAATCCTGGCAAAACTATTCTGATTGCGACAGGCATTGGTTTTATTCTTTCTCACTTGTTGCGCCGTTAACCAATGTATAAAGTGATCGCACCTCTTTTGAGCCATCTTGTTAGTGGAGGGATCAAAAACACTGTCAAAAAAATCCAGATCCAAACATTTTGCTATGGGATTATTGGAATTGCACTGTTTATAGCTCTCATTTTTTTATGTGTCACAAGCTTTTTTGCGTTATGTTTGGTGATGTCCCCTCTTGCAGCAGCGAGTACACTCTTTTTTATTTGGCTTTTTATCGCAGGATTCAATGCTGTTCTTTGTCAATTTTTAAAATCGTACCACCGTCAGGATCATCAAAAACAGTGGGAAAAGCATCGTCACGAGCTTATAACGACTTCAGCTCTTTCCAGCCTCGCGTTGTTAAACAAACATTTTCCTCTTGTTAAATTAGGGGGACCTATTCTCGGGTTTATGACTTATTTTCTCTGGAAAAAAAATAAAAAAGACCACTCTTAAAACAGGTGGATATCCTTCTACTCTCCAAACTGTTTGCTCTTCATCCAAGTCTCCCTTCGAGGAGAGCATTCAGAGAATGCCCCATCTCCCAGCCCTCTTCAAGGGGAAGGAACCCTCTTTCCCCACCTTTTATATAAATTTATAGAATCACATACAGGGCCTTACCAAAAATAAACACTGCAAAGGCCCCCATTTTCTCAAGAGTTTTCAAATATTGTAGCACTATTATGTTTTAGTGCTATCATACTGCATAAGAACATCACTGATCTCTGCAACAATCTCTTCAATTGCTTTTTGATCATCGCCTTCAGCCATTACTCGAATTAATGGTTCAGTTCCAGAAGGACGAATAACCAACCGTCCTTCTTTTCTTAAACATTTCTGTGCATGATCGATCACAGTTTTAACTTTAGGGTTCTCCAATATATTTTTATTTTTAATCGCTATATTTTTCAAAATTTGTGGTACAACTTCAAAACGCTGACACAAGTAGCTCATAGAATAGTGATTTTGCTGCATACAAGCGAGAATTTGCAAGGCAGCCACCAGTCCATCACCAGTTGTACCAAAATCACTTAAGACAATATGCCCAGAGGACTCCCCACCCACATTGTACCCTTTTTGCCGCATAGTATCGACAACGTAACGATCCCCTACATTTGTACGAATGAGATCCAATCCCTTGCTGTTTAAGAAGCGCTCAAGCCCAAGGTTTGACATAATAGTTGTTACAACCCCCTTATTTCGTAAGCGTTCTGTTTTATACCAATGCTCAGCAATAACAGCAATGATTTGATCCCCATCGATGGTTTGGGCTTTTTCATCAACCATGAGCACCCGATCACCATCGCCATCAAGAGCAATACCAACATCAGCACGCACTTCATGCACTTTTCTTTTTAAAGATGTGAGGTCAGTTGATCCACATTTCTGGTTAATATTAAGACCTGTTGGCTCATTATTAATCGCAAAGACTTCTGCTCCTAATTCCCATAATGCGCGGGGTGCTGCTTTATAAGTAGCACCATTGGCACAATCCACCACAATACGCAAAGAATCCAAACGCACATCACGTGGCAAAGTTCGTTTAGCATATTCAATATAGCGATAAATATCCCCTTCCACGCGTTTAGCACGACCAATTTCAGCAGGTTCCGCTAAAGAATGTGAAAAATCTGTTTCGATTAATTGCTCAATTTTCTTTTCTATTTCATCGGAAAGTTTAAAGCCATCGGGACCAAAAAGTTTAATACCATTGTCATAAAAGGGATTATGAGAAGCAGAAATCATCACACCCAAATCAGCGCGTAATGAACGACATAACATAGCCACAGCAGGGGTTGGCACAGGTCCTAATAAGAAAGCATCCATTCCAGCAGAAGTCAGTCCTGAAACCAAAGCATTTTCCAGCATATAACCAGATAAACGTGTATCTTTCCCAATAACCACACGATGTGACTGTTCTTTTTTGCGAAATAAAACCCCCACTGCCATTCCTATTTTCATGGCAAAATCTGGTGTCATAGGAAAAAAATTAGCTCTCCCTCGAATTCCATCTGTACCGAAATATTTCCGTGCCATTTTTTTTCCTTTTACATATTATATGCTTTCCTTACAGCTTTCATATACTGTAATTTCTTATGTTTTTAGTATTTCTTAAAATTAAGAGAAAAACCTCTTAGCAAGTAAACTCTTCTCCCTCTTATGAGGAGAGAGAGTCATCAGAATCTAACCTCCCAAGAGTTTTGGACTGTCCATGAACAGTTTTATTTCTCGTCTCTTTCCAGAACCGTTCTCTTTCTAGGATTTGTCGTGTTCACCTTTGCTACATCAGCTTTTACTATACCACCTTTTTTCTAACCGATTTCTTAAATCCAACCTCGCACCTTTTATTTTTCTTGATCAAGATCTTTGCTGTTTTTATAATGCCATAAAGGATTTTTGTGACGACGATGCACACAGCTTTCATGATAATCCGTTCTGATTAAGCATCATTAGCAGGAGTTTGTTTTTTCTTTTGTTTAGAAACGTTAGACTTTTCTGCAGCTTTTTCTTTATTTTCAGAAACATTTCCTGTTTCAGTTTTATCAGATTTATTTGCCTCAGCTTTATTTTTTTTGCTCCGCGACTTTTTTTCAGCACCACTGGTTTCCAGTTCGTGCTTACCTTTAAGATTGGTGGTATCTTGTCTTCCTTTTTTCCCTATTTTAGGAACAACAGAAGTCCGTGAATTGTCATTTTCACTTCCTAATGTCCGTGCAGGAGGCTTTCCTTTTATGATATCGTTAATTTCTGTTCCTGTTAATGTTTCATATTCCAACAAGCCTTGAGCAAGGGCCCACCACTGTTTCTTTTTTTCTTTCAAAATTTTTGTAGCGGTTTTATAGGCGTCATCAATCAACTTACGCACTTCAGCATCGATCATACGAGCTGTTTCTTCAGAGATATTTTGTGTTCTCGCTACCGAGTGACCTAAAAAAACCTCATCTTGATTATCACCATAAGCAACATTTCCGAGAATATCAGAAAATCCCCATCGTGTAATCATTGCACGCGCTAATTTTGTCGCTTGTTCAATATCAGATGCGGCTCCAGAGGTGATATTTTCTTTTCCAAATTTCAATTCTTCGGCAACTCTTCCTCCCATCATGATAGCCAGACGTGAAATCATCCACCGATAACTCATAGAATAGCGATCTCCCTCTGGCAATTGCATAACCATACCGAGAGCTCTTCCCCTTGGCACGATTGTTGCTTTATGGACAGGGTCAGCAACTGGAACGCTCAAAGCTACAATAGCATGTCCTGCTTCGTGATAGGCTGTCAGTTCCTTTTCCTCTTGTGTCATAGCGGTTGAACGGCGTTCAGCTCCCATCATTACCTTATCTTTAGCATCTTCAAACTCTTTCATTGTGACCACTCTTTTATTACGGCTTGCAGCCATTAAAGCGGCTTCATTGACGAGGTTCATCAGATCAGCTCCAGAAAATCCTGGTGTTCCCCTTGCCAATACTTTCAGATCGACATTAGGAGCCAGAGGTACATTCCGCACATGAACTTTTAAAATTTGTTCTCGCCCAGATACATCCGGATTTGGAACAACTACTTGTCGATCGAATCGTCCAGGTCTTAACAAAGCGGGATCGAGTACATCAGGACGATTTGTTGCAGCAATTAAAATAATGCTTTCATTAGGTTCAAATCCATCCATTTCAACCAATAACTGATTTAATGTTTGTTCGCGTTCATCATTTCCGCCACCCAATCCTGCACCACGATGACGCCCTACGGCATCAATTTCATCGATAAAGATAATACACGGTGCATTTTTTTTTGCTTGTTCGAACATATCACGAACACGGCTTGCTCCAACCCCAACGAACATTTCCACAAAATCGGACCCCGAAATGGTAAAAAAAGGCACATTGGCTTCCCCTGCCACAGAACGTGCGAGCAACGTTTTCCCTGTTCCTGGAGGTCCTACGAGCAGAACACCACGTGGAATACGTCCACCTAAGCGCTGAAATTTTTGTGGTTCCCGTAAGAAATCAACAATTTCTTGTAAATCCTGCTTTGCCTCTTCAACACCAGCGACATCTTGAAAGGTGACCCTTCCATGGGCTTCTGTCAGCAATTTTGCTTTCGATTTCCCGAAGCCCATAGCACCGCGTGATCCATGTTGCATTTGTCGCATAAAGAAAATCCATGCTCCAACGATAATAATAACGGGAAGCAATGAAAATAATAAATTAAGAAAAATATTATTCCCTGAGCTTTCAGGAATAGCTTTAACATTAACTTTTTTGTTTTCCAATTTTTGCACCAATCCTGGATCTCTTGGTGCATAAGTTGAAATCACTCTCTGATCTGTAGTTTTTCCTACTAATTTTTGTCCTTGAATAGTTACGGCTTTAAGCTCGCCATTCTCAACTTTCTGTAAAAACTCAGAATAAGATATTTCGCTATTTCCAGCACGCTGATTGTCTCTATTAAAAAGAGAAAATAACGCAATTAAAACGAAGGCAATAACCCCCCAAATCAAGAGGGAGCGATAATTGGAATTCATATTCAGCTCATTTATTTTAATAGAGATTCTTAAAAGTCGCGCTCAGCATATAATCTTGTTTCCCCCTTGCCAAGATATAAGAACTATTTATTATCTTTTAAAATGATTTTTCTTCATTTTTTCCCTAAATCTTAAAATTTTCTACTCAATATTGAAAAAAGATCCTACAACATTAGCAATAGCAGCATCTTCTAATGATAACAACCAATTAAATGGGGCCATAATGCGTTTCATTATAATATCTCGTTGATAACAAAAATGATGTGTTAACTCTGGAATATCAACCCCTTTTTCATTAGAAATCATCACTAAGGATTGCAAAGAGGGAAAATGTGGGGTTTCAACCTCACTTTTTCCTTGATCGAGATAATCTTTCAGATGGGCAAAATCCGCGGGCCCTACGCGTATAGCTTTTGTATCATGATTGGTAATTTGGTAACGTCGATCCCATACAAAGGTTTCTCCTGGAGCGATGATTGCTTCTTGAATATGCCGTGCTTCACGCCACATAGCAATTCCTTTTTTGCTCGATTCAATTACTGCTCCTGCTAGAGTAAAACGTTTTTTTTCTGGTTTTTGCAAACATAATTTCTGGTTTAGAGCAACCAATTTTTGAGAAGAAAGCAAATAAGAGCTTCCCCCCATTAAAACAATGAAAAGCCCAACAACAAAGGGAAAAGCATGATGTTGGTATAAAAAAGCAGGAGGTTTTCCAATAAAACAGCGCCCATGCTCAACAGCAATATCCAAAGCTAAGATTAAATCAGCAACTTTTTGCGCTTGTATCCGACGTTTTAACGCCGCTTTACGAACCTTCTTAGCAATCTCAGAAAGATTCTTTTGACGAAGAAAATTGCGCACGCGCACACGTTCAAACTTTGAATCTTCATTTGTTGGATCATCAATCCATGTTAATCCTTGAAAAGATAAATAAGCACGCAGTGTTTGACGATTAACCCCAAGTAATGGGCGAATTAAGCGCACTTGACCATGCAACAATGCTTCCCTTGGAATACAAGACAACCCACGCTCATATCCTTCCTCACCCTTTTCTGCCAATATTTCTTGGTCATTTTTTTTCAGCATCTCGGTTATTGCATTTTCAGAACTTCTCTCTTTCCATGACTTTTCGAGAACTTCTAATTCAGCACCTTTTGTTTTTTTTTGACTGCGTTGAACACGCATTTGGTAAGTTTCAGCCTGATCATTCAGCGTATGTCCTGTCATAATCAGTGTTGCACCATGTTTTTGGGCTTCTTTAAAAAGTAAATCATATCGCGCGATCCGCGCTTTTTCAATTATTTTTGTCTTTGGCTTTTTTCCTTCCCACTGCACAATAATATGTTTGATCTGATAAGCTTGGCAAATTTTTGCAACACTTTTGGCTTCAAGTGCTGATTCTTCACGCAATTGATGATCAATCGTCACAACAATCACTTCTGGAGAAATGGGCAGTGTCTTTAAATGTTCTTGCACCAAAAACAATAAAGCTAACGAATCACTCCCTCCAGAAACCGCTAAAATCAATTTCTGACAATGAGAAAAATCTGTTTTTTTAAAAAGATCTTTTGCTAATTTAACGGACACCGAAAAAACTTCACTCCTCTTTAAAGCACCGACAAAACGCTTCCAATATTCGAGCCCGTTGTGATTGATCTTCAAATTACCACAAACTTTGCTCTTTTGAGCAATAGTTACAAGAAATCCACTACACAAGGAATGATGAATAAAATAATGCTCTTCTTATCGTTGAAAACACTCACTTTTTTCTTTTCCATTTTATGATGCACAAATATATTCTGATATTTTGTATTTTGAATTTATATTTTTCTTCTGAATAAGAAGCCCTTACTATTTGACGGAAAACATACGAAAAAATAAGCCGGGAAATATGAGAAAAAGAGGCACCGGCAAACAGAGGAAGAAGCATTTTTATGCAAATTTTATAAAGAAAAGGCTAAAAAACCTATAAGGGCAGATTTTCTACCCTCTCTTTTGCTATTCTTTATTCTTTCTCTCCATTTTATTGCTTCTTAACCTCTTATTCCTTCTTCAAATTTTGTCTTTCTCTCAAGAGTGTCCACAGATCTTTTTCAAACCTTTACGTTTCATATCTCTTAAATTATTCCCTGTTGTTATTAACAACCAAAACAGCACGTCGATTTTGGTTCCAACAAGAAATGTCATCACATAGCGCTACAGGCCTTTCCTTTCCGTAAGAGATTGTTTTCATCCGTTGAGAAGAAACACCCAAAGAAATAAGATGATCACGAACTGCAACAGCACGGCGTTGTCCAAGAGCTAAATTGTATTCGCGCGTTCCACGTTCATCAGCATGACCTTCAATCATAATAAAATAATGCGGATAACGGAGCAACCATTCTGCTTGACGAGCCAAAACATATTCTGCATCCAATTCAATAGAAGAAGAATTCAAACTAAAGAAAATCCGATCTCCAACATTGACTGTAAAGTCTTGTGATGAGCCTGCCTGTACATTATTTAACCCAGAACCATTTAGAGAGGAATTCATACCATTTGTCGCATTAATATTTTTTTTGCCACAACCACTAACCAAAGCTAACAATACACAAAAAGCCATCACAAATGGATAACGGATAATGTTTCTAAGAGAGTTCATAAACCAGTTCTCCTTGTTTTCGGCATCATCAATCATGCCTTATTCTTAATATCTATTTTGAAAATAAAACATTAATCTCTTTTATTTTCTCTTTTTTCATCCCCCAGCATTTCTTTCAATGGATCTTCGTCACCCCATTTCGCTTTCAAGTATCACTCTTTCTCAATTTCCTAAGATTTTTGTTCTCATCTTTACCGCTCTTTTACTGCTCTGCGAAATTTTTATTCTTCCTCTTGAGATTTTTTTAGAGCATTGAGATTAGCAAACACGGTATCAGCATCGAGATTTTTTTCAAAAGCTTTTTCAAATTCTATTTCATCGAGATTGGCATTTTCTGTTACCGATGTAGGAAGGAGAGTCTGATCTCCTTCTACAGAAAGAGGAAGATTTTTTGCTGCCCGTTGCAATTCAAAATCTAAATCAATTTGAGAACAGAGCCCCAACCCTACGGGATCGAGAGGAACCAAATTATTACTGTTCCAATGTGTTCTATGACGAATTTGCTCAATAGTTCCCTTTGTTGTTCCAATCAATCGTGCGATTTGCGCATCTTTTAATTCAGGATGGTTCAAAACCAACCATAAAATACCATTTGGACGATCTTGCCGTCGAGACAAAGGAATATAACGTGAGCCTTTGCGTTTAGTTTGAGGAATCCGCACTTTTGATTCAGATATTTTTAAGCGTGCATTTGCATCTGCTTCAACACGTGCGATCTCGCTGCGTGTTAACTGCCCTGAACTAATAGGATTCAATCCTCTAATTCCGTGTGCTGCTTCACCATCAGCAATTGCTTTGACTTCCAACACATGCAATTGACAAAACTCCGCAATCTGATCAAAAGAAAGCGCTGTATTATCGACTAACCAAACAGCTGTTGCTTTGGGCATCAAAAGTTGCGTTGACATATCTGTTATATCCTTTTATCGGCCTCTTTCTGAGGCAAGTTACTGCCCACTTTGGAACTTTGGAGTGCTATGTTTCTACTATAGAAGATTTTATTCACCCCTTCCAACAAGATGAAACATATAAAGTAAGTTATTTATTTAATACCATGAAATAAAGATCTTTATAACCTGATTTTTAGCCCACGACAAGAGATCTCTCTTAATAGTGATTGTAACGAGAATGTCTTTACCTTTGAGGAGAATTTTCTTATAAAGATTTTTTCAATCTCTTTATCCTTTTTTATGGTACTTTTGTGCTACTAAAAGGGAGCGTTTGACCACCCAAACAAAAAGGTAAGCCATGGCAGGCCATTCACAATTTAAAAATATTATGCACCGCAAAGGACGTCAAGATGCAATGCGTTCGAAAATATTCTCCAAACTTGCACGTGAAATTACGGTTGCAGCTAAACAGGGCTCTCCTGATCCGACAATGAATCCGCGTTTAAGGCTCGCGGTTCAAAATGCAAAAGCGCAATCAATGCCGAAAGATAATATTGAACGAGCAATTAAAAAAGCCTCAGGTGGTGATGTCGAAAATTACGATGAAGTGCGCTATGAGGGATATGGCCCTGGTGGGGTAGCCGTTATTGTTGAAGCCTTAACCGATAATCGGAATCGTACCGCTTCAAATGTCCGCGCTGCTTTTACAAAAGCAGGAGGTGCTTTAGGAGAAACAGGTTCCGTTAGCTTTATGTTTAATCGCGTTGGTGAGATTATCTATAAATCTGAGGCTGGCACTGTTGATACCATTATGGACGCAGCAATTGAAGCAGGCGCGGAAGATGTACAGTCTGAAGAAACGGATCATCATATTTTTTGTGCCTTTGAAGATATTGGTGAGGTCTCGAAAATTCTTGAAACCACACTCGGCGAAGCAGAATCGATCAAAACCATTTGGAAAGCAACAACTCTAGCACCAATTGATGAAGAAAAAGCACTCTCTGTTGTACGTCTGATTGCAACCTTAGAAGAAGACGATGATGTGCAAAATGTTTATGCCAATTTTGATGTCAGTGATGAAATTTTAGCAAAATTGTCAGCATAATTCTTTGAATCAATCTTTATTGACAGAAAAAGAAAAATGCCAAAAAGAAATTTTGTCATTAAGACCGAAGCTTGTTTGATCTCTTTAATTAAAAAAGCTTTCTATTTAATATCCTGAAAACAACATTATTTTTAACATCTCTTCTTTTTAAAGACATGCTTTTATTCATTAAAGGCATACTTTAATTCAATTGAGTCTCTTTTCTATTTTTGAATCTTGAAAAATTTCTTCTAAAAATCCTCTATACCTTTTTTGTCATAGAGCTCTATCTATCATAAACGCACAACCTTATTGTGCCATGAATTAAATATTCACTCTTCTCTCCAAACAAAGCGGGAATTTTCAAACAAGGTTAGCACTTGCAAACAAAGAACAAACTTTCAAACTAGCCCTAGATCTTTTAAAAAGTCTCTTTGATTAAAGTCAATATATTTTTAATATGATTTGAAATTTTAAAATCCAAGACCACCAAAACGATTCTTAAACTTAGAAACGCGTCCACCACGATCAACCAATGTCTGCGCCCCTCCAATCCATGCTGGATGGCTTTTTGGATCAATATCCAAATTAAGGGTATCCCCTTCTTTTCCCCATGTTGAATGAGTCACATATTGAGTTCCATCAGTCATTACAACATTAATCATGTGGTAATCAGGGTGAATATTGGGTTTCATACGACAAAACTTTCTTTATTTCCGACAAAATTTTCTTTATTTCACACAACTCACGCAACGAAATAGCACTTTGATGTATTTTTTAAGTGCGCTCTCTTTGTCTTTTTGTTACAATTATTCATTTAAAATTCCAATAGCTGAGCGTGCATCAAAAAACAAGTGTTCAAAATACTTAAATCTATGAAAATTTTATCACCAACTCAATAAAGACTCAAAAAACCCATGAAATTCTTGAAACTCCCAGAAAAATCTAAGAAGCCTTTCCAAGCAAAACATTCTTTTTCTTCATTTTCCAGTTTTAGTCCTTATATCAAGCGTTACAATGGGCTTATAATTTGTGCTTTTCTGTCTTTATTGGTTGCGGCTTGCGTCACTCTTGCTTTCCCCCTTGCTATTCGCCAAATGCTTGATTACGGCTTCTCAACTTCAAGCCATGGTAAGATGAATTTCTATTTTGGCATTTTATTTGTACTCGCCTTTCTCCTTGCTCTGGCTTCAGCCATCCGTTACTATTGTGTCATCACATTGGGTGAACGATTTATTGCTGACTTACGGCGCGATGTTTTTCAGCATATTCTTCAGCTTTCTAATGATTTTTTTGATCGTTCCCATTCAGGTGAAATTGTTTCAAGTCTTTTAACAGATACAACCCAAATAAAATTAGCTGTAGGATCGATAGCTTCCACAGCGTTGCGTCACCTTATTGTTGTGATTGGAGCCATTGTGATGATGATCATCACAAACGCCAAACTTTCCTTATTGGTTTTGTTTTCCATTCCCCTTATTGCTATTCCCTTGATTATTTTTGGACGCAAAGTGCGCAAACGCACACGCACAACGCAAGACCGCCTAGCAGAAGCCAATGCTTTAGCCTCTGAACAGGTTAATGCCATTCGGACTGTCCAAGCTTTTACCGCTGAACAAGATATTTCTGCACGTTTTTCAACACTGATTGAACGTGTTTTTCAAACAGCCCGCACTTCTGTGATTCTTCGTTCTTGTTTCACTGGCTTTGCAATTTTTCTCATTTTTAGTAGCATTGTTGCGATTTTGTGGATTGGATCACAGGATGTTTTACGTGGCACTATGACAGGGGGAACTCTCGGCCAATTTGTTCTTTATGCGGTTTTTGCAGCAACAACCTTTGCGCAATTATCGGAAATCGGTGCAGAATTAGTGCAAGCAGCGGGAGCAGCAGAACGTCTTGCTGAACTATTGCAAAAAAAACCTACCATTACAACGCCTGCATCTCCTTTATCACGCTCCCTTCCCATTCAAGGGTCTCTTATTTTTGATCGAGTTCACTTTGCCTACCCCTCCAGACCGGAAAAAAAAATTTTGCGGGATTTATCCTTTTCTATCAAAGCAGGAGAAACTGTTGCCTTTGTTGGCCCTTCGGGCGCAGGAAAAAGTACTCTCTTTTCTCTTATTCTCCGTTTTTATGATCCTACAAGTGGTCATATTCAATTTGATGGCATTGATATTAATCGTCTTTCCCTACACGATTTACGTTCCTCGATTTCCTACGTTTCTCAAGAGATTGATATTTTTGAAGGAACAGTTCGCGAAAATATAGCCTTTGGAGCTCAAAATCCTCATCAAGAACAAATCATCGCTGCGGCCCAAGCAGCCAATGCATCTGAATTTATCGACTCCTTACCAAAAGGCTTTGAAACTCAAGTGGGAGAAAAGGGTATCATGCTTTCAGGGGGACAAAAACAACGTATTGGCCTTGCGCGAGCAATCTTGAGAAATGCTCCTCTCCTATTGTTGGACGAAGCAACATCAGCCTTAGATGCAACAAATGAAAAGCTGGTGCAAAAAGCTTTAGAAGGCCTCATGAAAAATCACACAACCTTGGTCATTGCTCACCGTTTAGCAACGGTGTTAAAAGCAGATCGTATTCTTGTAATGGATCAAGGCTCTATCGTTGAAGAAGGAACTCATGCACAACTCATTGAGCAAAATGGAATTTATGCACGTTTAGCTAAACTTCAATTTTCACCTGAACAAACTTCACAAAAAATTGAACCAAAGGAATCTCATAAAAGTAAAAAAAGAAAACCCTCCCAAAAATAAAACCAAAAAACTTTAAACTTGAGGAATATGGAATAATTGACTTTTGCTGCCGAGAAAGCAATCTTGATAGAAGATCAAACCTAAAAAGCGAACTACCAACTTTCTTGCTAAGCGTTTATTTCTAACAGAGCCTCATTCTTCTATTTTCTGTGTACACAATTGTCTTTTGTCTTTCTCTGGAAAAATTTATATTTTGAATCAAATCCCTTTTTTGAGAATTCTTTTCAATTCAGCGTGAATAATCTCATTACCAGCAACGATATTTCTTTTACCAAAAATATCCTGCTCCCCATCTTTATCGCTTACAAATCCACCTGCTTCACGAATCATTAAGAGTCCAGCAGCCATATCCCAAATTTGGAGATTATCTTCCCAAAAGCCATCAACTCTTCCAGTAGCTACATAAGCCAAATCAAGAGAAGCAGCTCCAAAACGGCGAATTCCGGAAACCTCAGCCATTACATTGCGTAATTCCACCAAATAATTTTCATGACTTGGACGCCCCAAATGGGGTAATCCTGTAGCAATAACGCAATGTTCTAATTTGCGCCGTACTGCCACACGACAGCGCCGATCATTGAGGAAAGCTCCACAACCGCGTTCAGCAGTAAAGAGCTCATCAAGAATAGGATTATAAATAACACCGGCAACAATCTGTCCTTGACGTTCTAAGGCAATCGAAACAGCAAAAAAAGGAAGACCATGTAAAAAATTTGTTGTTCCATCCAGAGGATCAACAATGAAACGATGTTGTGAATCTTCTCCGATGATTTCCTGAGACTCTTCCATCAAAAACCCAAATTTGGGTCGTGCTTTTTTTAATTCATTAAAAATAATTTTCTCGGCTTTGCAATCTGCTTGACTTACATAATCGGCAGGCCCTTTTAAAGACACTTGTAAATTTTGAACTTCACCATAATCACGCACCAAAGAACGACCTGCTTTTATAGCAGCCTGCACCATAATATACATGATTGCAGAATGAGCCATCTTTTACCCTCTTGTTTTTTCCTATCCCTTTTCATTTGCACGACGCAAATAAATTAACTCATTGGTATCTACAACAATCCTTTCACCTGAATTAATAAAAGGAGGAACAAGAATGCGAATTCCATTTTCAAGAATAGCAGGTTTATAAGAAGAGGTAACTGTTTGCCCTTTGATTGCAGGATCAGCCTCAGCAATGGTTACAGTAACTTGATCAGGCAGAGATACCCCAATTGGTTTTTCTTGATAGAGCTCAACAGTCACAGTCATACCATCTTTTAAAAAAGCAGCACGATCACCAACGAAATCTCTTTGTAATTCGAGCTGTTCATAGGAAAGTGAATCCATAAAAACCAAAACATCTCCTTGCTGATAAAGAAAAGTAAAATCTTTTTGTTCGAGTCGTACTCTTTCAACAGTTTCAGCAGCACGAAATCGTTCATTCAACTTTGTTCCATCGATCACATTTTTCATTTCAACCTGATTAAAGGCGCCCCCTTTTCCTGGTTTAACGGCATTACATTTCACAACTGCCCATAGACCCCCTTGATGTTCAATCACATTTCCCGGTCGAATTTCATTCCCATTAATTTTCATTATTATCTCCAATTTTACTTTTGCAGAGGAGACCTCTTATTTTATCTTTTGTAAAAAACTATTGCATTAGTGCATTATTGACTCTTTCAGTATTTTACAAAACCATAAAAGTTTGGTTTAAAAAACTGTCAAGCTTTGTCTTTCATAAAGACTGCTTTTAAAGTCTATGGACTAGTTTTCTTGCTTGCAGCATTGCTTTCTGCAACTCAGACTGATCCATTTCTTTGATCATGGTTTCAAGATCGGGAATGTTTGCTTTTTGAGTTTTTGCAACCAAATACCATGCAGCAGCCATAATAGGATCTCCAGTTATTCCAATTCCATCCCGATAAAGTCTTGCTAAATTAACCTGTGCAATCACAACATTTTTATTTGCATTATCCAAAAGAAAATCAAAAGCACTTTGAAAATCGGTTTCTCCCCCGCGTCCTTGCAGCAACCATTGTGCTAAAATAACCTGAGCCATTAAATGTTTATTTTGCGCTGCTACTTCTAACAGTTTGCGTGCATTATAATCATTTTTTGGTATTTTTAGAGTTCCTACAGAAAGAATTTTTGCGGCAGCAAAAGCTGCTTCAGCGTCTCCCAGAGAAGCTCCTTTTAAGAACCATATCAGAGCCTGCTCTATACTTTCATTTTCTTGATTTTTTACATCAACTGCCTCGGATTCTTTTTTTTCATGCAACGCTTTATAAAGGAGGATTTGCCCAGAATAAAAATAAGCTTCTCTGACCCCAGCATCCATTGCTTTTCGAATAAATTCTTCGGCAAGGTCTACATTTTTTTCAGTGAAAGTTCCATCAAACAACATTAACCCATAACGAAGCTGAGCTTGTGGTTCTCCTTGTTTTGCGGCGCGTTCAAACCAGGAAATAGCCTGTTTACCATCGATAGGCGTCACATATCCTTCCATATACATTCGCCCTAACAAGGTTTGAGCAATGGGATCATTTTGCTTAGCCCGCGCGAGGGCTACACGAAAAGCTTTTTCATAAAGCCCTTGGACATAATAATCATAGGCCTCATCATATTGTCCTGCTTTTAAGGGCGACACAATTTGTTGAGTTCTTTGAGTATTTTCTGCATTTTGAGAGACATCTACAATCTGCTCTTCCTGTTGAGCACAGCTAGAGCTCGCAAAAGCCATTATAAACCCAATTATTCCTAAAATGAATATCGCGTAAAATTTACTCATGGCTTTCACCTCTCTGTGCGTAGAGGAGCATTCTGACACTTTTCTTTTATCATATCAAGCACCCTCAAAGGATCATCATGCATAAAAATCATTTCTTCCACGGCAATAAACTCACAATTGGTTTCCAGAACTTCATCAAAAAATTCGTATTCATTTCCTGTTTGAATAATGGCAGGAGTTTGCATAATCTCTGCCCACCATCGCGCCAACTGAATATTTCGAGGATGCGGACGGGGTTTTTTGTCAGCGCCTAATTTTCCAAACAAGAGATAATCAACTCCTGCTTCAGCGACAACCATCGCAGAGTGACGATTGTGCAAATTTCCACAACCAATTATTTTCTGTTCTTTTTTCAAACTTTCGACGCTCTTTTGGATGTTCAAATCGCCTTCTACATGCAACCCATCGGCTTTGATCCGACCAACAACGCGGCTTTGCTCAGCAATAATCAGGGCCGCACCATTGTGCTGAATATCATGAACATATCTTTGTGCACTCTTTTGCAAATACTCTTCCCCCATTCTTTTCCCTTGCAAATCATACAAAATAACGCAAACAAAAGATTGCGTTTGCAAAATCTGACGAAATAAAACAGGATTAAGTGTACGGCGCACATTTACTGTCAGAATCAACTGAGGAAAAAGACATTGCACAATTGGCTTATTTTTTTGTTTTGTCATCCTTCATCTTTCAACACAGTACTTCATGACTCAAGATTAAAAAATCATTTTATAGTCATGATCTTTCTCTTTTAACAACAGATTGTTTTTTGATATCTTAAGGGCTCCTTCATGAAATGCTCCAAAATTTCTTCTCATCATAGTCCCCATACTCCCCGTGACACACGGATTGATGTTTTTCGTTCTTTAGCGTTGTTGACAATTTTCATCAACCATATTCCTGGTACATTCTATGAGGATCTCACCCATAAGAACTTTGGCTTTTCTGATTCAGCAGAGATATTTGTGCTGCTTTCAGGGGTTTCACTTGGACTTAGCTTTCACACGCGTTGGTATAAATTGCCTTTTTCTTCTCTGATTTGCAAACTTTGGCAGAAAGCTTTTCGTCTTTATAAGGCGTATCTTTTCACTACTTTTGTCACCTTAGGTCTTTTTTGGGGGGCTTTTTCTTTTTGGCATTTAGAGCAATTCACCTCTATGAATAATGTAGGACTGTTTTTTACAAAGCCGTTTCTTACATTTGTGAGTATTTTGAGCTTTGGTCACCAACTTGGCTATAATAATATTCTTTCGCTTTATATTGTTTTCATGATTTTTGCGCCTTTTGCACTTTATTTGAGCTGCCAACACAAAGGACTTCTTCTTTTTACTTCCTTTACTCTCTATATTCTTTGTGGTCTCTATAGGATTGCTCCTCCTTCTTATCCTCTTCAAGGGCAATGGTTTTTGAATCCTCTTTCATGGCAATTTCTCTTTGTGATTGGCTTCACAAGCACTCTCTCTCTCAAAGAGGGAAAACCAATTCCCTTTTGTCGTCTTTTATTGGTATTTTCCATCATCTATCTTGTTTTTTCCCTGTTATGGGTACGCCTAAACTGGTGGGGAAGTTTGGGTTGGCTTCATTGGTCTTCACCTTTGATTGATTTCAATAAAACTTTTTTAAGCATCCCCCGTTTGTTGCATATTCTTTCCTTGTCTTTTTTGATACTTCGTCTTCCTTGTCTTCATAAAAAGTTTTGCGTCTCAATACACCATCCTTTAGCGATTTTAGGGAAACAGAGTTTACCAGTTTTTGTAACTGGTACTCTTCTTGCGATGTGTGGACAGATTTTAAAAACAGTGATGAATAATAGCTTTATGTTGGATACTCTTTTGATCATGAGCGGTATCAGCCTTCAATTTTTTATCGCCTATTATTATGAAAACAAAAGCACGCGTCATGCTTCACTGTAAAAAACTTCGGAAGCCTTCTACTCTAATCCCATTAACCTTAGCATAAAAAGGACATTGCACAATAATTCTAAAAAAGGTATTTATTGTCCTGTAGAAGGCATTTTAAAAAGAAATTTCCTATATTTTTGAATGTTCTCAAGATTGTTTTAGTTCTGGAGTATACAAGTGTGAGCGTACATGAACGTCCACAAAATCAGCCCATCGTCATGATTGAACATGATGCTTTTGAAAGTGTATTTGATCGTCTTTATGAAGAAACAATGGTTTTGATTGAAGAGACAGCAGCTTATATTGATACAGAAGGTCGCTTAGCTGCCCGTGAGCTTTCGGTAGAGCTTTCTGAAATTTATGGCAAAGAAGCGATGTATTTAAGTACACGTTTGATGCAAATTGCTTCTCAGCTTTTGTTAATTCGTGCAGAGAGGGAAGGAGAAATGTCGCCAGAACAAATTCAAAAAGAAATTGTAAAAGTTTCGCTTTATACCCCATCACTCGAATCAAAATCTGCAGAGTGGAAAGAATTACCAGAAGTTTTTCGTCACTTTGTAAAGCGTTCACTTCGATTAGAAAAAAGAATGCGTCATATGAACTATGATAAAAAACACGCTTTTTTACGTACTTTATCCAAGAGCAATCCAGTAAACAAACAGATTCAATTGCTCAAAACCGCTTTTCAGCGCCTTTAAGCGTTTTCTTTCTTCAAAAAAGAAGGAAACTATTTTTCCCCCTTTAAGTTGTATTTTGGTCTTTTTTTCAAATAGCTTTAGATTTTCTTTACTTTGATATATTCTTCTTTTGCTCTATTGGCTGAATTAATCTATTAAAACACTAAGAAATCAAATAAACTGAATTTTATGGTAGAAACGATTCGCATTATAGGTATTGATCCTGGCCTTCGACGTACAGGGTGGGGGGTTATTGACTTATGCGGCAACCATCTCCATTTCGTGGCATCGGGAACCCTTCACTCTAACGCTCAGAATGATCTGTCTTCTAGATTATGCCAGCTTTATGAAGGGCTTTCAAAAGTTGTACACCAGTTTATGCCCCATGAAGCAGCTGTTGAGCATGTTTTTGTCAATAAAGATGCTGCTGCCACTTTAAAACTTGGTCAAGCCCGTGCTATTGCACTGCTAGTTCCTGCTCAAAAAGGTCTTCACATTTCCGAATATGCCCCTAATAAAGTTAAAAAATCAGTCATTGGCATTGGACATGGAGAGAAGGAACAAATTCACATGATGGTGAAAATTCTTCTTCCTCGGGCTGAATTTGATAGCAGTGATGCAGCGGATGCCCTTGCCCTTGCAATTTGCCATAGCACTCACCGTATGAGTAACTCGCATCGTTTAAAGGCGAGCGCATGATTGGAAAACTCACAGGAATTCTTGAACATATTTTTGATGATCATATTATTCTTGATGTGCAGGGTGTTGGATATACTATTTTTATCCCTAACCGTCTCCATTCTTCTTTACCAGCCATAGGTGGAAGTCTAAGCTTGTTTATCGAAACCCATGTGCGTGAAGAAGCTATTCGCCTTTTTGGCTTTTCAACTAAATCTGAGAAAGAGTGGTTTTGTCTTTTACAAAATGTTCCAGGTGTTGGTGCAAAAGTCGCCTTGGCCCTTTTAGGAACCTTATCAATCAATGACCTCAGCCAAGCGATTACTCTCAATGATATTGCGACAATCAGTCGTACTCCAGGTGTTGGCAAAAAAGTCAGCGAAAGAATTGTAAGTGAGCTCAAAAGCAAAGCTTTTCTCTCTAAAGAAGGTAACAAGAATTTTTCTTTTTCTTTTTCGAATCTCCCTTCAGAAGAGAATCATCAACCGACCAACGATGCTCTTTTAGCTTTAATTAAGCTTGGTTTTGATCATGATCAAGCAGCAACAACTTTGACTTCGGTTCTTTCTTCTCTTAAAGGTGAAACGGTTTCATCGGCACTCCTTGTTCGCCATAGCCTAAAACTTCTTTCCTCACAAAATCAAGGTAACAATGCATAATGCATAAAGATGATCCTCAGCGCCTTCTTGGTGCCATTCCTCTTCCTAACGACCCGGATCGTTCCTTAAGGCCGCAAACTCTGGATGACTTTATTGGTCAAGAAGCCGCCCGCGCTAATTTAAAAATCTTTATTGAAGCAGCACGAACACGTCATGAAGCCTTGGACCATGTTTTATTTGTTGGACCTCCTGGTTTAGGAAAAACAACACTTTCGCAAATTATGGCAAAAGAATTAGGGGTTAATTTTCGTTCGACATCAGGGCCAGTGATTGCCAAAGCGGGTGATTTAGCTGCCCTTTTAACCAATTTGGAAGAACGAGATGTTCTTTTTATTGATGAAATTCATCGTTTAAATCCGGCTATTGAAGAGATTTTGTATCCGGCTATGGAAGATTATCAGCTCGATCTTATTATTGGGGAAGGTCCTGCAGCTCGTTCAGTTAAAATCGACTTAGCCAAATTCACCTTAATTGCAGCAACGACGCGTTTAGGCTTATTGACCACCCCCTTACGAGATCGTTTTGGCATTCCTATTCGTTTAAACTTTTACACCATCAGTGAATTAGAACATATTGTTCAGCGAAATGCTCGTCTCTTTTCGGTCCAGATCAATGATGATGGCGCCCATGAAATCGCGCGCCGTTCTCGTGGAACCCCGAGAATTGTAGGGCGTCTTTTACGACGTGTGTGTGATTTTGCTTTAGTCAAACAGGTCGAAAAAATTGATCGTGCACTCGCTGATGAAGCTCTTTCGCGTCTTGAAGTTGATCATCTTGGTCTTGATTCTTTGGATCGCCGTTACCTTATTCTCATTGCTCAAACTTTTTTAGGAGGCCCGGTTGGTATTGAAACAATTGCTGCTGCTCTTTCAGAACCACGTGATGCGATTGAAGATATTATTGAGCCTTATTTGCTCCAACAAGGTTTTATTCAACGAACAGCGCGCGGGCGGATTTTGACAGAAAAAGCCTGGACACATTTAGGACTTCGCTCTCCCACAAACGCAGAGTCAATAAAAAAAGCTTCTCCACCGATTAACACCCACTCTCAAGAGCCTTTTCAGCCCTCTTTCTGGGAGAAAGAAAATGAATAAAGCTCCACCCTTTAATCATCCTCACTCTCCTTATTTTCATGACCTTCAAGCACGAATTTATGTAGCTGATACGGATTTTTCTGGTGTTGTTTACCATGCACGTTACCTTGAGTTTTTAGAACGGGGACGTTCAGAATTCTTGCGTGATATGGGTTTTAAAAACAATGAATTAATCTCGGATAGCCAAGGTGAGAAATTATTTTTGTTGTACATCATATGGACATCACCTTTTCTAAATCAGCCATTCTTGATGATCTTTTAACCATAAAAACATCCCTACGACACGTTCAAGGGGCACGCTTTTTCATGGATCAGGTTATTTTGTGTGGCGGAACTCTCTTGATTAAAGCACAAGTTGAAATTGCCGTTATCAATCAAGAAGGAAAACCGCGCCGTTTACCCAAGAATCTTTTTTCTCTTTCCTTGTAAAAGCGTTATTCGATCAACATTGTTTAAAGAATAAAAGAAGAATAAAGAGATTTTTTGAACATTTTTTGTCAAAAAATTTAACTTTGTTTTGTCAAATTTAGAAACTATAAAACAATATGCTGTAATGTGCTGTAAAGTGATGCATCTTTCATTGAAGAGGTTAAAAACCATGGCACAAGTAGAATTTGCAAGTCCAGATACGATAGGAATATTAAGCTTATTTATGCAAGCTAATTGGATTGTAAAGGTTGTTATGATTGGATTGGTACTTGCTTCCATATGGAGCTGGACTATTATTCTTGATAAATTCATCTCTTATCGGCACATACGGCGTAATATCCATCATTTTGAGCGTGATTTTTGGTCGGGGCAGCCTTTGGAAGATCTTTACGCCACCTATAATAGTCAACGCAATAACAGTATATCCGTTGTTTTCCTTGCTGCAATGACGGAATGGAAGAAATCACTCTCTAAAGGATCGCACACACCCTTAAGCCTTCAGACGAGAATTGATAAGGCGATGGATCTAACCTTAGGACGTGAAAGTGTGAAAATAGAATCTCGATTAGGCTTTTTAGCAACTCTTGGATCTGCGGGCCCCTTTATTGGACTATTTGGAACAGTTGTTGGAATTATGAATTCGTTTCTTTCTATTTCAGCTTCTCAAAACACATCGCTAGCAATTGTTGCCCCAGGCATTGCGGAAGCACTTTTAGCCACTGCAATTGGTTTGTTTGCAGCCATTCCTGCTGTTATTGCTTATAATAAATTGACAAATGAAAGTGCGCAAATTATAGCCAAAATAGAAAATTTTGCTGATGAATTTTCAACGATTTTGTCACGACGAATTGATGAAACAGCCTCCACCAACTCATCGTTATAAAGAGGTGTACCATGGGATTATCTGTTGCTTCTTCTGCTCAGAAAGGTAAACGTAGACGGCGTCATTCGCGTACTCCTTTAATGAGTGAGATTAACGTCACGCCTTTCGTAGATGTTATCTTAGTTTTACTGATTATTTTTATGGTATCCGCTCCCCTTTTGGTAAACGGTGTTCCTCTTGATCTCCCCCATAGTCAAGCGAGCTCTGTACAAATGGAAAGTACTCCCTTAACAGTTTCGCTTGATGCCCAAGGGCGTTTAGCTATTAATCAAAACTATTATGATACAGAAGAAGCCCTGATTGCGCATCTTAAAGCCCTATTAGCCGAAGATCCGACACAGAAAAATAAACGTATTTTTGTGCGTGCTGCAAAAACTGTTGAATATCAACAAGTTTTGCAACTTTTGGCTCATATTCAAAAGGCAGGTTTTTCGCAAGTCGCTTTAGCCAGTTTAGGACAATAAAATTCTCCAAGAACTGTTACTTCATGCATCTCAAGATTCTTCGCAATCATGAAAAACAAAATAGCAAGGCATATCAATGGAAAAAGGCTCTTATCACAGCATGCAGAAAAGTTTGGCTTTATCATTTGCATTGCATTTTATTCTTTTTAGCTGGGGGATAATGCACTTCAAGCCCTCTTCTTCTTTCATGCAACAGCCTCTAGAAATTGCTCCAATTACTTTGTCTTCTTTTGACAAAGATCTTTCTTTCCAAGAGGGCTCATCAAGTGCTCCCCCTCTTGAAAATGCCACTCCCAAACCAACGACAAAACCACAAGAAAAGAAAATGCCCATTATTTTGGTGAAGGAACGATAGATAATCAATCTCCGCTTCAACTAAAAGAACAATTGCAACATATGGATGCAACACCTTCTTCTTTTGGAAAACAAGATGCATCGGAAATATTTGAATCATCCCTAAAAACGCAGGAATTGACAGAAACAGAAGCTTTACTCCACACAGCTCCAGAATTCACGAAGAATGAAACAAAAACACCACCACAAGAGCCAGAATTAAAAGAAAAAACAGTTTCTCCAACAGTTTTAGAACAAATAAAGCCAGAAGATTCTGTTCAGAAAATATTAGAAGAACTTGCTCAGGAAAATCATCCTAATGAGTTGATAACAACAATTACTCCTCCAGCCAGTATTCCTCTACCCTTTTTCAAACCGAAGACAAAACCAATCGAATCTTCTTATTTTCAAAAGGAAAAAAAATCTTCCCCCAAAGGAGAGCAAACAATAGAAGATATTTTGGCAATGGAAGAAACACATCTTATCAACCGTGCACGCATCCAAGGAGGGGGGGGAAACGTTCTAGTGAACGGGAAGCTCTAGGTGCGAGAAAAAATGTTGGTGACTCCGCAAAAAAAGCGCAAACACTCGTTAATCTTGTAGGATCCTGTATTCAACAAAAGCTTAAACTTGTTGCTATTGGAGGCAATTTGAACAACCGTCCTGTTGTGCGTTTACAATTTTATTTAAATAATCACGGATACGTAATAGGCGAACCAAAGATTGATCGGCTTAAAGGTGAAGAAAGTCAGCTCACCATTATGACACAACAAGTTTATGCCGCTGTTTTTTCATGCCAGCCCTATGAAAATCTCCCTCGTGATCAATATAATTTATGGGGACAAGGTTTTGACTTTAATGTTGATCCTTTTCAAAAAACATTACCATGAAATTCCATTTTTTCTCTCACAGAAAGGATAAATATCACATGACTATGACAAAAAGCATAATTTTTTCATGTTTTTTTTTCATCGTGTATTTATGGTTTTGCGGTTTTTCATCTGCATATGGACAGCTGAAAGGCACGATTGCAAATGCTGATTTTAACCCAATCCCCATTGCCATTACAGATTTTGTTTCTCACGATTCATTAGGCGTTAAAATTGCTGCTGTCGTTGCAGCAGATCTTGAAAGATCAGGGCTTTTTTTGCCCTTACAGAAATCTTCTTTTCCTGAAATATCTCCCAATCCCGATAAACAGCCAAACTTTTCCGATTGGAAAAAAATAAACACTCAAGGATTAGTTACAGGAAAAGTTTATAGAGAAGTAGATGGACGGCTTAAAGTTGATTTTCGTTTATGGGATGTCTTAGGGAATCGACAAATTAAAGGGAAACGATTTTATACAGCAACGGAACGCTGGCGTCGTGTTGCACATATGATTGCAGATGAGATCTATAGCAAAATGACAGGTGAAAAGGGCTATTTTGATACCCGCATTGTATTCATCGACGAAACAGGCCCCCACGATGCGCGGATCAAACGTTTAACAATTATGGATCAAGATGGAGCAAATTTGACCTATCTCTCTGATGGAAGTGAACTTGTTCTTACCCCGCGCTTTTCTCCGAAGCGACAAGAAATTACTTATATGGCTTATGGTAAGAATAAAACACCCCATGTTTATCTTCAGCAAATGGAAGTAGGACAAAGGGAATTGATCGGCACCTTTGACAATATGACTATCGCTCCGCGCTTTTCTCCTGATGGACAAAAAGTCATTATGAGTTTGTTGCAAAATAATGGAAGTGCCAATTTATATACGATGGATTTACGCACACGAAAGATGACTCGTTTAACCACAACCAAAGCCATTGATACATCAGCCTCTTATTCACCGGATGGCACTAAAATTGTTTTTTCCTCTGATCGTGATGGAAAACCACAAATTTATACGATGAACGTAGATAGTAGCAATCTCCAACGTATCTCCTCTAATGAAGGAAGTTATTCCACCCCCATCTGGTCTCCACGTGGCGATTATATTGCATTCACAAAACAATTTCAGGGTCAATTTTCCATTGGTGTGATGTATCCTGATGGAAAAGGAGAGCGGATTTTAACAACAGGATTTCATAATGAAGGTCCTACATGGGCACCCAACGGCCGAGTACTGATGTTCTTTCGTCAAAATCCAGGAGAAGGCGCAAAAATTTACACGATTGATATTACCGGACGCAATGAACGCCTCTTGCCTACCCCCAATGATGCTTCTGACCCGGCATGGTCTCCTTTACTCAATACACAATAAAAGAAAAATGTAGGAAACACATAAAAAGCAATCCCGGCCATTGCCCTCATTTACCTTTCAAAGTCTCAAAATTACTCTTTTAGTCTGTAGTTCGCTCTCTAAATACTCTACAGACTGCATTTAATGTCTTTTTGGACCATAGGAATCTCGCTAATCGATACTGTCCAGATCATGAAGAACGCTATTCGCTCAATAATCAATTTTTGAGAAGTGACGGGAAATAAAATAAGATGGCCTTTCAGTTTTAACCATCACATAGGCAAAACGTGCTTTGCATCTCGAATGTTAATATTTTTGTGCTTGTTTATGCTAAAAATAACACTATCAAACAACATCATCTACTTTAAACACATTTGTCGCCATCTACAATATCATCTAAACTATGATCTAAATCACCCAATATATTTTTGTGCATCTCATAAACAAAAGATTGTACACTAGAATAGAATTTTATTAACTTATTCTATAAAAACAGGAAGTATAACAATCTTTTCACGCCCTTGCTTCGTTAAAGCTATAGGCATAGCTTCGTTTAAAATATCGCCAGCCTCGCGCTTTACATCTGTAACATCTGTAAAATTATATCTTTCTATATAAACATTTCACTCTTAATAAAGAAGATATATTAAATGTGTCTTACATAAGATATATTTACTTCTTTTTCGCCCTTTAGTGCGAAGTGGAGCTCATAAAGAGCTAATAATTCTTGTGTGATTTGAAGTGTATCTGTTTGCATATCGGAATATATACCTGATTATCAATTATCTTTTACGCCGAGAACTTCAACCTTTAGGTTATAGAGGAAGTCAAGATATCAAGTAATCTCCTTTTTAAAATAAAGATTCTTCCTCATACTTGTTTGTAATTAAATTAACTTTTTTCGATAAAATAACATTTTAAATTTGCAATGTTATTATAATGATATATACTTACCCCCATGGTTAAATTAAAAAAAAACATATTTAAATTATTTATTTCCTTAATAATTTCCATTTTTTCCTATGCTGCCTTTGCTGATGATATTACTGAAGTTTATCGAGCAGCTATGGATACTCCTGAGAGTATAAAAGCTGCAGGTGGTTTCTATCCTAGAGGAATGGATGGATCGCGTCCTAACCAACCTCCACCAGACATAAACTTATGGAACCATGTACATGGAGCTGATACAGGGATGTC
Organism: Bartonella sp. JB63; assembly: GCF_002022665.1. Lineage (NCBI taxonomy): Bacteria > Pseudomonadati > Pseudomonadota > Alphaproteobacteria > Hyphomicrobiales > Bartonellaceae > Bartonella > Bartonella sp. JB63. The sequence continues at coordinate 1,210,085 of NZ_CP019788.1, forward strand.
ACGCCATAATTCTGGTTACGTATCTACAACAACTTCTCGAGGGCTTGCAATTCGTTGGGTGAATGATCATCTTAATCATAATGGCTACGTTTATCGTATTAGAGCTACACCTAATTTTATTGATGTTAACGCATCGTTAAGGCATTATTCTCCACATTCAGAAGAATTAGAAGTATCTGCATTAGGTGTTATTCACTGGAATCAAGTTATTGGATGGGAAAGAGTAAGAGGGGGGCGTGTTGGTTCATTTGTTCATAACCCAGATTACAGAGAGCGATTATATACAAGTTTTTCATCATCAGGTGCTCAGCCACAGCTAGCGGCTTTCCCTAATAACCATCCAGCTTGGGCAGAGCAACCGTGGGTTAATTTTGCTAATTGCGAATTAAAGTCATCCTGTTCTCCTATTAAATCAACACAGAAATTAGGAGAAGAGTGGTTTTTAAAATCCTATTATGATATACTTAACATATTAGTTACTATTATTGATTAAAAATTTAAGTATTATAGATTTAGTTATTTATAATCTTAATTATATATTTATTTTATAAATATAAGATTTTTAATAAAAGAATAGTTTTAATCTAAAATATAAAGAGAAAATATTATGAAAATTAAAAAAATACTTCTGTCTTTACTTATGATAGTCTTAATGACAAGAATATCTATTGCTGGGCCATATGTGCAAGGTGGCTATATAGGTTGGGTTAATGCTGATGTATCTACATATTATTGTAATATAGCAATAGTATACAAATCAAAACCAGGGGATAAACAGTTAGGAGAATGGAAGTGTAATAGCTTACCTGGAAAAGCTATGTTGAATTTAGCTAAAACAGCAATGCTTCTGGACAGGCCGGTAGAGGTAACTCTTCAAAGTGGTACAAGTAAAGTAAAGAGAGTATTAGCCATTACTTTAAAATAAAATCAACAATCATGTTATAAATTTATCCTTTATGCTGAAAATTGTATTCTGTAGTTTGCAAATATAAAAAATATATATAGTTTATTGACAGAGATCTACTGCTTGAACCTAAAATTAAGGAGAACAAGAAATATCTGTCTTTTCTTTAATAGTTTTAGATGAAAGTCTTTGCTTAATTAAGAGACAAAGCCATTTATGTTTTTGGGTAAAATTTTCGACTGAATTTTATCCCTACTACCGTAGCAGCAATTTTTCCGTTATTGATCTGTTTTAAAATATGTGTATATCCAGCTTCTACAACAGCATCCAAGATCTGAATAATCATCTTTCCTATAGTACTTTGGGTATTCAAACTATTTTCCAAAAGCAATGCAATGCTCTTTTTATAACAGGCATTAACAATATACGAATCATATCTGCAGTATTACGTCCAAGCCTATTTTATTACAGATGATTGTATCATCCTTCTTAGTACGGTAAGGAGCCATTGTGACATTTCACTTTTGTCTGTAGCTCCTATTATCATATTGGTAAAATACGATCTTTTTATACTCCAACTTTTTAAGCCCAGTTATCTGCAATTCTAATTTCTGGTGATTAATTGATACTCTAACATATCCTAAAAGAACAATTTTAGTCTCATAAATTATATTTTTTTCAGCGTATCACAATATTACAATACTAAACTTTTCTAGTATTTATCCGCACAAAAGCTTTTCTGCTAACTAATCTTGAAGTTCTTATTGTACAAGTTAGAGTCCAAAAATTGAAATCTAATGATATGTTAGTATTATAAGCATTTAGATTAATGAAGACATCATAAGAAGATGTTTTCTACGAATAAAACTTACAAAGAGTTATATTTAAGTGACGCTGAACGTGAAATGTTACGTGCAAGAGATGTTTCTCAGAACAGCATCTATCTGTATGAATTAGATATGGCAAGAAAAGGGAACGAAAGCAAGGCATCATAGGAATGACCTGCTCTGGCTCAACGTCCAACTTATTCTCCTATCACCTTCAACAACAATATGGTTCGGAATTTATCCGTAATATCGGTTTTATCACTAAAAATGCTGAAGAATATAAATTAGATTGACTGATAGTCATAGCTAGTTAAATGAGATGCCCTACTTTCCAAATCGAAAATGATATAATGGGTTACGAGCAAACGAGGCATAATAAGGAAGAAGAAAACTGAAAAGCATGATTAAAACACAAAATTGACAATATTTGTTATTATTTTCTTTTATGGGGGGTGAATGTAACTTAATCGGAGGTTTTATCTCATGAAACGTATTATATTAGTTACGACTTTGTTTTCCATCTTTTCTTCATTATTTATACCAATGGTTAATGCATTGCCGGTGGGCAATGGATGGGGGAAGAATAGGAATGAGATAGTAGACAAATTGGCAGCACAAAAGAACCTTGGAGAAACAGAGAAACAGATACTTCAAAAAATTATTGTTCCTGGAAGAGATAATCACTTGAAATTTAACTCAAACAAATTTGAAATTAAAGAGAGGTATCGTTCAATTCTTCTCGGTTTTGGATTAAGAAATGCTTGTGAAAAGCTTGATAAATCAAAGTATAGTGGTCAAAACTGGTTGGAATGCTCTATAAATAATAAATAGAGAGAAAGATCTTTAGATAAAAGTTAGATAAAAGAGCGTTTTTTTCATGAGATTCACAGTATTACAAAAAAGTGCTTTTTTAATAGTTTAAGTCTTTTTAAAAAAAGAATATTTTGCTGTGTTTGCTGAAATATGTTAGCTGTAATAGAAAGCAAAAAGGGTAAAGAATTGATCCTTATATTTGGTGAATTAAAGGTGGGAAGTAACTTTTTCACCTTTTAGTTTTTTGTTAGGAAGTTTTATTTTAAGCATTATAGAACTTTGTTTTTTTATTTTTTCAATAAAATTAGAGACTTATTCTTTACCTAATTTGCTCTCCGCTCTATTTCATTGGGTGTGTAGTTTTGCTTGCAAAGTAGTTTTATGAACAACCAACTCTCGAAGTAGTTACGATTGCTTGCTCTTTTGGAGAGCAATTTCATTACCTATGTATATCGTCTGTATCTGTCCTTCTAGGCTTGCTAAACGATTAATGAGTTTTTGCATTAGCTTATCCTCATCATCAAACATGCTGGTATTGATCTCTGCCTACTTCAATGGCGATACGTAAATCAGATAAGTCAGCTTCAGCCTATTTCTTATAATCTTGAGAAGAATTCATTTTCCCAGTATTTTTTAAATAATTCCCATAACCAGATTACATCTTTTCAAAGCGGCTATTTAAATCACTCATATTATAATAGGAAAAGGCTCTGATTGTTTTGATAAATTTTTTTAAATGTTGCAGAGTGTTTTGCAAACCACTAATTCGGGTTCAAATAGGAGAGCCCTTTCTTGATCATATTTTCATAGTGTTTGAGCTGTACTTCTAACTATTTTGCAGTGTTTAATTTGCATTTGAACTGTTTCAACATATCAATTAATTATCTTCGCAAAATGACTATAACTACATGTCGATTTTTCAAATGAAATTAGTCTAAAAACTTCATCAGGATTTTCTTTAATTTTTCTGCAGACTTCTGTTTTACTTTTAACTTACGCACAAGACTGTTCTTGTTCTTTTGTCCATTGTCCCAAAGCAGCAAGATGGTTCATCTGAGCACGATGACAAAAAGCCTTTTGTGCTGCAACACTTTGTTCGGATTTTCCACCCCATATTTTCAAAGCTGCAGCTTGTAAGGCGCGTCCATAAGAAAAAGTCAATTTCCAAGGCAAAACAACACCCAAAGCATTCATAGCAGACAAATGCGCTGTTGCTTCTTCATCGGATTGCCCTCCAGAAAGGAAAGTAATTCCTGGAACAGCAGCAGGAACGGTCTGCTTAAGAACGCGAACTGTCTTTTCAGCCACTTCATCAACGGAAGCTTTACGCGCATCTTTACCATCAATAACCATATTGGGTTTTAAAATCATGCCTTCCAAAATAACACGTGCTTGAAATAATTCTTCAAAGACTGTTTTTAAAACTGTTTGTGTTACTTCAAAACACCGCGTAATTGAGTGTTGACGCGATTGACCATCCATCAAAACCTCAGGTTCAACAATTGGTACAAGACCAGCTTCCTGACATAAAGCAGCATAGCGTGCCAAAGCTTGAGCATTCTGATTGATTGCACCTTTTGTTGGTAAAGAGTGCGCATCAATTGCAATCACCGCACGCCACTTGGCAAAACGCGCACCCAAAGCATAATAGTCCTTCAATCGCTCACGCAGACCATCCAATCCTTCTGTAATCATCTCTTGAGGAAAAGCGGGCAAAGGTTTGGCACCTGTATCTACTTTAATACCCGGTACAGCACCAGCATCACGAATGAGGTCGGTTAACATTTGACCTGTTGATGCTTTTTGACGAATAGTTTCATCAAATAAAATCACACCAGATATAGCTGTTTCCATCGCTTCTTTTGCTGAAAACAGCATTTCACGATAAGACCGACGATTGTCTTCAGTAGATTCTATACTAATAGTTTCGAACCGTTTTCCAATTGTTGCTGTACTTTCATCTGCTGCTAAAATACCTTTTCCCCGACGAACCAGAGATAATGCAATATCTTCAAGACGTTCATTCATATAAAACTCCTCTTTTTCTCTCACGCTCTAAAAATCAATGACTAATCAATACACTTGCTTAAGTCATTAAATGTTTTTTCCTTCACACTTGCTGAAGAGCGAGAATCCCAGGAAGACTTTTTCCTTCCATCCATTCTAAAAACGCCCCACCTGCAGTTGAAAGATAGGTAAAATCATTGGCAACACCTACATGATTTAGTGCAAAAACCGTATCTCCTCCTCCAGCAATGGATACCAATTGCCCCCGCTGACTAAGCTCTGCGACATACCGTGCTACCGTCACCGTTCCCTGATCAAAGGGCGACATTTCAAAAACACCAAGCGGACCATTCCAAACAAGAGTTTTTGCCTTGTCAATTGCCGCCTGAATATGTGCAATAGAACGGGGACCTATATCCAAAATTATCCCTTCTTCAGGGATTTCATCAAGAGCATAACACTGATGCGGTGTTTCTTTTTCAAAATGAAACCCAACCACAACATCCAAAGGCAAAAGAAGCTTACAATGGTTCTGATGTGCTTTTTCAATAATTTCTTTTATTGTTCCTATCAGCATTTCTTCACATAATGATTTACCAACAGAAAAACCTTGTGCCGCAAGAAAACTATTGGCCATACCACCGCCAATAACCAAATAATCAACCTTTTTAACCAAATGATTGAGAACAAAAAGCTTACTAGAAACTTTTGCTCCCCCAACGATTGCCATCACTGGATGCGTTGGATGATCGAGCCCCTTTTCTAAGGCCTGCAATTCTCGCTGCAATGCTCTCCCTGCATAAGAAGGTAACAGATGCGTAATCCCTTCTATTGAAGCATGAGCACGATGAGAAGCGGAAAAAGCATCATTTACATAAAGATCCGCATTTTGCGCTAAAGCTTCAGCAAAAGAATGATCATTTTTTTCTTCTCCCGAATAAAATCGCACATTCTCCAGCAGAAGAATTTCTCCATCCTGCATTTTATCCACTGTTTTCTGGACTGCATCGCCTATACAATTATTTGCAAAAAAAATAGGCTTCTTGATGATTTTTCCGAGCGTCTCAACGACAGGACGCAGTGTAAATTCGGGATCCATTTGTCCTTTGGGACGTCCATAATGAGATAGGATAATAACCTTAGCCTCACGCTTTTGAAGTTCGATAAGTGTGTCTTTATGGCGTTCAATCCGCGTTTCATCACACACTTTACCCTTCAACATTGGAACATTAAAATCCACCCGCACCAGCACGCGTTTTCCTGTTACATCAACATCATCGAGTGTCCGAAATTCCATAACTGTTTTCTCTTTTTCTTTATCTTTCAAACCCTCTTCTTCCCTTTAGCTTACACTTTTGTCTCACTATCCTTTAGCTCTTGGTATCTCCAACATTCAAAATATTCTTTCATTTTTATCATTCTGTTTTTTCTAAAACAATTTTTTCTAATGCCCTTTTAAAAAACATCTGCTTCCTTTTCTCTACAAACACCGTATTTTCTCTTTGTATAAGAAACCCAAAATTTCTTTTTACAACGTTTTGGCAAAAGCCACAGCAGTATCAATCATTCGGTTTGAAAAACCCCACTCATTGTCGTACCAAACTAAAATGCGACACAATTTCCCATCAATTACTTTAGTTTGATCATTTTGGAAAATTGCTGAGTGTGGATCGTGATTAAAGTCAATACTTACAAGTTTTTCCTCTGTATAATCCAAAATTCCTTTTAGAGGTCCTTGAGCAGCTGTACGGATAGCTGCATTAATTTCTTCAACAGTTGTAGAACGTTTAGCATTAAACGTCAAATCAACAACAGAAACATTCGGTGTTGGAACCCGAAGCGATACTCCATCTAAAAAACCATTTAATTCTGGCAAAACCAGCCCCACTGCTTTCGCTGCTCCTGTTGACGTAGGGATCATAGAAAGAGCTGCAGCACGAGCACGATAAAAATCCTTATGCATTGTATCTAACACAGGCTGATCTCCGGTATAGGAATGAATCGTTGTCATAAATCCTTTTTCAATCCCAATTGCTTTATGGAGCACTTGTACAACGGGAGCTAAGCAATTCGTTGTACAGGAAGCATTAGAGACAACACGATGTTCTTTGCTCAATGCCTGATGATTGACTCCGTATACCACTGTTAAATCAGCGCCTTCAGAAGGTGCAGAAACCAAAACGCGCTTTGCCCCTGCTTCTAAATGAAGACATGCTTTATCACGTGCTGTAAAAAATCCGGTACATTCAAGAACAATATCGATATCTAAAGACTTCCACGGCAATTGTGTCGGATCACGTTCAGCAATAACTTTAATCGCACCACAGCCAACATCCAAAGTATCCCCCACAACCTTAACGGGAGCAGGAAAACGCCCGTGGACTGAATCGTAGCGCAACAAGTGAGCATTTATCTCCACTGATCCTAAATCATTAAGAGCCACAACTTGAATATCTTGGCGCTTTTGTTCAACAATAGCCCGCAAAATATTACGTCCAATCCGCCCAAATCCATTAATTGCAACGCGAACACCCATGTTATTTTTCCTTATTAATCTTTTCAAGCTTTTCTTTAACGATCGCCACTACAGCCTCACATGTAATGCCGAAATGCCTATAGAGAGCATCACTTGGCCCACTTATCCCAAATCCCTCCATTCCAACAAATACTCCATCGCAGCCAATAAAGCGCTCCCACCCTTGCCGAATAGCTGCTTCAACGGCAATTTTAATTGGTGCCTCACCAATTAATGCTTTTTGATATGCAGCAGATTGCTGTGCAAATAATTCAAAACAAGGAACAGAAACTACCCGTGTTGGAATCCCGCTTTCCTCTAAAACAGAATGCGCCTTCACAACTATTTCTAACTCTGAACCAGAAGCAAAAAGTGTCACTTTTGCATCATCACTGGCTGTTAATAATTCATACGCACCAAACATACAGAGATTTTCTTTTGTATATTCTTGACGCATAAGAGGTAAATTTTGCCGGCTTAAAGCCAAAGTAGAAGGTGTTTTTTTTGTTTTTAAGGCTAATTGCCAACATTCGAGTGTTTCGACAGCATCAGCTGGTCGGAAAACAAAATGATTAGGAAGCGCGCGTAATGTCGCTAAATGCTCTATCGGCTGATGCGTAGGTCCATCTTCGCCCAAACCAATTGAATCATGGGTCATCACATAAATAACGCGCAACCCCATAAGAGATGATAAACGCATCGCAGGACGCATATAATCTGAAAAACATAAAAAGGTTCCACCATAAGGTATGAAACCTCCATAAAGCGCAAGACCGTTCATCACTGCACTCATAGCATGTTCCCGAATTCCATAATGGAGGTAGCGGCCTGAAAAATCATTTGCAGAAATGATTTTCATCTGACTCGTTTTTGTATTATTAGATCCTGTGAGATCAGCAGAACCACCAATGGTTTCCTGAACAGCTTCATTAATAACTTCTAATACCATTTCAGAAGCTTTACGGGTTGCAACAGCAGGACGATCAACAGCTAATTTTTGTTTATAGGTATCAATAATATCTTCAAAATTTCCGATTAGATCACCCCGCATCAACCGATCAAACTCAGCCCGTTCTGCAACAGATAAAGAAAGCAACTTTTCTTCCCATTTCTTCCGTTTTTTTGCAGCATTCAGTCCAGCTAAACGCCAGCTATCAAGAATATCAGCTGGAATGACGAATGGTTCTTCTCCCCACCCCAAAGCTTTACGGGTTGCATCAATTTCCTCCACCCCCAAAGGAGATCCATGAACCTTATTGGTTCCCTCTTTATTAGGAGATCCAAAACCAATTGTTGTTTTACAAGCAATCAACGTTGGTTTATCAGAAGCCTTTGCAGCTTCGATAGCACGCACTAAAGCAGCTTGGTTGTGTCCATTTACTTTAATAGTATTCCAACCAGATGCTTTAAAACGCACTATTTGATCTGTACTATCGGTTAATGAAATAGCTCCATCGATCGAAATATCATTATCATCCCAAAACACAATCAGCTTACTGAGTTTTAAATGTCCTGCTAGGGTTATTGCTTCTTGAGAGATCCCCTCCATTAAACATCCATCCCCCACAAGAGCATAAGTATAATGATTAATCAACTCCCCAAAACGCGCGTTTAGTAAGCGTTCTCCCAGAGCCATTCCTACAGCATTAGCCAGCCCTTGTCCAAGAGGTCCAGTTGTTGTTTCAACCCCAGCCACATGTCCATATTCAGGATGACCAGCGATTCTAGACCCTATTTGGCGAAAATTGCGCAAATCCTCAAGAGAGACATCTTCATAGCCAGAAAGATACAATAAAGCATAGAGCAACATCGAACCATGCCCCGCGGATAGGACAAAGCGATCGCGGTTAGGCCAACGCGGATTCTTGGGATCATAAGCTAAAAACTTTGTGTAAAGAACAGTAACAATATCGGCCGCTCCCATTGGTAAACCAGGATGACCAGAATTGGCTTTTTCAATTGCATCAATAGCAAGAAAACGAATGGCATGAGCCATTTGATTTTGTTTTTCGTTATTTATCATGAATAATAAACCATTTTTTGTAAAATTTACTCTTAATTTCAATCATTCCCGCTGTCCTTATAGTTGATCACTAAAATACGCATATACTCGCACATATAGCTCATATAAACTAAAATATCACCCTTACCTATCCATTATGCACACCACACTTCTGCCCATAATGTCAAATAATCCAGCTTTTAATTCACATCAATCTTCTGCCTTGCTTGCTAAAATAGCTTATATCTTTAAGATATAAAATGAATGCAAAAAAGAACATAAGTGATTCGTTTTTGCATAAAGGATGATTAAGGAATATGCTCATTATGAACCAAGAGACTGCTATTTTACCACAAGCTCTAAAACAATTGGAAAAAGCACTCAGAAATTTAGAAATGGCTGTTATCAATCATAATGCTATTATTGACAAAAACAACGAATGGGAAGAAGAAATTCAACGAATGAATGCTGATCGTAGTCGTCTGGCTCAAGAACTTGATAAAGCCGAAGCGCACACAGAACGATTAACCTTAGTCAACAAAGATGTTTCCAAACGACTCATTAAAGCTATGGAAACAATTCGCATTGTAGTTGACCGATAAAGGTTTAAGCAGATGGAAACTGTTTCAATCACTATCGATGGAAAAATTTATCGTATGGCTTGCGATGCAGGGCAAGAAGAGTATCTCATTCAGCTTGCTGCTAAATTGGATCAATATATCGCACATTTGAAAAAAAAATTTGGTGAAATTGGTGATCAGCGTCTTTCCATTATGGCTGGCATTATGATTATGGATGAAATGGAAGAAATAAAGCGAGAAAACAAAAAATTACAAGAAAGCTACGCAGCTCTTCTCCAACAACATGATAAAAGAGACTACATGATGAGTCAAGTTGTAACAGAAACAACAAAGAGAATTGAAAAGATTACCCAGCAATTACTCAAAGAAAATGAGGATAATACTGCTCTGCAGGAATAAAGATAAATTTGTCTTAATCTTTAAAAGATTTCCATTTTCTCTAATAACATGTCTTACGATGATGATTTTGAAAATCGAAACGTTGGAACAGGAATGGACTTGGATATAGAATTAGGCTCAGCAGGAGGTGCGAGCGTAGGTGCAGATGTAGCCTTCGATACAGAGGTACTCGGGGCCACTGTTGAATCGTGCAATACGGGTTTATCGGTCAACTGTACCATCCAGTTGGTTTGATCACCAGTATCAATTTCTTCAAACTTAGCTTTTTGAAACCCTCTCACAAAACAATTATGAATCCCTTCAATCGTAAATTGACTATCTTGCACACACATCATAACTGTCCCTACCCCACTTCCTTTTTTCCGAGTATTTTCGACATATAAATAATAAAATCGTGATACAAGGGGACCATCGATCAAGGTTCTACACTCTGTTGTTGGAACAATCCACCACCCTTCACTAACCCAGTTTGAGACCGTACGATAGCCAATAGCAATGCCAACAGGCTCTTGCGTTGTATTACAAACCCGAAAATCGGCTTTTGCACACTCAAAAGCAAAGAACAAAACAAGAACATTTAAGAATAAAATTCTAAGTCCTTTTAGCATAATTCTTGCTCATTGTGTTGTTTTTGTATTGTTTTTTAAACCCCATAAGTTCCATTTCCTAAAGTAAGCATTTAAAATAAAATATTCATTTCTTTTCTCTTTTTTCAAAACCATTGCACCCTATATATTGCTTCGCATATCTTTCCCACTTTTTGATATCTTTTTGCCAATGTAGACAGTTTATTTATAAAAAAAATTTAAAGTCAATGTGTAAAAAAAAATGTAAAGCTTGACTCTTTACCCATTCTTAAGGCATCCCCAATAATGGCTTATTATAAAAAACCAACAAATAATATATTCGGAGAAAATACGATGAGCGATGTGATTGATACCACACAAGCTATATCCGTCAATCAACTGCGTAGTTTTATCGAACGAATTGAACGATTAGAAGAAGAAAAAAAAACCATTTCTGATGATATTAAAGATGTGTATACAGAGCTTAAAAGCTCTGGTTTTGATAGTAAAGCAGTCCGCAGCATTATAAGACTCCGCAAGAAAGAAGATCATAAACGGATTGAAGAAGAAGCAGTCATCCAACTTTATAAAAACGCCTTGGGGATGAATTAATTCACAGTGTGTTTTTGTTCTATTTCTTCACGTAAAAGTTCAAGCTCTAACCATTCTTCTTCTTTTTGTGCACAGAGTTTTTTCTTTTTTTCTAGATCTATAGATAAATTTTCAAAACGATTTTTATCACAACAATAGAGCGCTGGATTAGAGAGAGAATTTTCAATTTCCTTGATTTCATTCTGCAACGTAGCAATCTGCTCCGGTAATTTTTCCAAAGCATATGTTTGCTTATAGGATAATTTACGCGATGTTTTTCCTGTACGGAACGATGTCCGTTTTGTCTGCTCGCGTGTTATTATTGGCTTTTGCGATTCTTTACACAAAGAAAGTGCAGCTTTTTTTATTTGAGCTTCCATATCACTATATCCCCCAGCATAGACAATCCAATGTCCATCTCCCTGAGGGGCTAATATATGTGTCACTGTTCGATCTAAAAAATCTCTATCGTGACTTACCAGCAAAACTGTTCCAGGAAAATCAGCAATAAATTCTTGCAAAAGGTCAAGCGTTTCAATATCAAGATCATTGGTGGGTTCATCTAAAATTAAAAAATTTGCAGACTGAGATAAAAGACGTGCCAACATTAAACGGGCTCTTTCTCCACCTGACAATTCCTTCAAAGGCGTACGCGCTTGTTCTGGTAAAAACAAAAAATCTTTCATATAAGAAACAACATGTTTCTCTTGCCCATTAATCAAAAGAGTATCTCCCCTGCCTCCTGTTAAATAATGCGCTAACGTTTCCTCTTCATTAACAGTACGCTGTTGATCAAGCAGAGCCATTGATAGATTATATCCTCGCTTTATGATTCCATGATCTGCAGCCTCCTGCCCTATCAAAACAGAAAGCAGTGTTGTTTTTCCAATACCATTTCGGCCAATCAAGCCTACCCTATCCCCCCGTTGAAGACGCCACGAAAAATCTTTGATAAGGATACGATCACCATAAGACTTTGAAATCTTCTTAGCTTCCAAAACAAGTTGCCCAGATTCCTGATTTTTAGACGCCTCAAACGAGGTATTTCCTAACGGCCCTTTATAGGTTTGAGAACGTTGACGCAATTCCTTTAACGCCCCCAAACGCCTTATATTACGCTTGCGCCGTGCAGTGACTCCATAACGCAACCATTGTTCTTCTCGTTCAATCTGACGGTCCAATTTATGTTGATCACGGGCTTCTTCTTCAAGCAGCTTATCTCGCCATTTTTCAAATTCAGAAAAAGGTTTTTCAACTCTTTTAGCTGTGCCTCTATCGATCCAAACCGTTGAACGCGTCACCTTTTCCAAAAATCTCCGATCATGCGAAATAACTACAATCGCTGACCGCAAAGAACACAACATTCCCTCCAGCCATTCAATTGTTGGTAAATCAAGATGATTGGTTGGTTCATCCAACAACAAAATATCTGGTTGTACGACAATTGCCCGTAATAATGAAAGACGTCGTTTTTCTCCTCCAGAAAGAGTCTCTGACTTTTCTGTGCCTGAAAAACCGAAATTTTCCAAAAGATTTTTTACCCATCGTTTATCATGAGTATTACTTAAACTAGCTTGTAGATAAACATTAACATCATCAAATCCTGAAAAATCAGGATTTTGCGGGACATAATGCAATACAGCCCGAGGGTGGCGAAAAATTTCACCTCCACTCGGTTCTAATAATCCAGCAGCAATTTTTAAAAGCGTCGATTTTCCACATCCATTACGACCCACAAGGGCTATACGCTCACCCTGACCAATTGATAAACTTACCTGGTTGAGTAAGGGATGTCCTCCAAAAGTTAAGAAAATACGATCAAGCCGCAGAAGTGGGACAACCATTCAAATTATTAACGGCAAGGAGCCTGGTAAAGTTTCCCTCTCTTATCAGTATAAGTACACAATTGTGGTTCTTGAGAAGGACAAGGCGCTTTATACACACCTCCTTTTCCATCACTGTAAGTGCATAAGGTAGACTGCTGAATCACCTTTTTTTGATTTTTTCTTTGCACTGCTGAAACACCTGTCACAGTTCCCGCAATAGCACCAACGGCTGCACCTGTTGCTGCTGCCCCAACTGTTCCACCACCAATTGCTGAACCTGCTAGAGCGCCCAATGCAGCACCACCAACACCATATTCTGTAATTTTTCGCTCAGAAACTGTACAAGCGGTTGAACTCAAACCAACAACTGCAATAACTGCCATTGTCAAAATCGGTTTTAACATATTAGACCCTTTCTCTACTTTAAAAGACTACAATCATGTCATACCATTATATTAGTCTTCGTGCTCTTTCTACTCCTGTTTCTTTATTTCTATACATACAAAGAACTTTATGGAACAGATACAGACGCTAATAATATAGCTTTACCAGAACCCAAATAACAATAAAAAGTTCCACAAATACGGTTAGAGAGTGTTAAAGAAGACCCAAAAGGAATATTTTTGTTTAACAATGGCCATTTAACCCCTGACATTGTTAAACCTTGTAAATCAGAAAATCCAATAATACTAAACAAGCATCCATCCGGTAAATCACAAGAAAAAACTGGCAAATTAGCAGAAAAAGACTGTGGCAAAATCGGCCATCCTTCCTCATGACCACTGGTCAATAACACTGAAACGCCTTTCTCTGCCAGAGCAATTGCTTGAGTCATATGAGATAAAGTATGATCACTTCTTTTTCCACCAAAAGCACCACATAAAATAAGCCGTTGAGCACCTTCTTGCAAAGCACGCTCACAAGCCAACGCGCTATCAGTTGCATCTTTATCAGAAGGAAAAAATTCCTGTGAAATATGACTATATTTCTGCAGTAAGTTCTCATTAGAAGAATCAAAATCTCCTAACCATAATTCCGGCATAACACATAATGACTCAGCATGACGTATCCCACCATCAGCAGCAATCACACGACTATTATGAATTTGGTTATGCAAACGTTGCGTAACGCAAATATCTCCATTTAACAATATTGTAAATGTTTTCATACCATATTATGCCTTTTATAAAGCGCTTTTTGATATATTATCGCTATAGATTATAATTATGAAGGTTCCTAAAGATCCCTAATAAAATTTTTACGTATAAAATGCATACAAAATTTTAAAGCTAAAATAACAAGAAAATGAGAAATGCAATGATTCGAGGGTTCAGATTTTTCCAAAAGAACTTTTTTTCTTACCACAAAATCTACAGAATATCTCTCGTAAGCCTCTTCCTTTTCCTTGTGGCATGCCAAACAGAATTTAAACGGAATGGTCGCTTCCATCCTTCAGACTTCCCTATAAGGCCCACCGATACCAACAATAATAACGTCTATGCCACATTGAGTGCTGCACAACATCCTCGCATCTTACAAATCTATGGCAATGAATATAATAATCCAAAACTCGAGCGTATGTTAGCAAAAATTATAGGAAAACTTGTTGCCGTCTCACACAATCCTAATAAAACTTATCATGTCACAATTTTAAACTCAGCCCATGTGAATGCATTTTCTTTACCAGGTGGTTATATTTATGTGACTCGTGGAATGCTGGCCCTGGCCAATGACTCTTCAGAAGTCGCAGCTGTGTTAGCTCATGAAATAGCGCATATCACAGCCAATCATGGTATTTTACGCTTACAAAAAAAGGCAGAATTAAATCACACAACCAGCACTTCCTCCCATGTTGAATTATCCTCTAAAGAAAAATTAAATAACACTGTACAAAACCAACAAACCCTAGCTCAATTTTCAAGGAACCAGGAGCTTGAAGCTGACGCCATTGGAATTGAAATGCTCAATCATGCTGGATATGATCCATTTGCTTCTTCACGTTTTCTGCAATCAATGGAAGCCTATAGAGCTTTTCGCAACATATCAAAAGCTACCAACGATTCATTAGACTTTTTAGCAAACCACCCAACAACCCCACAGCGGATTCGTCTTGCTATCAATAAAGCGCGTACAATCAGCAAATCTGATCCTAATACTAAAAACATCGACCGCGATACTTTTCTTAACAGCATCGATAACATGATTTTTGGAGACAGCCCTGACATAGGATATATGAGAGAAAACAAATTTGTTCATCCCAAATGGAGCGTCACTTTTTCCGTCCCAACCAATTTTACAATAGACAATTCTTCCCATGCTTTCATCGCAAGCAGTCCAGAAAAAATTGCAATTCGTTTTGATACTGTCCCCTTTCCCACCAACATGTCTGCAAGCGCTTATTTGAAAAGCGGCTGGGTTGCTGGACTTGATATGTCCTCTGTACATACCATAACAATTCAAAGCTTACCTGCAGCCCAAGCCTATGCAAGCAACGAACAATGGCAATTTAATATAGTTGTTATTCCCATAAAGAATCATGTCTTCCGCTTTTTAACAGCTGCTCCTCACCATTCCAAAAATTTTGAGGCCATCGCCCAAAATACAGCACAAAGTTTTCGCCTCCTTTCTCCTCAAGAATTGAGAAAGTTCCCTCCTTTAAAGATTCGTGTCATCAGTGTTCAACAGAAAGATACGATTTTAAGCCTTTCGGATAAAATGCAAGATACGCTACATAAAGAAAAACTCTTTCGTCTGATTAATGGACTTTCACCCACGCAGACTCTTCTTGAAGGATCACGGGTTAAAATTATTTCTGAATAAATTCAGAGTGATACTTTTTGCCCCCTGACTAACAATATAATTTCGATTTTTTTCAAAAAAACACTCAATATTTATACTTCATAAACCTCCGCTGGATTTACTGTTAAAAGAGCACAACGAAGTTTTTGCAAAGCCCGCGCTTCAATTTGACGTACACGTTCCTTTGAAATTCCTAATTTTTGGCCAAGCATTTCTAAGGTTGCCCCCTCTTCATTTAAGCGACGGAAACGAATAATTTCCAGTTCTCGTTCATTGAGAATTTTTAAAGCCTCATAAAGCCATTTTGTCCGCCGTTGCCCATCAATTACTTGCTCAATCACGGCATCGGGAAGAGGATGATCATCCACTAAAGAATCCATTTTAGAAATTGGATTTTCACCATTATCAGAAACAGAAAGACTTAATGAATTATCTGTCCCAGAAAAACGGAAATCCATTTTTTCAACATCACTTACTGAAACCCCAAGTTTTTCAGAAATGGTGCGAAAAATTTCTTGTTTGGTCAAGGCATTATCATCTTGAGCTAATTTAGCGCGCAAACGCCGAAGATTAAAAAAGAGTGCTTTTTGCGAAGAACTCGTTCCCCCCCGCACAATTGACCAATTTCTTAAAATATAATCTTGAATAGAAGCCCTTATCCACCAGGTTGCATAGGTTGAAAAACGAACTTCACGATTAGGATCAAAACGCGCAGCAGCTTCTAAAAGCCCAACATATCCTTCTTGGACCAAGTCCCCTAAAGGCATTTTAAAACGTTTAAAACGACTAGCAATTGAAATAACCAAACGCATATGAGCTGCTGCAATTTGGTGCATAGCATCATCATCACGTTTATCTTTCCATCGCAACGCTAAATCATACTCCTTTTTTCGTTCAAGATATGGCGCTTGCATTGCAGAACGCATCATATCAGGTCTCAGACTTTTATCAGCATCGTTATAATTTTTACTGTTTTTATACACAGCGTGTGAATGACTACTCATAATAATCCCTTGCGACTAAAATTATTTTCAAGTTTTTTAACAACGGCATCATTTTTTCTTTTAATAAACGTTAAAGTTGTTTTTTCATATAAACTACTTTAACGTGTATTTTTACAATCGCAATTGTTTTTTTACTTTGACCCCAAAACTTATTATAAAAAGACAAAAATTTATCTCTTTACGCATAGGTTTTCACACAGCAAATGACCACATCTGCTTGTTTCTAACAGCACAATCAAATAAACAGAAAAAATCAAAAAGAACAAATAAAAGATAAATTACTGTCTTCTGTTATTCACTTTACTATAAAATAAAGGAAAAATTTTAGCGTAAAATCTCTTAATTGCAACTAAAAGTTGTATATCTACATTCATGAAAAAAAATATCCAAGATTAAAATACTTGCAAAAGACGACAAGAACACATTGAAGCAAGTACAGTAAACATGCTAAAATAAAGAATGCAAAATGGTCTTATTAAGAATAACCTTTTTCCTCATAAAACACTAAGAAAGAAAATGATCATGGAGAACGAAATTATTCAAAAGGATGATGTTCTTATTGAAAAAAGTGGCAGCGGTAGATTTGAGGGATTTCGTTTTTATATCAATAAAAATAACACAGATGCAGATAAAGTAACTGATGAATATGTCGATAACGAAAGTTTAATTATCGCCTTTACTAAACGTGCAAAACGTTTTTGTGCTGCCGCTAATGGAGATTTTACCCTCAGTTCTGACGGAATTATTCGCTGGATTGGTCAACCCGTCGGACAACTGATCGCAACAACAGATATTTTAAAACCAAAAGCTCTTCTTTTAGCAGACGCGCAATTAACAGGAGAAGCGCGTGACCAAGTGATAGAACGATTAAAACGTTTTGTAATTTTTCATTTTGAAACAACCTTAAAACCCCTCCTAGACATACGCAATACTGAGAATCTGACAGTTTCAACAGCTAAACTTGCTTCGCAACTCTTCAATTCTTTAGGCATTTTATCCCGCCGCAGTGTAGCCAAAATAGTTAAAAACCTTAACCAAGAGGAACGAGGAAATCTTCGACAGCTTGGTGTTCGCTTTGGCGCTTTTAATATCTATGTTATGGGAATGCTTAAACCGGTACCAGTTCAAGCACTCACACTGCTTTGGTGTCTCCAAAATAAAGACAGTGATCAAACGGGTTTAAATGAAATATTAGCTGCTTTGAACAACGGGCGAACTTCATTTGTTGTTGATCCAACTTATAATCCAAAATTTTATCGTTTAGCGGGTTATCAAATCCTAGGGAAACGTGCTGTACGCATTGATATTTTAGAACGTCTTGCTAACCTCATTCGCCCAACACTACATTGGAAGCCAGGATTAGAACCAAAACCAGATGGTGCCTATGATGGTAAAAGTTTTTTTGTCACTCCGGCAATGATGTCTACTCTTGGTGCCAATGAGGCTGATATGGAAGAAATTCTTAAAGGACTTGGTTATCAGTCGCATTGTTATGACAGTTCTGTGCTTGCAAAAAATCTTTTAGACAAACACTCTTTCCCTAGTACCCCCATAACAATGGAACTTTTTCCTGAAGCAGAATGCATTGGTGATTTCTGGAAAACGATAAAAGAATCCAGCACATTCCAAACAGAAACAAAAACGTCTTCTCCTCTTGAACAACACCCCTGTGCTATAGATTGTTTACCAAAAGCTGAACCTGTTGGTGATTTTGCCAAACACATGCAAAACAAAGCGGAAAATAAAACTGTTTTATTGTGGCGTTATCATTATCAACAGATGAACCATCATCGAAATCGTGATAACTCTAAACAAAAGTGGAAAGAGAAGCACAAAAAAACTTTCACACAAAGAGGCAATACACTCCATGAAACCTCTTACGAAAAACCTTTAAAAGATCAACATTCGTGTAAATACAATAAAACTACTTCCGTACATAGTAAATCATCGCGAAAACAAAATCATGATCCTAATTCGCCTTTTGCAAAATTGGCTGTGCTTCGTGATCAACTTAAAAATGATAAGGATGCACATTTATAAATAAGCCCTTTTAAGGATCATTAAAATGGAAAATGGAGTTTGATCTTGACTTATGTTGTAACTGACAATTGCATTCAGTGCAAATACACTGACTGCGTTGAAGTTTGTCCTGTTGACTGTTTTTATGAAGGCGAAAATATGCTTGTCATTCACCCTGACGAATGCATCGATTGTGGTGTCTGCGAGCCAGAATGCCCAGCTGAAGCCATTAAACCAGACACTGAACCAGGATTAGAAAAATGGTTGGAACTCAATTTAAACTATGCAAATAGATGGCCTAATTTAATGACAAAAAAAGAGCCACTTCCCCAAGCAAAAGAAATGGATGGTGTTCCCGATAAATTAGAAAAGTATTTTTCAGAAAATCCAGGAAATGGTGAATAATACTTAATTTAATGAATACCACATCTCTCTAAAAGTTACATCATTTGACATGCACATAAATTTTCAAGAGAAATGATTGATTCTTTTGATTTTTTATGTTAACAAAGTTTTAACATAGCCATTTTGCTAAGTATTTTTTTTGCTTTTTTTACTAAAGTATTTTTTGCTTGGTTTTAAAGCACTTAGCTTCAGCGCTCGGTTCAAAAACATTTAGCTTTAAAGCGTTTAATCTTTTTGCCAATATCATTATAATTGGCCACAAAGGGAGTAAATTAAAATATGGCACCCCCGCAGAATACCTCTTTCAGTGCTAAAGATTTTTTAACCTCTGAATATATCGTCTACCCTACCCATGGAGTGGGCCAAATTATGGCGATTGAAGAACAAGAAGTTGCAGGACATAAATTAAAACTTTTTGTGATCCATTTTGCTAAAGATAAAATGGATGTAAAAGTCCCTATTGCAAAAGCTCTTTCTAGCGGAATGCGCAAATTATCTACTGTTGATTCCGTAAATCGTGCTTTCAAAATTCTTCAAGGAAGAGCAAAAATTAAACGCACTATGTGGTCACGACGAGCTCAAGAATATGATACTAAAATCAATTCAGGAGATATTATTTCTATTGCTGAAGTGATTCGCGATCTCTTCCGCTCAGACCTACAACCGGAGCAGTCTTATTCAGAACGTCAACTTTATGCTATTGCTCTCGACCGAATGGCTCGTGAAATCGCTGTTGTCAATAGTCTTACCGAAACAGAAGCGATAAACTTGATAGAAAAACACCTGAATAAGAAATCAAAAAGCGAATTTAAAAGTGAAATTGATGAAGGGAATAGTGCTGTTTATGCTGTGTAATCCGCTACGGGGTTTTGCATCATAACAGTATAAACCAACAGAAAGTTGGTTTATACTCTGCCTCTTAATCTCTTACTCGGCTTTTTAAGCTCTAGGCTTTAAGAAAAGGATTTTCTTGACGAGAAGTCAGAGGATTTTTTATGGCATATTAGTTCAACAGACAACATATCCCTCTTTCCGAGGAAGAGAGAAACTCATAGTTTTATAGAATAAAGTGTAAGTGCAACAAAAAGCTCTTCTGATTAAAAGTGACCACCTGTATAAGATTATAGAAAAAGTCTCTTGCTTATTTTATCCAAGTTATAGCATTCACAATGAGCTTAATCATTAGTAACTGATAGATAGCTTATTCTTTAGCAGGCAAAACTGAACGCCCACGATACATACCTGTTTTTAAATCAATATGATGAGGGCGACGCAATTCACCAGAACTTTTATCTTCAATATAAATGGATGCTTTAAGGGAATCAGCCGAACGGCGCATACCTCGTCTTGATGGAGAAGTTTTTCGTTTAGGTACAGCCATAAAAGGATACTCCATATTAACTACTACAGAAACAATCATGCTAAGAATGACGACTTCTGTCAACAATAGAATAAAATTTTGTTTCTTTATATACTGATTAAAGTCTTTTGACTAGACTTTCATATAATTTTTGTTTTTCTTTTCAATAATTCTAAATATCTTTTAATGAATACAGTGCATATAAGCAACGTGAAAACAAATTCGTTTTTCAATAAAACGGGTTAAAGCTATAAAAATTATCGATTGGTCGACGTGGATTGCGCCAATAAGGATTAGGTAAACTTGCCACAAGAGCCTCAACCGGTTGTAAAGTTAAATGCCATGCAGATTTCTGAAAATAATAAAAAGCTGCAGCTTCTATTCCATAAATTCCAGGCCCCCTTCTGCAATATTCAAATAGATCTCTATAATCTGTTTTTTTGATAAGATTAATCAGCTATAATAGAATAAGGCATTTCAATAACCTTACGGATATAAAACCGATTAGACTACAAAAAAAGATTTTTGATCATTTGCATATATTGTTGATCTTCCGCAAAAAGGTTTTAAATCAATTTTTAAGATATCGATCAACATAGTCCAATCAACACCAGAATGACAGCAAAACTGGCCACCTTAAGACATAATAACTCAAGATAGCGTAATCCATTTACGCTCATATCTCTTGTTACTTACCCAATCACACATCATTAAAATAAAAACAGGGTGAATAAAACCCAAACGGTAAATTAACAACAAAACAATTGGAAACAAAAACAAAAAACAACAAGATTAATCATATAATGTATGACTCTTATCGCCACCTTTTCTCCTCTTTCCCCTTTTTTCAAAAAATTTAAGAGCATGAAAATAACCATTTTATTCTTCATTTTTCTATCATAAAAAGAACCTCATCATTTTGCAAAGAAGAAAGGAAGAAATGATGCATGAATTTAAGATTCTTCTTGCAAAATATGCACACAATATTGAAAAACGACTCGATACACTTCTAAGTCATAAAGCCCAAAATGGTGAAATTATCCGACCTAAAATCCTTATCGATGCCATGCGTCACGGTGTTTTAAACGGTGGTAAACGCCTACGCCCTTTCTTGGTTATTCAAAGTGCTACTCTTTTTGATGTCCCTCCTGAACAATCTCTTGATATCGGCGTGGCATTGGAATGTCTTCACTGTTATTCACTCATTCACGATGATCTTCCTGCTCTAGATAATGATACACTCCGACGCGGCAAACCCACTGTTCACGTAGCCTTTAATGAAGCAACAGCAATTTTAGCAGGTAATGCTCTTCTCACTTTCGCTTTTGAAATCATTGCTAATAAAGCCTGTTCTTTTTCTCCAAAAACGAAAATTAATCTGATCACAGCTCTCACACAAGCTACGGGTCTTGGTGGTATGATTGGTGGACAAATGCTCGATCTAGAAGCTGAAAAAAAACCACAAGATGAGAGTGCAATAATCACTCTACAACATATGAAAACAGCCTCTCTTATGCGTTTTGCTTGTCAAGCAGGTGCAATTATGGGGCAAGCTTCCAAAACATTGACCGATAAACTTGCCTCATTTGGAACACAGATTGGCTTGGCTTTTCAATTGACCGATGACCTTCTTGATCTAATTTCTCAAACAAAAATTCTTGGAAAAACTGTAGGGAAAGACCAAACAGCCAACAAAGCAACACTGGTTAATCTTTATGGTATTGATGAAGTCCAAAAAAAACGAGATGAACTTATTAAAAAAGCGGAAGAACTTCTCATCCCCTTTGGAGCTAAAGCCATCCCACTCAAACAAGCAGCACATTTTATTGCAAAACGCAAAAATTAAAATTTACCACCTCTTTGGTATCATAAATAAAATAAAAGCAGATAGAATGACATACCCTTTTCGTATCAATCCTGCAAAAACATCTATGAATATACTCTTCCCAAATTGCTCTAAACTCTTCATCAAGATAAGAAAAGCAAACAGAACAACATCATTCTCTTGTGTCAATTACGTCCCAAAACGTGTATGAATATATTCACCTAAAATTGCTTCAAATTCTTCAGCAATATGAGGACCGCGCAAAGTCTTCACTTTTTTGCCATCAATAAAAACAGGAGCTGCTGGATTTTCGCCTACCCCAGGTAATGAAATTCCAATATCAGCATGTTTCGATTCTCCTGGTCCATTGACAATACACCCCATGACAGCAACTTTTAAACCTTCAACACCTGGATATTTATCACGCCAAATCGGCATATTTTTGCACAAATCCGCTTCGATTTTTTGCGCTAATTGTTGAAAAAA
Source organism: Bartonella sp. JB63 (assembly GCF_002022665.1). Lineage (NCBI taxonomy): Bacteria > Pseudomonadati > Pseudomonadota > Alphaproteobacteria > Hyphomicrobiales > Bartonellaceae > Bartonella > Bartonella sp. JB63. Next base: position 1,233,014 of record NZ_CP019788.1, read on the forward strand.
CGTTGAAGTTGTCCGACCACATCCTGGACACGCAGCAACTACAGGAACAAATTGCCGAAACCCCATAACTTGTAAAAGTTCTTGACAAACTTTTACTTCTCGCGTTCGATCACCGCCTGGCTCAGGTGTCAATGAAATACGAATTGTATCACCAATTCCTTGCTGCAATAAAATTCCCAAAGCTACAGAAGAAGCAACAATTCCCTTTGTCCCCATACCCGCCTCTGTCAACCCCAGATGAAGAGCATAATTACACCGTTTTGCCAACATGGTATAAACAGCAATGAGATCTTGTACATCACTCATTTTAACAGAAAGGATAATATACTCCCGTCCTAAACCAGTTTCTTCAGCTAAAAGAGCTGAATGAAGTGCCGATTGAACTACAGCTTCCCGAATAACCTCAGTAACAGATAAAGGCTTTTCCTGCCGAGCATTTTCATCCATAAGCCGTGTTAACAACACCTGATCCAATGATCCCCAATTCACTCCAATTCGTATAGGTTTACGATAACGGCATGCTATCTGAATAATTTGAATAAACTGCTGATCCTTTTTTGCACCAAAACCAACATTGCCAGGATTAATACGATATTTTGCAAGCGCTTCTGCACACGTAGGATGCTCAGTCAAAAGTGTGTGACCAATATAATGAAAATCGCCTACCAACGGCACAAAAATACCCAATCTTTCTAGCCGTTCCCGTATCCTTGGAACAGCTGCTGCTGCTTCATGTCGATCAACAGTTACTCGAACCAATTGGGATCCTGCACGCCAAAGAGCAGCAATCTGAGCAACTGTCGCATCAACATCAGCAGTATCGGTATTCGTCATAGACTGAATAACAATCGGGTTCTCACCCCCAACCATAACATCACCCACCGCAACGGCAATAGACCGATGACGTTCTAAAGGTTTAGATAAATAATATGCTGCGTTCATCAGCTCCTCAAACTTGCAAAAACGGAGTTTATTTATCTTTATGGTAATATCCAGTATAGCACAATTCGAAAAAATGCATTGATCAGAAAATTTTCTTAAGAGTCTCTCTTTTTAAACATCAAGAACCGATGTTCAACAGAGGCTAGAAAAGAAGAATGAAACCTTTTAATTTTCAAACCGTTATACCAAACTCTACAGACAATCCTATCTTACATACTTGCATTAGATATTAAAATTAAGAAGGAATAAGCTAATGTATATATTTCAGAGCTCTTGCAGAAAAGATGATAAAATCAAAAAACGCATTGTGTAATTAAAAGAGGAGCTCACAACAATCAACCATCAGCACTTTCAAGATCATCTTTTTGAAAGGATCTCCAAAATGCTAAACAAACGGAAACTAAAAGGACACCAAGCTCTTTACAACATTAACACCCATGCCGAAGAACTGAAAAAGAAAGCAAAAGAAAATCCCAAAACAACCCTTTTATTAGCTGCTGGACTCATTTTAACCAGCTATTGCCTGGTACGCAAAAACTAACAACATACGGATACTATTAACTTTTCAATGGATCATCTTTTCACCACACACTAAGAAATGGTCACTCTGTTATCTTATCTTGAAAAAGATAAGAATTCTCAATTACTCTTTAAAATCATAAGAATGAAAGAATAAACCGAACAAAATCCTCTAAGCTAAAAAAACACTTATTGTAAAATATAAAGAAAAAATACTTCAATCTCTAGAAGAACGCGGTGCTGTATCAACATACGTCACCACCGACATTCCGGGAATAAGTTGCTTAATTCTCTCTTGCCCTGGATCTATGGCAATACGAACAGAGATGCGTTGCGCAATTTTGATAAAATTACCAATTGCAGTCTCTGTTCCTAATAATGCAAATTCTGACCTTGTTGCAGGAGCAAAACGCACCACACGTCCTGTTAATTTTTGATTATTTAAAGCATCAACAGAAAAAACAACAGGCTGTCCAATACGCATATCAGAAATCTGTGTTTCTTTGTAATTAGCAATAATCCAAATGTCATCAGGAATAACAGAAACCAACCGCATACCGGGCACTACATATTGCCCTACTTGTACTCCAACCGATCCAATATGTCCCACAGTAGGAGAAATAATTTTAGTATGAGCTAGATTCAGCTCAGCTACTTCAACACTCACTTTTGCTCCTGCAATATCTGATTGCAAACCTTGTCGTTCAAAATCCAATTGCTTGTGCAACTGGCGCTTTGTTTCAAATGTCACTGATAAATTTAGAAAAGCAGAAGATAATGGTAAACTTTCCTGAGTATTTAAATCCTTATTAGAATGAGACAAAGTATTTTTAGATAATTTTTGAAAATGAACCATCTCAGCTCTTATCTTATCAATTTCCTTTTGCAAAAGTTGAATTTGTAACAAAACGCTTGCGAGTTTTGCCTTTTTTGCTTCAAGAATTGCTTGCGCTTGAGCCAACTGGTACCGAAAAAGGGTATCATCCAATTCAAACAAAACCATTCCCTTTTCAATCCTTTGATAATCTTGAACATAAACTCGTTTTACCACACCAGAAATTTGCGGACTTATAAGGGTGATATTTCCCTTAATCGAGGCATTATCTGTTTTTTGAAAAGTGCTTATAAATGGTGGTAATTGCCAAGCCCATAAAATCAATACAATACCCATTACACCTGATAGGAATGCAACAATTGTTGATTTTGATCGCAAGACTTTGATCATCCCTTTTCACCTACGCATTACTGATCATACTTTACTTTTTAAAGTATTACGAAATTATCATAAAGAATATAATCTATAAAATATTTTGATAAGAAAAATAATAAAAACAACCATTGCCATATAAAAATAAAGCCGAAAAACATCACTATAAGCCAAAATATTTGCTGTCAATTTTAATTGATCTGTCAGGTTTAATATCGTTATCCCATCCTCCAAACTACGAAATATTAAAGCACTATAAGGAGAGGACAAGCTATTGACCTCATTGAAAACAAGTGAACCCATAGAACCCGTAGGTATAATTTCTTGCGTTAAATACTCAAAATGATGACGCGCGAAAAAAAATTGCAAACTGCCAAAAAGAGCTGCACTCATAAGCCCTCCTGTGACTTGTGCCAATAAAAAAATCGCAATAAAACTTAAAACATAATTGGGGCCTCGCACACTTGCTTTAACAAAGCCATTACATAAAGCAGGAGGCAAAAAAAGAGCATAACCAAAACCTATTAATCCTTGACTCATAATCATATCTACTGGACGGGTTAACAGACTGACATAACTATCTAAATAAGATCCCAATGCTAAACAGCTCAAAGATAAAAGATAAAAATAATCTTCACGGCCCGTTCGTAAAAAAAAGACACAAACGCCACCTCCTAAAAGCGTACCCAAAGCAACTGCAAGATACATAGGAGCCATATCACGATTCAACAAACCAAAAAGATTAAAGAAGTCGGCAGCTAAAGTTGATTGCTCCAATAAAAGAATTCGAAATACCAATAAAACCAAAACAACTTGGATCATTTCTTTGCTGAAAAGCCAACGTAAATAAACCAATGGAGTTGCTCTATTCAGCTCAATCATAATGGCAATTATCAAAGAAAAAATAGCAAGCGCAAGCCCCCAACCAATCCATGGTGTTTCAACCCACCAATACCACTTGCCAACAGACATTACGATAGCATTTAAACCAAGCCCAAGCGCAATTAAACTATAACTCACCCAATCTAGCTTTTGAAGCACCTTGTTGCGAGCAATCGGAGTGAGTGGCAGAGAAAAAATACATCCTAAACCGATCAATACAAGCCCTATCTCCAACGCTGAAAGACTAGAAAATCCACCCTTTTCGAGAAGACTCGGCGAAATCAAACGCGACAAAGGAATAGCTAAAGCCGCATTCATATAATTTAAACTGAGACCAATAGTAAATTTTTTTTCTGGAGCAAAAGCCTCCATCATATAGAGAAATGCTAATGAAGCCATTGGTGCAGCAGCAATACCAGCGAAAAAACGAATAATCAAAGCTGAGTGTAAATCCGTAACAAACAAATGCAAAATACACACCAAAACAAACCCAAGGATCGATAATTCAGCAAAATTTCGTAGACCAAATTGATAACGAATCTTAATTAAGATGATTGCAATACTTACATTGGGCGCCATATAAGTACCGACCAACCATATAGTTTCAATAAGCGTTATATTGAAATCTCCCGTGAGCTCAATAACATTAGCTTGAACCATATTGGCCCCTAAGCCATAAGCCCATTGTAAAATACAAGAAGCAAAAATATAAATGAGGCATTTTGGTACAGATCCCGCAAAAATAGTACCCGGATGAGAAAAAAGCCCAACTTCCGCGACAGGCACTATTCCATTACCCTCATTGTTTATATCGCCTGTCTCTGCATTTTTCATTATGCTACTGCTGAAACACCACCCATAAATGTTAGTTTATGAAAAACCTCTTCCACTTTATGATGAGCCTGACCGCTTGAGTTTTCTTCCACCATAACTCGAACTTCTTCCAGGCAGTGCTCAAGGTCATGAAGAGATAAATGATCAACAGAAACAACAGTTTCAGCCAAAAGAGAACACCCCGCAGATGTAATATCTGCAACCCCTCCCAAAAGGGCAAATACCCTTTCTCCCGAGGAAGATATAACTCTAATAACACCCGGAATTAAACTCACCACTACAGGAGCATGATAAGCCATAACCGTTAAATATCCGGATGTTGAAGGTAGAACAACAGACACAACTTTTTCTGAAAAGACAAGTTTTTCAGGAGATATAAGTTCAAACAAGAAAGATTCTGTTCTTTTATTTTCCACGGGAACCTCTTGCCTTTCTAAGACAAACATTGATTATAGAGTATCTTTTATAAAGAAGCTTCTGAAATCAAATGTTTTCCTTTTTCAATTGCCTCATCGATCGAACCAACCATATAAAAAGCTGCTTCTGGTAAATCATCATAATCACCCGCACAAAGTCCTTTAAATCCTTTAATAGTCTCTTCTAAAGAAACCAATTTTCCAGGAGCACCAGTAAAAGCTTCGGCTACATGAAAAGGTTGTGAAAGGAAACGCTCAATTTTACGTGCCCGCGCGACCAACAGCTTATCTTCTTCAGACAATTCATCCATACCAAGAATAGCAATAATATCTTGCAAAGATTTATAACGTTGCAAAATATTTTGAACCTGACAAGCAACAGCATAATGCTCTTCACCCACAATCAATGGATCCAACATTCGCGAAAAAGAATCAAGCGGATCAACCGCTGGATAAATTCCCTTTTCCGCAATTGAACGAGAAAGAACTGTTGTAGCATCCAAATGCGCAAAAGACGTAGCAGGCGCTGGATCAGTCAAATCATCAGCGGGAACATAAATAGCTTGAACCGACGTGATAGATCCTGTTCTGGTACTAGTAATACGTTCTTGCAAAGCCCCCATATCCGTTGCCAAAGTTGGTTGATACCCCACAGCAGAAGGAATACGCCCCAAAAGAGCTGAAACCTCTGCACCAGCTTGTGTAAAACGAAAAATATTATCCACAAAGAAAAGCACATCTTGCCCTTCATCACGAAAACTTTCTGCAATCGTCAAACCTGAAAGTGCTACACGTGCGCGCGCACCTGGTGGCTCATTCATCTGTCCATAAACAAGAGCACATTTTGAACCCGCAGTTGAACCCCGTTTCTCTTTTGGACTCACATTCACACGGCTTTCAATCATTTCATTATATAGATCATTCCCTTCACGGGTACGCTCTCCTACACCAGCAAATACTGAATAACCTCCATGTGCTTTTGCAATATTGTTGATGAGCTCCATAATTAAAACGGTTTTACCGACACCAGCTCCCCCAAATAAACCAACTTTTCCTCCTTTAGAATAAGGCGCAAGCAAATCAATCACTTTAATTCCAGTAATAAGAATTTCTAATTCAGTTGATTGTTCCATATATTTAGGTGCTTCTTGGTGAATTGAACGTTTTTTAGTCGCCATAATTGGTCCAACCTCGTCAACTGGCTCACCAATCACATTCATAATACGACCAAGAGTTGCTTCTCCAACAGGTACACAGATTTGCGTTCCTGTATCATAAACCTTTTGACCACGGACAAGGCCCTCTGTTGTATCCATCGCTATAGTACGAACTGTATTTTCACCCAAATGTTGAGCCACTTCTAGAACAAGCCGATTTCCTAAATTCTCTGTTTCCAACGCATTAAGAATATTGGGTAATTCTCCTTCAAAATGCACATCAACGACAGCTCCTATAACTTGCTTAATTTCACCAATAGATCCCTTTGGAAGAACAATTTTAGAATCAACATGCGCAAGATCAGAAGATTTTTTTGTACCCTTTGCTGACTTCGCCGAAGAAGTCTTTTTTACGCCTGAATGAGCAACTGATTTTCCTTTTTCATTCTTTAGTGCTCCTTTTTTTGACGTTGCTGCTTTTATCATCAATCTTTACCTTCTCACTTTAAAGCGCTTCAGCGCCCGCAATAATTTCAATCAATTCCGTTGTAATCTGCGCCTGACGCTGACGATTATATGTTACAGTCAACTTATTAATCATCTCACCGGCATTGCGTGATGCATTGTCCATAGCACTCATCTTTGCGCCCATTTCACCGGCAACATTTTCAAGCAAAGCACGAAAGATTTGCACAGAGAGATTACGAAGAACAAGCTCACCCACAAGCGAAGCTGCATCCGGCTCATAATCATAAACAGCGGATTGCACAACCCCATTTTTCTTTTCTTTTTTAATACCACTAGTCTTATCAGAGAATTTCTTTTGGGCAACTACTGGAATTAAATCGATAGCCTTTGGACATTGGTTAATGACTGATACAAATTCAGAGTAAAAAAGCGTACAAACATCAAATATTCCTTCATTGAAAAGATCAATAATACGCTGACTAACTTTTGCTGCTTCAGAAAAAGTTATCTGTTTCACAGAACGCAAATCAATATGATCAATCATCAGAATTTTAAAATCACGAAGTAAAATATCTGCACCCTTTTTTCCAACAGTTAAAATTTTAACCGTTTTATCTCTAGAAAGAAGGCCATTAATATGCTCACGCGCATGACGAACAATTTGTGTATTAAAAGCACCACATAAACCACGCTCAGCTGTACAAACAACCAAAAGATGCTTATCATCTCGCCCTGTACCACACATTAAAGATGGTGCATCCACCGGACTAATATCAGCAGATACATGCGCTAAAAGAGCAGCCATACGCTGAGCGTAAGGACGCGCAGATTCAGCCGCTTCTTGCGCACGATGCAACTTTGCCGCAGCAACCATTTGCATGGCTTTGGTAATCTTTTGCGTTGCCTTAACCGAGGCAATACGGTCTCTAAGATCCTTTAGCGACGCCATTCATGCATTCCATCAATTAACTAAGAAAAATTCTTTGCATAACTATCAAGGACAGCAATCATCTCAGTTTTAATTTCATCCGTTATCTGTTTTTGCTCAGCTATCGCATCTAAAAGCTCCCCATGATTACTGCGTAGGAGTGCCAAAAGCCCCTGTTCAAATCGCCCAACATCGGAAACAGCTAATGAATCAAGATAACCATTTACACCAGCAAAAATAACAACAACTTGTTCTTGTACTTTAAGTGGAGAGAATTGTAGCTGCTTTAAAAGCTCTGTCAAACGTGCACCACGATTTAAAAGATGTTGCGTCGAAACATCTAAATCTGAACCAAATTGCGCAAAAGCCGCCATTTCCCGATATTGAGCCAATTCACCCTTTATAGAACCAGCGACCTGCTTCATTGCCTTAATTTGGGCAGCAGAACCAACACGTGAAACAGAAAGCCCAACATTTACTGCAGGACGAATTCCTTGATAAAATAAATTTGTCTCCAGAAAAATCTGACCATCGGTGATCGAAATCACATTTGTTGGAATATAAGCGGAAACATCATTGGCCTGCGTTTCAATCACCGGCAACGCCGTTAAAGATCCAGAACCATTATCTGCATTAAGCTTTGCAGCCCGCTCCAAAAGACGAGAGTGCAGATAAAAAACATCTCCTGGATAAGCTTCACGACCAGGAGGACGACGCAATAAAAGAGACATTTGGCGATAAGCCACAGCCTGTTTGGAAAGATCATCATAACCGATCAAAGCATGTTGGCCATTATCACGGAAATATTCTCCCATTGCACAACCAGCAAGAGGAGCAATAAATTGCATCGGAGCGGGATCAGAAGCTGTAGCCGCGACAATAATCGAATAATCAAGAGCTCCACGTTCTTCCAAGACTTTAACAAATTGTGCAACCGTTGAACGTTTTTGACCAATTGCTACATAAATACAATATACTTTGTCTTCCTCTCGCCCTTTCCCTTCATGAAAAGACTTCTGATTTAAAAATGTATCAAGCAAAATCGCTGTTTTTCCTGTTTGACGATCACCTATCACCAATTCACGCTGTCCACGTCCAATGGGAATCAAGGCATCAATAACCTTCAACCCTGTTGACATGGGCTCATGCACAGACTGACGTGGAATAATACCGGGAGCTTTGACATCCACACGACGACGCTGCTTCGTCTTTATAGGGCCTTTTCCATCAATAGGATTACCCAGTGCATCTACAACACGACCAAGCAAAGATGGCCCCACAGGAACATCTACAATAGCACCGAGCCGCTTAACAGTATCACCCTCACGAATATTACGGTCTGATCCAAAAATCACAACCCCAACATTATCCGTTTCCAAATTCAGTGCCATCCCCTGTACACCATTGGAGAAAGCAACCATCTCACCCGCCTGGACATTATCCAGACCATAAACGCGAGCAATCCCATCACCCACAGATAAAACCCAACCAATCTCTGAAATTTCAGCTTTTTGGTCAAAGCTCTTGATTTGCTTTTTTAGAATTTTTGAAATTTCAGACGGTCTAATATTCATCAGCTGACCTCTTTTTTCAATACAAGCTTAAGTGAAGATAATTTTGTCACAAGGGACGCATCAATTTGATATGACCCTAAACGAATGATAAACCCACCAAGAATCGTTGGATCAACAGAAACTTGTAATACAACGCTTCTCTTAATAACACTTTCCAACGCCGCACACAACATTTCTTTCTGGTGAACATTTAACGGACACGCAGAAGTAACTTGCACCAAAAACTCTCCACGGAAGAGAGCAAGATGACGCTGAAAAGCCTGCAAAATACCCAATAACGCAAAAAGCCTACGATTGGCTGCAATAACCCCCAAAAAATTGCGAAAAATTCGACCCGCTTCTTGATGAGCGAACTCCATGTTTTGACAAAGAACATTTAACGCTTCTTTCTGTTTTCTTACTGAAAAGAATGGGTTTTGCACAAAGTGTTGCAAATCCTCATTTTGCTCCAAAACTTTCAAGAAAGACGCTACTTCTTTTTCAACCTGCTCAACACAACCTGCTTCTTGAGCCAAATCAAAAAACGCTTTTGCATAACGCTGGCTCATTAACGGCAATGGTACAAGAGAAACTGAATCTGACACGAAACACCGCCTCTTTTTCTTAAGGGATTCTTTTATATTGATCAGATAAAATGGACCACATATTTCAAATTCCAAAAATCTCTTTCTTGAAACTCAGAACAAAAATCTTTCAACCTCTAGCATAGACATAACCGACTCGCAACACCACAAAGTAACGCTTTTCGAAAATTTTTAGATAAAATAACTATAATAACTTTTCAATCGACGAGTAAGGAACACATTTTTTTTTGAGTCCACTTTTGATATCGGCTGATATTTGATTCAATTTTCTCATATCTACTTCGTAAAAAGTATCAAATACTGAAGAGGAAATTTCTGTTCCAACCTTAGATAATAAAACATCCATCTTAAAACTTTCATCTATCAAAAGAGCTTCCACAACGTTTACCGAAAGATCTAAAATACGAGCCTTTTCCATTAACTTACGATGATTTTGTAAATGCTGCAAAATTTGCGCTGTTAGTGGTCCAACAACACTCTTATAGTGAACACTGAGTGATTTATTAAAAGCCATAATATCTTGCAAAATTATATCATCATAAAAAGCCACATAACCATAAACTAATTGGCGAGAATGCATAACTGGAAAACCACAAAGAGAGTGCATTACTTGTTTTGGAGAAGCAATGATTGGCTGAAAAACCTTTTCCATTTCTCTCATTAAGCGATAAGTAAAAACAAAAACAGTCGCATCAACACTTTGCATTTCCTTTTTTTCATTGTTTTTAATCACATCAGAAACCGATGCTTGTGTTCCTATTTCGATAAGCCAAGCAAAAATAAAAATTATAAATCCAACCTTTTTCAAAACAGCCCCCATTGAAAACATATTTTAATAGATAGATATCCCTATTCTTTTGTTTAGAGAAAACTTTGCGGATCAATATCAATCTGAACCCGAACCGAACTAGGTTTTTTTGGTGCACGAGATAGAACAAAACGAATAAACCCTTGAATATCAAAAGAGCGTAGCCCATGGAATAAAAGTCGAAAACGATAACGCCCCCGCACAAGCGCCAGCTGTGCTTCCGCCGGTCCCATCACCGACGCACCTTTTATTGATGGTGCAACTCGGCGCAATGCACGAGCATAATTTTCTGCAGCTTGGCGTTTTTCCGAAGAGACAATCACAGCTGCAAATCTTCCATAAGGAGGTAAAGAATCATGCTGGCGTATCGCAATCTCACGCTCATAAAAATCTTCACGCTGTTGTGAAAGCAAAGCTTTTATAACTGGATGATCTGGTTGATAAGTTTGCAACAATCCTAAACTTTCTAATCCCATACGCCCAGCCCGCCCTGTGACCTGGGACAAAAGCTGAAAGGTGCGCTCACCCGCACGTAAATCACCATTGGCAAGACCAAGATCAGCATCAATCACCCCAACCAAAGACAATCCAGGGAAATGATGCCCCTTAGCAACTAACTGTGTTCCAATAATAATATCCACATCTCCCTTTGCAATTGCTTCTAATTCTCGTCGTAATTGATTGATTCCTCCTTTTAAATCAGTAGACAGAATAAGCAACCGTGCCTGTGGAAAAAGCATCCGTGTTTCCTCAGCAATTCTTTCCACTCCTGGCCCACAAGATACTAAATGATCCAATGTCCCACACTCTGGACAAGCTTCTGGAAGAGGTTGACAATAACCACAATGATGACATTTAAGCTGTTCTCGTAAACGGTGCTCCACCAACCAACTTGAACAATCCGTACAATGAAAGCGATGTCCACATATCCGACAGAGCGTTAAAGGTGCATATCCACGCCGATTGAGAAACAAGAGCGCCTGTTCACCTTTTTCCAAAGTTTTTCTCAAAGACTGTTCAAGAACAGAAGAAATAAAGCGTCCTTTTTCTAGGACCCCTTTACGCATATCAATCACTTGCAAATGCGGCAACGCTGCTGCTTGAAATCTTGAAGGTAAATGCACTCGCTGATAACGACCCCATAAAACATTGACCTGGCTCTCAACTGAAGGAGTCGCTGAAGATAAAATAACTGGACAACACTCAAAAGATCCTCGTGCAACAGCCATATCCCGCGCATGATAAAAAATACGTTCTTCTTGTTTATAAGCACCATCATGTTCTTCATCAACAACAATTAATCCAAGATCTAGAAAGGGTAAGAAAAGTGCTGAACGTGCTCCCGCAACAACACTCACTTTTCCCTCTGCAACTTGCCTCCACACACGTTCACGACGACGTAGTGTTAAATCGGAATGCCATTCAGCCGCTGAAGCTCCAAAACGTGCATGAAAACGATCTAAAAATTGCTGTGTTAAAGCAATTTCGGGCAATAAAATTAAAACCTGTTTGTTACCCTTTAGCGCCTGAGCAACCGCTTCAAAATATACTTCTGTTTTGCCTGATCCCGTGACTCCATCAAGTAAAAAAACCTGAAATCGAGAAGATAAAACACTTTCTCGCAACAAGTTTGCTGCAGATTTCTGCGCTTCTTCTAAAACAGGTGGACAAAAATCAGGATCAGGCATAGCAACCACTGCCTGTGCTGGCATTATAACTTCTTCAAAAACTCCAAGCGACTTTAAAAGATCCACCACTGAAGGAGAAGTTCCTGCTGCATGAGCAAGATCAGAACGAGTCCAAATCATCCCATCACGAGCCAATTCTAAAACTCTTGATCGCGCTGGCGTTAAACGCCCCACATCCATTCCACAATAACGTAAACCAACCACATTCTCTTCTGGATCCAAAGCTGTCGGCACACGTAAAATCAGTCCTGCAACAAGACCGAAAGGCGTCATGGTATACTGACTAACAAAACGCAAAAACGCGATCATTTCAGCCTTTAATGGTGGACAATCAAAAACATGAGTTACAAAGCGCAATTTGTCACGCGCTACAGGAACAACCATCACTCTCTTTAAATCATCCCTTTGTTCTTCTTCAGATATCCGATCACCAATAGCTACTATAAAACCACAAATCTCGCGCCCTGCAACAGGAACACGCACAAAAGAACCAACTTTTACCTCCATATGCGGCTCTACTAGGTAGTTATAGGCCTGAGAAACCGGAATCGGCACTACAACTGAAACAATTTTCATTTCTGTCACAATTGACTTCACCTTTTTATCAATATTGCTCTGGTCTTATTTTTACATTTTACCTGTTCTCATACCCCACTTTTTCCTAACCTTTTCTTTATACGACCAATAAAATAACCACTTCAGAATGAAAAAATGCGATAACACATTTTTTTATTTTCTTTCCTTCTCTTCTTAAGAGATTTTATATCCATCCCTCTATACATCAATCAGGCCCTTGCCTTTGCTATAAAGAATAGCGCATAATAAACACAAGAAGAGCCAATAAAAATGTTAAAAACAGGCTTTTAAAAACCCAAGGAGATTTAGAATGAAATTTTTTGTGGATAGTGCTCATATAGAAGATATCCAAGAATTACAAAATTTAGGACTAGTCGATGGTGTCACAACCAATCCTTCTCTCATACTCAAATCTGGACGTAATATTTTTGAGGTTATCAAAGAAATTTGTACCATCGTCACCGGACCAGTTTCCGCTGAAGTTGTTGCAACTGAATTCAATAATATGATGAAAGAAGCTGCTGTTTTAGCAAGAATTTCCGACAATATTTGCATCAAACTCCCCTTAACACTTGATGGATTAAAAGCTTGTAAAGTACTTACTGAACAGGGATTAAAAACAAACCTCACTCTTTGTTTTTCGGCTAATCAAGCCTTGTTGGCTGCAAAAGCAGGAGCAACATTTATTTCACCCTTCATTGGAAGAATAGAGGATTGTGGACAAAATGACACAGAACTGCTCCACGAAATTCGCACTCTTTATGACCAATATAATTTTACAACTCAAATTTTAGCTGCCTCTATTCGTTCTGTTCATCATGTCAAAGAAGCAGCATTGAGCGGTGCAGATGTCGCAACTATTCCACCAGCAATCTTAAAAAATCTAGTTAAACATCCTCTAACCGACCAAGGCTTACAAACATTTGCTGCAGACTGGGCAAAAACTGGACAAAACATCACTTAAAAAGCATTTAAAATCCTACAAAATATTATCTGTTCCTATTCAAGCATATCATGAAGATGTTTTTAAAGAGCATCAAGAGAAAGAAATAAGATTTTTCCCTAGCCTTATTTTACTATATCCTATCTAAAACTTTTTCATGAGAAACATACAACATTTTCTAACATTTAAAGAATTTGAGCTTTTAAAAAGAAGAAATTTTTGCAAGATCTTTTGCAAGCAACATAAAAATGCGTTCAGCCAATTCTTCAGCAACGCGTTTTTGCGCGTTTTTCTCAGCTTGCACCGTTGCATATTCTTGACGAAGTCGATTAAAGGAGGCACTCATTGTTCCTATCCCTTTTGCGATAAATTCATTTTTCATATTCTTTAAAATATAAGAAGCTCTACTCACGATTGTCCCTACAGAAGAGCGTCCTATTCCATCCCCTTCCTGGTCACTATCTATTTCGACAGATGTCCGTGTAAAAACCGATGTTTGCAATGACAACTGATAAACCGGTACAGAAGGCTTTCCTCCATGTCCATAGAGAAGAAACAGCAAATGATTACGCACCATTTGACTAAAATGATCAGAGGGCTCTTCAATTACAATGGCTGCAAATTTCTCAGAAAGTCCTTTAGAAATCCTTTCTGATACACCACCATGCAAAAGAGAAATCGTGGGTGTCGACACCTGTGAGACTTCACGATAAAGTGGTTCAATGGTACACCCACTAAGAAGAGCGAACAAACAAGAAAAAACAGCAGCAATCAATCCATTAAATAATGACATTAACAATCCTTTTTGGAACAATAATCATTTTCTTAATATATTTTCCAGCTAATTGTGCTTGGACAAAGTCAAGAGCACAAACAGCTTCTTCAATTGCCGCATTATCAGCAACCGCAGCAAGAGTTACAGTACCCCGCTTTTTGCCATTAATTTGTACCGGTAGAGTAATATATTCCTCAACCGTTAATGCAGAATCATAAGCAGGCCAAGCGCACTGCGACATCAGTGTCTTTCCACCCAAAGCAGCATGACATTCTTCTGCTAAATGAGGCATCATAGGAGCGATCATTGCAATGAAAAAATCCACTGCTTGACGCAATGCAGACTTCATCTCATCTTCAGCATTTTCTATCTTATTTAAAGAGGAAGCTATCACATTCAATAATTCATAAAGGCGTGCAACAGCTCGATTAAAAGCAAGTTTTTCTAAATCATCTTCTACAGCACAAAGTGTGCGATGGGCCGCTTTGGAAAGCTCCAAAGCAGCTCCTTGCTGTCCTGCACATGACTTTACCTCCTTTAAAACCGGAGCACTTAAAGCCACTAAACGCCAAACACGCTGCACAAAACGGTGCGCCCCTTCAATTCCAGATTCCGACCAAATGACATCACGCTCAGGAGGAGAGTCCGACAACATAAACCAGCGTACAGTATCCGCTCCATAGGAGGCAATAATATCATCAGGATCAACGACATTCTTTTTTGATTTGGACATTTTTTCAATTGAACCAATCCTTACTTCACTTTGATCGGTAAGCTTATAGGCACAACGCTTTCCATCCTTTTCAACGATTACGACATTTGCCGGCGAAACCCACCCTTTCTCATCTTGATAGGTTTCATGAACAACCATACCTTGCGTAAACAAACCTTTAAAAGGCTCATCTACCGAAACATAGCCTATCATCTTCATCGCACGCATGAAAAAACGTGCATATAAAAGATGCAAAATCGCATGCTCAATACCACCAATATATTGCTGAACAGGTAACCATTGTGCTGCTACTTTCTGGTCTATTGGTTCTTGAGCATGAGGTGTAGTAAAACGCGCATAATACCAAGAAGAATCAACAAAAGTATCCATTGTATCGGTTTCACGTTTTGCTGACTGACCACAAGAAGGACAAACCACTGTTTGCCATTCATCATGACGTGCAAGTGGATTACCAGGCTGATCAAAATTGACATCATCGGGCAACACAACGGGCAAATCAGCACGCGGAACAGGAACGACACCACAAGCCGTACAATGGATCATAGGGATCGGACAACCCCAATAACGCTGACGTGAAATTCCCCAATCACGTAATCGAAATTGCACTGTTTTTTGTGCTTGAGAATGGTCCTTGAGCAACTGTTTCTCAAGCCGTTCAGTAACCATTTGAAAAGCTTCCTGCAGTGTCAAACCATCTAAAAAGTCTGAATTAATCATCACGCCATCGCCCGTATAAGCTGTTTCAGCAATGACAAAATTCTCAGCATCACTTCCTTTTGGTACAATTACTGGACGCACAGCAAGATTATATTTTCGTGCAAAATCCAAATCTCTCTGATCATGAGCAGGGCATCCAAAAACAGCTCCTGTTCCATAATTCATGAGAACAAAATTAGCGATATAAACAGGAAGATGCACCGTCGGATCAAAAGGATGAATAGCAAAAAGTGGCGTACGAAATCCTTGTTTTTCCACTGTCTCAAATGCCGCTTCTGTAGTACCGTGACACTGACAGTCTTTGATAAAAGTATCAAGTGTTTTATCCTTTTGCGCTAAAGCCTTCGCAATTGGATGATCAACAGAAAGTGCTAAAAAAGAAGCACCAAAGAGAGTCTCAGGACGTGTTGAATAACAAACAATTTCATCAAATGCATCACAGATATCATCCACTGTATTGGTTTTATGCAAAGCCCAACGAATCAGAAGTCCTTGTGATTTTCCAATCCAATTTTTTTGCATAATGCGTACTTTTTCCGGCCACTGATCAAGCTTTTCAAGCCCTGCCAATAAATCATCACTAAAATCACTGATTTTGAAAAACCACTGTGTTAATTCGCGTTGTTCAACCAACGCACCAGAACGCCAACCACGACCATCAACAACCTGTTCATTAGCTAAAACTGTTTGATCAACAGGATCCCAATTAACTTTAGCTACCTGACGTGAAATAAGCCCCTTCTGATAAAAATCCAGAAACAGCATTTGTTGACGATGA
The DNA here is from genome assembly GCF_002022665.1 of Bartonella sp. JB63. Taxonomy (NCBI): domain Bacteria; kingdom Pseudomonadati; phylum Pseudomonadota; class Alphaproteobacteria; order Hyphomicrobiales; family Bartonellaceae; genus Bartonella; species Bartonella sp. JB63. Next base: position 1,249,543 of record NZ_CP019788.1, read on the forward strand.
TAATAATCTACATCACATGTAGCAAATTCACGGGACCAATCCAAAGAAAAGCCCAATTGCTGCAGCTGCTTTCGCATGACCGTGATATTTTCATAGGTCCATACTTTAGGATGGACTTTATTTTGCATAGCAGCATTTTCAGCAGGCATTCCAAAAGCATCCCATCCCATTGGATGAAGCACATGAAATCCCTTTGCCCTCTTATATCGAGCAACAACATCCCCCATAGTGTAATTGCGCACATGCCCCATATGAATGCGTCCAGAAGGATAAGGGAACATCTCTAAAACATAATATTTTTCACGTTCACTATCATCAGTGGTTTGAAAAATTTTCTTTTCATCCCAAATCGCTTGCCATTTTTGTTCTTGTGCACGTGGATTATAGCGTTCACTCATCATTCCTATTATACTCTTTATAAAATTAAGTTCAAAATTCTAATAAAGATTCACCATGGATTAATGTTATCGTCAACCTTTTCATTAATTATTTTTAATAGCTTTATAAAAAAAATTATCCAACTACTGCATAAAAACAGAAAGTATAACCCTATGAATACACAGAATATTTCCTCCATTGAGGCGTGGAAAAACCTTAAACAAGATATTGCCAAAACATGTGAGGACTATCATCGTCCCTTAGAGAATATTCAACTCATCGCTGTTTCAAAAACTGTTTCTGCAGACAATATTGTTCCTCTTCTGCAAGCAGGACAATCTATTTTTGCTGAAAATCGCGTGCAAGAAGCAGTCAAAAAATGGCCTCCCTTGCGACAAAAATTCAAGACAATCGAGCTTCATCTTATTGGTCCTTTACAATCCAATAAAACAGCAGAAGCTGTTAAAATTTTCGATGTCATTCAAACTGTTGATCGAGAAAAAATAGCCCAAAACCTAGCCAAAGAAATGCAAAAGCAGAAAAAGCACCTCCCCTGTTATGTTCAAGTCAATATAGGATTAGAACCACAAAAAAGTGGCATTGCTCCGCAAGAAGTAAGAGCTTTTGTTCCTCAATGCAAAAATAATTATGGACTTGATATTATTGGACTGATGGCGATTCCCCCAGTTCAAGAAAATCCTGGTCCTTATTTTGCTCTTTTAGCAAAACTTGCAAAAGAAACGAACCTTTCAAAACTTTCTATGGGCATGTCTAATGACTTTAAAATCGCTCTTCAATTTGGCGCAAATGTTCTTCGGATTGGATCTGCTTTGTTTGGAAACCGTCCCCTTTAATCATTTTCTTATTTAATTTAAGCCTTTTCATTCTTTACAAAAACACATAAAAAAGCTTTTTTATAATATTTATGGCACAAGATTAACTATTCAAACCTACGAGGCCTCAGCTAAACAGAGAATTTTCATCCTTATTATAAAGAACGTATGAAAAAAAGAAATAGAGTCACCATCTACCTGCTAATGATTCCTTAAGCACTCCTTTATACTATGCTCGCATATGCCCGTATTAGTACTGTTCATTCAGTCATCTTTGCTGGCTTTTCTGCAAAAGCTATTGCCCGACCTCTCATCAGATTGTAAATCTGACCTTTATCATTAATGCTGATCAAGCCACTCATACAGCCATACAGCCAGCAGCGCGTCACAATGTAAATGGTCAACCATATCAGCGTTATACAATGCACAGTTGCAGAACGTGATTTATGGCATCATAAAAAGGTGCCTCATGCTTTAACTGATTGTCCTTAAGAAAAAATAAATGCTGAAGATCCACTTTTTATTCTATAAACCTTAGAATTGACAAGAAAAAAGTGCTTTGCATACAACAGGCAGATATCTCATCTCTGTGTTGATGACACATCAATATGTTTTCGAATATCATCCTATGAAATTAATTAGTGTACCACTTTATATTAGCTGGATTACTATCTACTATTACCTCATATATGGACCCTTTATATAATGTACCACCATTTTAATGTTCGAAGGCACACCAACTTTTCTTGATAAATGTAGATTCTAGGACATTGTCGATAAATACCAAGTCAATATATCTCACACCGCACCAACGGCCCTTCGTGCTTTAATGGGTACGAGAGATTCATATGTCAAACGCTCTCAAAGAATATCTTTACGCCTCTTAGGAAAACAGTAGGCAAACCAATCAATTCAGAAGCATGGAATGATTCCATCATACTTTTTGAAATAACGGTTGTACTATACTATTCTTGATACATGGTAGCAAACGGAAACAGGAGAACAGATGTCACTCCCCTCTCCCGAACCACAACGCTCAAACTGGCGTCAGCTACACATCCATTTTTGCCATCCGTTTACAAATTATCGACGCTTATGGAAATGTTTTGATAGGAGAAAGAAGGAGAAGAAAGTCTTTGTATTACTAATTCATGGCTTAGCCAAATGCGTACCTTTTATAATAATCATAAGCACTCTATACAAACGTATTTTTCCACAAACACAAACATATATATAAAGGAAAATTTTCAAGCGATAGTTGTAAATATGATAGCGGTGGTTATTATTGGATTATAGGACAAATTGATGATATACTTAATTTTTCGTTCACAGACTAAGGCTCACTGAGTTTGAATCGACCCTTGTTTCACATTTTTATGCTTTAGAAGCGAGTGACATAGAATACCCTCAATTTATTTAAAGGATAGGGAATTTATAAGTTTTGTAACCCTAATGTAAGAGATGATATCAAGTAAGAAATTATGCCAAAATCTTATTCAAGATATTAAGAAAAGAAATTGGGATTCTACAATAGATAAACTTCAATTTACCGCTCAACTGTCCAAAATACAATTAGGAAAAATTATGAAATGCGTTTTACGAAAAATTACTGACAATAATCTTGATATCCTGAGAGACGTTTCAACTCCTGCCGGAACACAAATCATCAATGATCTTATTGCTAACCAGCAAAATACAGAAAATAATTGAGACTGTTCCTCAATAGAACAATAAAAATGAAAAAAGATCGCAAATATAAAGTAAAATATTAAGAGAGAATTCTTATAATATTCACTACAAAAACAAAAGTGGTAATTACAAAGTGATTCGTTTTGAAAATGTTGGTCTGCGCTATGGAATGGGGCCTGAGATTCTCCGCGATATCAGTTTTCACATTCCCAAAGGATCGTTTCAATTTATAACTGGAGCTTCTGGATCAGGAAAAACATCACTGATGCGTCTTATATTTCTTGCAATCAAACCAACCCGTGGTCATATTGATTTATTCGGAAATGACACAGCATTACTTAAACGACAAGAACTTCCTGCTTTGCGACGACGTATTGGAGTTGTTTTTCAAGATTTTCGGTTGCTTGATCATATGACAACTTATGAAAATGTCTCTTTGCCTTTACGCATCAGGGGACAAGAAGAAGCAACTTATCGTAGTGAAGTAGAAGACCTTTTACGATGGGTTGGTCTTGGCAATTATATTAACGTTTTACCACCCGTTCTTTCAGGTGGAGAAAAGCAAAGAGTGGCAATTGCACGTGCTCTTATTGATCAACCTGAAATTCTTCTCGCAGATGAACCCACAGGAAATGTTGATCCATCTTTGGCATCACGTCTGCTTCGTTTATTTATTGAATTAAATCGTTTTGGCACAGCTGTCATCATTGCCACCCACGATATCTCATTAATGGAGCAAGTTGCAGCACAGCGTTTGATTCTTCACCAGGGACGGATGACAATTTATGAATAAACTTTCCCTCATTTTCTATATTCCAAAACGCATCTTTACAATTAATAAAAGTAAAAGAACGCCTATTATTCCTAGTAGAAATATCTCTGGACAAGCATTAGTTGCAGCCATTGCTATCATGACGTTTCTTTCAAGCCTAACATTAAGCAGTGTTGATTTAGTGCAGCGCGCTGTTAGTAATTGGAATAGTCAAATTAGCTATGAAGCAACAATTCAAATCCGTCCAATTGAAAATATTAATATTGAAAAAACTCTTCATGATGCCGTCAAATTAGTGAAAACATTTCGAGGGGTACAAGATGCAAAAATTGTCGATCAAAAAGCCACTGAAAAATTGCTTGAACCATGGCTTGGATCAGGTTTATCCTTCAAAGAACTTCCTATTCCCCGATTAATCATCGTCACTTTAAAAGAAAATGAAAAAATTAATTTTCAAGCAATCAGCCACGCCATTAAAACGAAAATCCCAGGAGGTCAATTTGATGATCACCACTTTTGGGTGAATCGATTTACCACTATGGCGCAAACAACTGTTTTTATTGGTTTTGCAATTTTAGCTCTCATTCTTGGCTCACTGAGCCTTACAATTATTTTCGCAACACGCAATGCATTGGCAGAAAACGCTCATATTATTAATGTTTTATATTTTCTTGGTACTGAAACCGCTTTCATTGCCCAACAATTTGATTGGCACTTTTTTAAAACTGCACTCCACGGCGCATTATATGGCAGTGTGATAAGTACACTGCTCTTTAATGCTTTTTCTTTCTGGACAAAATATAATTTAGGGACAGAAAAAATGCATCAAGTCATCGCTTTGTTTGGAAATTTTTCCATGAGTTTCAATACCTATGGAAAAATTTGCATTCTCATTCTTTGTATAGCTATCGTCACAACACTAACCAATCGAATTACTATTTTAGCGCAACTTAAACAAATCGACCAATGCGAAAACGACTTATTTTAATTTTATGACCCACGATACTGCTGACCCTAATGTCCATGATAAGCCGCAATGCTTTCTTACTGAACATAAAGTAAGCGTTACAAAACAACGTAAACGCTTTTTTCATTATTTGCCACCAACAGTACTCTTTATTTTGATGATCATTTTGATTTTTTGTGTTACTTTTATTGCTTTTACTGAAAAAGTTGGACGCTTTACTCCCCCAACCCCTTTACCGAAAGTCGATGCAATCATTGTCCTTACAGGAGGGAAAAACCGAATAGAAACAGGGTTAAAACTCTTAGAAAAAGGCCTTGGTTCGCGACTATTAATCAGCGGAGTGAATACAACAACACATCCCAAAAAACTGATCCGTATGATAAACATCAATCCTCAACTCTTCTCCTGTTGTGTTGATATTGGTCATCAGGCAATCAATACGCAAGGGAATGCTGAAGAAAGTGCTAATTGGGTCAAAAAGCACCGCTATAAAACACTCTATATCGTCACTCATGATTATCATATAATTCGTTCTTTACTTGAATTCCAATATTTAATGCCTAACATCAATTTTATTGCCTATCCTATTAAACAAGACGTTTCAGATAATTGGATAAAACAAGCCCATCAAATACGTCTTCTTGCACTTGAATATATCAAAAACATCTGTGTAAAAATAAGAATGATATTATCTTCTTTATAAAAAAATTTTTCAAATGTCTTTGTTAATTTGTGTAATCGATTTTTTTTGATCTACCTACTTTAAATCATAAATATTTTAAGTTCTTAATGTTCCAGAAACTTTTCAATACTTTATTTTGGATGATATCGCCCCTTTCTCTTACGATCACAAAAAGATCCCTCATCCATTGAATGAGATTTCTTAATCACGTGCAAGGGCAACAACAGGATCAAGTCGTGAAGCTTTTCGTGCTGGAAAAAAACCAAAACACACCCCAATAAAAGCTGAAAAAAGAACAGCTATTACAATTGAACGCGATGTATAAATGAATTCGATAGGAGAGTTTCCCAATACAAATAAGCCTCCAATAATAAATCCAAAGAAAACCCCTAAACTTCCACCAATCACACAAATCAAAACCGCTTCAATTAAAAATTGTTGCAAAATATCACTCTGGCGCGCACCAATCGCCATACGTACTCCAATTTCATTAATTCGCTCAGCAACAGTGACCAGCATAATATTCATCACCCCAATTCCACCCACAAAAAGCGAGATCGCTGCAATTGAAGTCACTAAAATTGTTAAAATTGCTGTACTTTCCATAATTTTTTTACGAAATGATTCTGAATTTCTAATGAAAAAATCTTCTTTTCCATGACGCATAATTAACAAACGCCGAATCATAGTTTCTGCTAATTGTGAATCGACATTATCAACCACTTTAAGAATAATAGCACGAACATCTGCTCTACCAAGAAAGCGCGTTTGTACTGCCGTATAAGGCAAATAAATCTTTATTGTGTCTGATACCCCTCCATGATCTTGTGAATCCAAAACACCAATAATACGTGCCGGCACATTACCCACACGTACAATTTTTCCAATGGGGTTTTCTTGACTATTGGGGAAAAGAACAGCAAGTGCTTCTTTTTCTATTATTAAATCAACAGCTCGATCACGCACGCTTGATTGATCAAAAAACCTTCCTTTAATTATTTTAAGTCCTTGTATTCGAAAAAATTGTTCTCCTACACCAACAACAACAGCCTTTGTTTCAATTGCATCATAATATACCATTGAACTCGTTGAAATCTGAGATGTGACACCAGCAACATAAGGCAATTCAGATAACGCTTCTGCATCTGTCTCCACTAAACTGCTTATTTTTCCCGACTGTGGATCAGAAAAGCTTTTACCTGGTAGGATTGTCAAAGTATTGGTCCCAAAACTTTTTAAATTTTCAAGAATTCTTTTCTGAGTACCATTTCCCAAAGCGACCATTGCAACAACTGAAGAAATACCAATAATCACCCCAAGCATTGTTAAAAAAGTCCGCATTCGATGGGCATTCATTGCCAATAAAGCCATAACAAATGCTTCACGAAAACGTCCCATAAAAGCACGAAAAATCCCCAACTGTTGTGTATTTTTTAGATCATCTTCTTTTTGAAGAAATTCTCCTTTACTACTTGTTTTTTTAGTTTTTGGCATACTATCGGAAATAATCTTCCCATCACTGATTTCAATAATACGATCTGCCCTTTCAGCCACCTTCATATCATGGGTTACAATGATAATAGTCCGTCTCTCTTGATGAAGCTCATCTAAAATATGCAAAACTTCTTGACCACTTTTTCTATCTAAAGCACCGGTTGGTTCATCCGCAAGAATAATATCAGCATCATTCATTAAAGCACGAGCAATTGAAACACGTTGTTGCTGCCCCCCTGAAAGCTGATTGGGATAATAATTCATTCGATCATGCATTCCTAAGCGTGTTAAAAGGCTCTTTGCACGTTTTTTCCTTATTTCTGCTGAGCAGCCTGCATAAATAGCTGGGATTTCAACATTCCCAAGAGCTGTTAATTCACTGAGCAAATGATAACGCTGAAAAATAAAACCAAAATGATCGCGTCGCAAAGCTGACAACTCATCTGCTGAAAGCAAAGCTATTTCTTTACCAGAAATCCAATAACGCCCTGAACTTGGTCGATCAAGGCAGCCTAAAATATTCATTAACGTGGATTTTCCTGAGCCTGACCTTCCTACAATTGCAACCATCTCCCCACGCTTAATGGTTAAATTGATGTTTTTTAAAACGCGGATCAATGTCTCACCTGCAGGAAATTCACGCACAACATCCTCTAACACAAGAACAGTATCTTTTGATTCTGTTGTCATGCCTTAGATCTCATTTTCACTTTGTAAACCAGAAGAAACTAGCAACTCATCTTGTGCACCAACAATCACCACATCACCCTCATTAAGCCCAGAAACAATCTCAGCTATCACTTTATTATTCAGTCCAACAGTTACTTGTTTTGCAACAACTTTGTCTCGACCAATCAAGACCTGTACCCACGCTTTATTTTCTTTCGTCTCATTGAGTAAAGCATCACTTGGAACCAACAATACATTTTGAGCGCGCCCTAACATAATACTCACCTGAACTGTCATATAAGTGCGCAAAAAACGATCTTTATTGTCAACATGTACGAGCCCGTTATAATAGATAGCCGATGACGCTACAGAACTTGATGAAATGTTAGGATTAATATTAATATCATTACGAATAGCTTCAGGAGCAGGCTCTATTGTTTCTAATGTCCCCTTATAACGGCGCCGTGCATCTCCTACAACTGTGAAATAAAGATCTTGTCCAGGCTGAACTTTCAAAATATCCGCTTCTGAAATTTGTGCCGTAATTGTCATTTTTGACAAATCTCCTAAAATAACAATTGTTGGTGCTGATTGAGCTGCATTAATATTTTGTCCTTCTTCAACAACTGTCGCTAAAACTGTTCCTGCAGAGGGTGCTGTTACTCTCGTATAGCTTAAATTGACTTCTGCACTTCTCACATCAATTTGTGCTTGTACAATTTGTTCTTGAAGTTGAGCAATTTGAGCTTCACGTATTTTGACTTGTGTTACTGCATCATCAAAATTAGCACGTGACACTGCCTGTGTTTCAATCATTTTATTTTGACGTGCTAAATTTTGTTTTGCTAGCATCAAATAAGCTTCATGCTCCTTTAAACTCGCGTAATAATAGGACAAAACTGCTTTTTTTCTTTTCAGATCATTTTCCTGATCCGTAGGATCAATCTCCGCTAAGAGATCTCCCTCTCGCACAACATCTCCAGATGCAACACGGACAGAAACTACACGTCCTGTTGCGCGCGCACCAACAGCAACCAATCGATAAGGACGCACGATTCCAGAAGCTAAAACCGTTTCCTCAATATCACCACGCATAACCACTGCTGTCATATAATTTGCTGTATTTTTACTCCCAAACAAAGCAGAGAGTATCTTAAAAACCAAGATGATAAAAACCACAACGCAAAATAAAAAAAGCTTTTTACGTTTTATGGTTAAATATTTCATCATAAAATATTTTATCATCGCCCTATTCTCACATTTAAATTGGTAACCGTATCAACGACTTCTGGACGAGAAACATCAACCACACCATTCCATCCTCCTCCTAATGCTTTCATCAGTGCAATATAGTGTTTAGCCAGAGCAATACGGCTATCTCTCAGTGCCATTTGTGAAGAATAATAGGAGCGATGAGCATTGAGTAATTCAAGATAGCTGGTATTTCCACTTTCAAAAAGGCCCTGTGAAAGCTGCAATGAATGTGAATAAGCTGAACTTGCAGCCAAAAGTTTTTTTAAACGCTGTTGTTCTTTATAAAATTGCACCAATGCATTCTCTACTTCTTCTAAAGCCCCCAATACTGCTGCCCGATAAGTAATAAAAGCCTGATCACGCTGAGCACGTGCTACAGCAACAGAAGCAACCACTTGCCCCCCATTAAAAAAAGGAAAACGAATATTTGGTCCAAAAGACCAACCAATCGTTGAACTTTTCGCCAATTGACCAATGGATTCTGCTGTTGTGGAAATATTACCTGTTAAGCTTAATGAAGGATAACGATCTGCTTCACGTTGACCAATCCGCGCTGTTGCCTGAGCATATTGACGTTCCGCACGTCGTAAATCTGGACGTGTTAACAAAATATCAGCTGGAATTCCTAAAGAAATTGGCCATTTTGGCTGTGGGATCTGTTTATTTTGAGCGCTTTTTTGCAAAAAATCCTGCAATGCCATAGGCACACGCCCAGTTAAAACGGAAAGACGATGAATACTCATCGATAAATTTGCTTCCATCTGTAAAATATCTGCCTCTGTATTGATCATTTGCGCTTGTGCATTTGAATTATCCAGCTCTGAGATATCACCAGCCTCCAATTTAGCCCCTATTAATTTAACAGTTTTACGCTGCAATGAAGCAATAGAACGTGCAATCGATAGTTTCTGTTGCCAACCACGCATTTCAACATAATTCGTTGCGACATCTCCTAAAAGAGTGACCATCGTAGCCCGCAGATCTTCCACAGTCGCATCAAGACCATAACGTGCAGCTTCAATTCCTCGTTTATGCCCTCCAAAAAGATCAAGTTCCCAACTTGCATCAAAACCACTATGATATCGGCTTAAAGAAATATCCGGCTGGCTAGAACTATGATTGCCTACAATTGAACTTGAAATACTCGGTGAAAGATACCCTGTTACCTGTCCTAAACTAGCTCGTGCTTCACGAACCCGAGCCTTAGCAACTGCAACACTATTATTTGCGGCAATTGCATCATTAATCAGCTCATCTAAAATCAGGTCATTAAAATTTCGCCACCAGCCCGCAAATGCAACCGGATGCTTAGAAGTTTGTGCAGAAAAATGTTGCCCCCAAATTGCTGGAACAGAAAAAGATGTCTTACGATAATCAGGACCAACAACACACCCTGTCAAAACAGAAAAAAAAATATACAAAAACCCTTTCAATAAAATCTGTTTTAAATTACTGATCCCCATTTACTCCTCGACATTCCTCAAAAATCAATCCATTATATTTCCTCATTTAATGCTTATTTTAAATCACCTGAAAAATCAAATAAAGTTTGTACTGGAACATGGTCTGAAGGCTGAGACCACCCTCGTGCATCACGAAAAATTGAAAGATCCTTAACGAAAAGCGCTAAATTTGGAGAAGACCAAATATGATCGAGCCGTCGACCGCGATCAGCACGTGCCCAATCGCGTGCACGATAACTCCACCACGTATAAAGCTTGGTAGGAACTGGAAATTTCATCCGCATCAAATCAACCCACCCACCTTCACGACATAAAGCTTGTAAAAGCTTTGTTTCAATCGGCGTATGGCTTACAACTTTCAATAATTGCTTATGAGACCAAACATCCTCTGGCAAAGGAGCAATATTAAGATCACCCAACAAAAGAGACTCTAAGCCATCTCCCTGATCTGCACAAATAGAAGACATTTCTTCTAAAAAATCAAGTTTATGACGAAATTTCTCATTCTTTTTTACATCGGGTTCATCTCCACCGGCAGGAATATAAAAATTATGAATTCGAATTCTCCTCCCATGAAGTTCAATAACAACTGAAAGGTGGCGACAATCTTCCTTTTGACAAAAGAAACGCTTTTCAACACTGACAAAAGGCAAACGAGAAATGATTGCTACACCATGGTAAGACTTTTGACCGTTCAACGCAATATATTGATACCCTGCTGCTTCAAAAAACTCACGTGGAAATAAATCATCTGGACACTTTGTCTCTTGTAGACATAAAATATCTACAGAACAAATATCTAAATACTGAAGAACCTGCGAAAGACGAAAACGAATAGAATTAATATTCCAAGTAGCTATATGAAAAAGCATTAATTGTTATTCCAACTCCTTAACATCGCAGTATTTTTATAAGGAATTGTAAACATTCCATCAGCGAATCTAACGTTTGTCTTTACATTCATCACTTGAACAGTAGTTTCTAAATTCTGCTGATCAAGAATTATCCATTGCAGCAACGCATAACTTTGAGAATCAAAGATCATCTTTATATGCCCTCTGCCAATCGTTTTATCCCGTAAAACAATCATTACTGTCCCCAGATTTTCACGAAATGCTAATAAATTTGCTGACGATAAACTAATTGTATCACCTAATAAAAGCTTCATTGGTGTTTGAGAAAGCTGATAAAAGTTCCACGTATTTAAAGCGCGATTGTTAACCCCTACAGATTTGCCATCTGCGATAATCTGCAGCGGAACTCCTTTGTAATTAAAACGAATCTTCCCTGGACGCTCCAAATAAAATGTTCCCTTAGTTATTTTTCCCTTTGGACTAAATTGAATAAAATCACCCGTCATTGTTTTGATAGCCGCAAAATGATTAGCAATATTCTGAGCTCGAGCTAATTGTTTCGCCGACTGTGAAAAAGCAGAACCAATCAACAAAAAAAATAACAAAATAATACTAAATGTTCTCCTTAATAACAAAAAATAAACCCTCATAAACAATGCTCCTCATGTGCTTATTCTATTAATTTTTATATAAACAACGGATGATAAAGACTCTCTAAAAATATATCTTTAAAAACTTTATTTAAAATGGTTCTTCTGTAGCAGGCACTAAAATTTCCCGTTTTCCTGCATGATTGGCTGGGCTAATAATCCCTTCTTCTTCCATCCGTTCAATCAATGAAGCAGCACGATTATAACCAATACCTAAACGGCGTTGAATATAAGAAGTTGAAGCTTTACGATCACGCAGCACCACCATCACAGCCTGCCTATAAGGCTCATCTTCTAAGGAAGAAGAAACAGATGAAACATCACTTTCACGATCTGCAACTTCTTGTGTAATAGTCTCCAAATAATTAGGCTGTGCTTGCGCTTTCAGATGCGCAACAACCTGTTCAACTTCATCATCTGCCACAAAAGGCCCATGAATACGTTGAATACGTCCTCCTCCCATCATAAATAGCATATCCCCTTGCCCTAATAATTGTTCAGCTCCCTGTTCACCAAGAATTGTTCGGCTATCAATCTTTGAACTCACAGAAAAAGAAATACGTGTCGGGAAATTAGCTTTAATTGTTCCCGTAATCACATCGACTGAAGGACGTTGTGTTGCCATAATGACGTGGATACCAGCAGCACGCGCCATTTGAGCTAAACGTTGCACCGCTCCTTCAATATCTTTACCAGCAACCATCATAAGATCTGCCATTTCATCAATAATAACAACGATATAAGGCAGAGGATTTAAATCGAGGATTTCTGTTTCATATAATGGTTCACCAGTTTTGTGATCAAATCCAACCTGAACTGTCCGTGTTAATATTTCACCTTGTTTTTGTGCTTCTTTTAAACGAGTATTAAATCCATCAATATTACGAACATTAACTTTTGACATTTTGCTGTAGCGCTCTTCCATTTCACGCACAGCCCACTTAAGAGCAATTACCGCTTTTTTAGGATCTGTCACTACGGGTGTCAATAAATGAGGAATACCATCATAAATCGAAAGTTCGAGCATTTTAGGATCAACCATAATTAAACGACATTGTTCGGGTGTTAAACGATAAAGAAGCGATAAAATCATTGTATTAATAGCAACAGACTTACCCGATCCCGTCGTACCTGCCACTAAAAGATGAGGCATTTTTGTTAAATCTGCAACGACTGTTTCACCCCCTATTGTTTTACCCAATGCAAGCCCTAATTTTGCCTCGGTATCAAAAAATTCCCGTGCTTGTAAAATTTCCCGCAAATAGACTATCTGCCGAGATGCATTAGGCAACTCTATTCCAATAACATTACGCCCTGGAACTACAGCAACGCGTGCCGAAATAGAACGCATGGAGCGAGCAATATCATCTGCTAACCCAATAACACGCGAAGATTTAATGCCAGCAGCTGGCTCAAATTCGTACAAAGTTACAACTGGACCAGGACGTGCATCAATAATCTCTCCCTTAACTCCAAAATCTAATAAAACACTTTTAAGTTCCTGAGAATTGGCCTTTAAAATGGCAGGGGAAAGCCGCATATCTTTCGTTGCCGATGGAGGAACAGTGAGATAATCCAATAGAGGGAGGTTAAAATGATATTTTGAACGTACTTTTGAAGACTTTAAAACACTGCTATTAGAAGTAGAAACAGCTTTATTTTGGAAATCCTGAAATGGTTTTTTTTCATCAAAAAAAACTGGCTCAACTCGATCAAATGAATTGTCCGTTTTTTCAAATAAACTCGTAAACGAAAAAAAACGCCCAATACGGGCTTGTAAAAAATAAATAAAATGCAAAACTGCTCCAAAAACTGCAGAGAAAAAACTACCATGGACTTCATTATTAGAATAATTTTCACTTTCCAATATCTTAAAAACTGGATCCACATGAACTGGTTCGCTTTCGCTTATATCGACCTGATGTCTCCATACTACATTGCCAGCAAAAATGGCTATTACAAAACTGACAAACACTAAAAAAATACCCCACAACACGCTCTCCACAGGTGAAGAAAAAGAGAATAAAAATAAAGAAAAAACATTTAAAATCTTATCTCCCCAAACGCCCCCAAGACCAATTGGCAATGGCCAGTTTGTAAAAGACGCAACAGGAGTCATTAAAGCAAATGCAGCGGTAAACCAAATCGTTGAAACCAACCACAAAAAAAGACGAAAAATAAAATTATGGATACCTTTTTGTGCAAGTAACAAAAGTGACCAAAATAATGGAGGCAACAAAATACCAAGACTTGCCAAACCAAAAAGTTGCATAGCAAGATCTGAAAAAACCGCACCAGGCCACCCCATAAGATTAGTGATCTGATTAGCATTGGCATAAGTCAATGATGGATCTGCAAAATTCCACGTTGCTAGAGCTAAAATACAAAAAATAAAGAGTCCTAAAAGACACAACCCAATTAAAACCCCTATTTGTCGCAACAATATTTCAATAAAGCGCGAATTCCGATATTCTAGCTTTTTTGGCAAATCATAAAGAGAAGAACCCTGATGCATTCATCAATCCTAAACATAAAACCCTTAATATTAAGAGTTATATCTAAAATTTATAACATAAAAAAATATTAATACCGTTTTAACCAATATAATCACAACAATTTCTCTTTAAGACTGCAAAAAAAGTGATAATAAGGTCAATATCAATATCATTTAAGATTAAAACTGCCCACAATTGAAAGAAACAAAGTGACTTCCTATATCGATCAAACAACAAAACAATGTGATCTGCTTATTGCAGGCGGTGCAGCTGTTGGCTTGACACTTGCCGTCGCTCTCAAAAATGCTGCTCCTGAGTTGAGAATAAACGTTGTTGATGCCACTTCCCAAAGAAACACATCTACCAAAAATACACAAGCATTTGCTCTTGCCGCCGCTTCTATTCGTATGCTTGAACAATTACAGTGCTGGAAGCATATCAAACCTTATGCCCAACCTATCTATTCAATGACGATCACCGATGCACGCATCAATGATCCCATTAAACCAACTTTTTTAACATTTGAAGGAGATATAACACCCAATGAGCCCTTTGCAAGTATGGTTGAAAATAAAAGGCTCATCAATGCTTTAAAAAAACGTGCAAAAGATCTCGATATTTCTTTTATCGAAAATACCACCGTCGTTCATTTTCACCAAGAAAACTACTATACAACAGTCACCTTAAATAATAAAGAAATTTGGCAAACAAAATTGCTGGTAGCAGCTAATGGAACACACTCTAAATTACGAGAAAAAGCTGGTCTTAAAAGCTTTTCTCATTGTTATATGCAAACAGCAATTACATGCATTATCGAACATGAAAAATCCCACCATGGTCAAGCAATCCAACATTTTTTCCCCACTGGACCTTTTGCTCTTTTACCTCTCAAAGGCAACCGATCGGCTATTGTATGGAATGAAAAACACCATATTGCTCAATATTATCTTAAAGCCGATGCTCTGATTTTTGAAGAGGAAATTGAAAAACGTATTGGTCATCAATTTGGAAAACTTTCGTGGAATGGTGAACGTCAGGGATTTCCCCTAATCCTTTCTTTAGCAGAGCATTGCATTAAACCTCGTTTTGCTCTCATAGGAGATGCTGCTCATACAATCCACCCCATTGCAGGACAAGGTCTCAATTTAGGACTTCGTGATAGCGCCGCTTTAGCCGAAGTCATTATTGAGACAGCACGATTGGGTCTTGATATTGGATCAATGACAACTCTCCAACGTTATCAAAGTTGGCGACGTTTTGAAACTATACGAATGGCTTTTAGTAATGATTGGATCAACAGACTCTTCTCTAATGATATCTTACTCTTACGTATATTTCGCGATGTTGGTCTTGGACTTATTAATCAGATGCCAAAAATGAAAAAATATTTTATTCAAGAAGCTTCTGGTCTCACTTCCAACGCACCACGTCTTCTCCGTGGGCTTCCAATCTAACAATTTAAAATCAACCCCTTAAATCTTCTATTTTTAAAAGAAAGCACTGCTATTTTAGCTAAAGCTTAAAGTGTATACTCTTTACATAATTAAAACAATGACTGAATTATTATAAGGGGTAAGACAAAATATTTACGAAAAAATAACCAAATATTTTTTTAACTCAATTACGCGATAAGAGCATTTTTATATCATTATAGAGTAACAGCTTCGAAAGCTATTTATACAAACACGAATGGACAAATTTTTAAAATGAGATTAACGAAATATTAGCTATAGGCTTTATGGTATTCTATTTTATATAAATTGGCTTCATTAAAAAACTTGTCATTCTTTGTCATGGTTCAATGAAGTTAAACAATAATACTCCTTTTCCAGAAAACAACTTTCACGGATATATTCCTATTTCAAAGAGCTGCTTTGGAATAATTCGTTTATAATAATCCAAAAACAAAAGCCTTTGAAGCTCCAACAAAGCCTCCCAAAATTCACCGTACAAGCATCTCTTTTTCAATAAAACGAACTACATAACCACCAAGCAGAGAACAACAATTTGCTATCACAGAAATAATTAAAGGAAGGTTATCCTTATTCGTTTCTAAAATCATCTTAGCATAACTTGATGCTATTTTGACTCCAAAAAATCGGTCATTAGTAAATATTCATTGCATCACTAGAATAGAAAAATCTCGTATTATTTTCCATAAAATTACTTCTCATCAAGACTGAAATTGCCACAAATAACACCTCTCTCTTTAAGAAAACAAAAAGGATGCTTTGGATTAGCCCAAATCCTCAATTTTCCTCTTTGCGTCATAAGCATATATTTATAGGATTTTTGAGTTATTGGATCATCTGCAACAAATGTAAAATGCCATTCTCTTTCTGAACGCATTACTACTGTAATATCTCGAGCTACTTTCTGACTAAACGCTCTATCAACGCTTTTTTGTTCTATCATTCTCATAATCTTTAGCCCTTAGATTGAAGTAAATTCTGTCCAATTTATTAAACAGAGTCTAACATTTTCTTATCCATCTGTTCTATCTGTCGCAAAACTTACCTTATCAAAACTCTAATCTTCATTAATAAATACTTCTTTTACCGTTTTTATTACTTCCCATAAATCCATAAAAAAGATTCACAAATAGCCTTATTTTATGGATAAATACATCTCTAATTCCCCATGAAATTTTTCAGATATTGTATTTTACAAACTTTTCTTGCATTATAGCATTCAGTAGCATAAACTTTCGTAGTTTATCTTCCATAAGAACTAAAAGCAAAAACTCTTACCTCAATATACAAAGTAACTTTTTCACGTAATCGTTAAAAAAGATCGCGTTTTAAATTCCTCATATTGTAACAACTTCATGCAGTCTTCAACAAAGCTTGCCCTGTTATTATATTAGACAAAATTCATCCATAAAAATGAGAGAAAACTGCTTGCACAACCTTAAGATTTTTGTATAAATCACGCAAATTTGAAAAGACACATCAAACCAATCAAAATTTTATCCATTACGCCTAAGACGATCAATAATTCAACGGTATCTTCAAACATCAAGAGTTAAATAACCGCTTTCAATTATCATTATCTATTGTAGAGATATTACATTGAAATTTCTGTACAAAAAAGCTGAAATAATCTTTCTCGATTTTCTTAAAAAGAGAAGCGTTATTCGTGGCAATTTCAATCTTAATGAAGAGTCATTTTATAGTAAATAAACGATATAATTATTTTATAATGAAAAAAATTATTTAATAAACAGCAGTTGTAAACATGGCAGCAAGACTTATAAAATCTATTAATCTACAATGCAAAAATTTTATCTATAAAAAACCGTAATCATTGCTCCCCACCTACAACTCCCACCAATTTTTCCATTAAAATTATATGGCTGCAAATTTGAAGAGAATAAAAACCTTCAATCTACATACAAATGGCTAAACTTCCTACATTCTTTAATATCATTACAGCTTTTCTCATTATACGAAAAATAATGATAGAAGCCATAGTCATTTTCCTTATCACACTACAATCAACAACATAACATCATCTCTTGTTGATTCTATTTCCTACAAAGATGTACAGAATGAATCTATACAATGCTGCATAAACACTGACTATTATTGCAATAAACAACAATATTACTGCCAAAGGAGGGCTTGCCCTTTATCAAAAGTTTCCATAATTTATAGATTGGTAACTTATACTCACTAGTTGATCGAACATGGTTTAGCAAAGCCCAATTTCCATAATGGCGATCATCGATAGCTGAAGCCATATTGGTACAGGTCATAGATATGATAGATGCAATGGAAAGAGAAAAATTGATATAAATAAAAATGTATCTTCATATCTATCAAGATCGTAATTTTGATAAAAATAAGGCAATCTAAGAATGAACTACTACTATATTTAATATGACTAACCATAATTCTTTTTAAGGGGGGGATAAGAAAGTGTATAATTTCAAAAATATGAATCCTGATAAATTAAGGGAAATACGTGCTCAAATCGATGCAGAACTGAAAAAAAGACAAGTGAAAGATAAGCAAAATGCACGGCGAAAAATCCTTGAAATTGCCAATATACACGGAATCAATATCGCCGATCTTGTTAAAAAAGAGCGCCATTATAGAAATCCAGATAATCAATGGGAATTATGGAATGGAAGAGGGCGTAAGCCTAAGTGGATAAAAGAATGGTTAAAAAGAGGTTATAAACTTGAAGAATTAGAAGTAGAAATAACATAATAGATTATAACCCTCAAAAATAAAAGAATATAAATCAATACGAATTAAAATAATCTAATCCTTAAAGTTACTGCATGTGTTAAACTATAGAAGTGATTTTGCACAATCATTTAACCAAAAAGAAAAGCATTCAAACACAAGAGCACTCTTTCATAAACACCAACGCCATATACTACAATTTTCATATAAAGAATGTTAACCCTAGAATTTGAAGATTTCCCAGACTGTGGTATTGCACCATCAACGTGTAATAATCATATCATAAATTCATAAAACATAATTGTTCAGAATAAAGCGGTAAAACAAATACAATAACCATGATTCTCTTTCTTCGAAAATCAAAAAAATCTCAGAAAAGACCAATAAATAACACTAGATTTTCGCCATAAATACAGTTTCAAATAAAAATCAACCTTAAAAGTTTCAGCATATCGTTTTTAATATATTCAAAGCTCAATTCGCTAGAAATGGTAATAATGATACCTCCCTACAGACAATTTCCATAACAGTAAATATACAAAGATTTTATATCTACATCTGATCCACTTATTATCAAAGAATAAATACTTTTTTCTATTTTAATTGATAAACTTTTAAAGACGTCGTTCAACCATAAGCTTTTTAATTTCAGCAATTGCCTTAGCTGGATTTAAGCCTTTCGGGCAGGTTTGTGCACAATTCATAATCGTGTGACACCGATAAAGACGAAAAGGATCTTCTAGATCATCAAGGCGCTCACCACTCATTTCATCACGAGAATCAATAATCCAGCGATAAGCCTGCAGTAAAACAGCAGGCCCCAAATAACGATCACCATTCCACCAATAACTTGGACACGACGTTTGACAGCATGCACAAAGAATACATTCATAAAGACCATCAATTTTCTGACGATCAGAATAACTTTGTAACCATTCTTTTGCAGGTTTAGGAGAAACAGTTTTAAGCCAAGGTTCAATGGCACGATGCTGTGCATAAAAACGCTTTAAATCAGGAACCAAATCTTTTACAATAGGCATAGAAGGCAGCGGGTAGACTTTGATTGGATGTTTTACATCGTCCATTCCTTTAGTACAAGCCAATGTATTGGTTCCATCAATATTCATCGCACATGAACCACAAATGCCCTCACGGCATGATCGACGGAGTGTTAAAGTTGGATCAATATGATTCTTGATAAATAAGAGTCCATCAAGAATCATCGGACCACAAACTGAGCGATCCACATAATAAGTATCAAGATGAGGATTATCCTCATCATCAGGTGACCAACGATAAATATGAAATTCTGTTAAATGCGTAGCACCTTCAGGTTTAGGCCAAACTTTTCCAGCTTTAACTTGAGAATTTTTGGGAAGCCTAATTTGTACCATAACTTTCTTTCCCCTTAGTAAACGCGTTTTTTAGGCATAATGCGCTTTAAATCTATACCACCATTCTCTTCAGACGTTAATGGATCAACATGAACAGGACGATATGATAACGTCACCTTTCCATTTTTTGACAGATGCGAAAGTGTATGGCGACGCCAATTTTTATCATCACGCTCTGGATAATCTTCTCGTGCATGCGCACCACGACTTTCCAAACGAGCTGCTGCAGAATAAACAGTCGTAATTGCATTGGCCATCAAATTTTCAAGCTCCAATGTTTCCACTAAATCAGAATTCCAAATAAGTGAACGGTCTGTAACTTTAAGATCAGAAAGTTCATCCCAAATTTTACTTATCCGTTGGCATCCTTGTTCTAAAGAATCTGCTGTACGGAATACTGCAGCATCCTCTTGCATTGCACGTTGCATTTTCTCACGCAATATAGCTGTTGGAACCTGTCCTTTAGCAAAACGTAAACGGTCAAAACGTGCTATAATCCTATCAACTGCATCCTCATTAATAGCTGGGATCTCTGCATTGCGATCTATGACTTCGCCTGCACGAATTGCAGCAGCACGTCCAAATACCACTAAATCAATCAATGAATTTGATCCTAAACGATTAGCACCATGAACAGATGCACATCCTGCCTCACCTACAGCCATTAAACCTGGTTGAACACGATCAGGAGAATCAGCTGTTGGGTTTAAAACTTCCCCATAGTAGTTGGTAGGAATACCACCCATATTATAATGAACTGTTGGCAAAACAGGAACTGGCTCTCTGGTCAAATCGACCCCTGCAAAAATTCGGGCTGATTCAGAAATCCCCGGTAAACGCTCATGCAATATGGCGGGATCAATATGGTTTAGCACCAAATGAATATGATCTTTTTTCGCACCAACACCACGCCCTTCACGAATTTCAAGTGTTATACAACGTGAAACCAAATCGCGTGAAGCCAAATCCTTAAAGGATGGTGCATAACGTTCCATAAAGCGCTCACCTTCAGAATTAACTAAATAGCCGCCTTCACCACGTGCACCTTCTGTAATTAAGCAACCAGAACCATAAATACCCGTAGGATGGAATTGAACAAATTCCATATCCTGAAGCGGTAATCCAGCCCGTGCAATCATCCCGCCACCATCTCCTGTACATGTATGAGCTGACGTCGCTGAAAAATAAGCTCGTCCATAACCACCAGTTGCAAGAACAACCATCTTTGCAGAAAAACGATGGATTGTACCATCATCAAGATTCCAAGCCACAACACCTGTACACACGCCACCTGTCATAATCAAATCAAGTGCAAAATATTCGATAAAAAACTGAGCATTATGCTTAAGGCTTTGTCCGTAAAGTGTATGCAAAATTGCATGACCAGTACGATCAGCTGCCGCACAAGTGCGTTGGACCGGCGGTCCTTCACCAAATTCTGTGGTATGACCACCAAAAGGACGCTGATAAATTTTTCCTTCCTTTGTACGTGAAAAAGGAACCCCATAATGTTCTAGCTCATAAACAGCAGCTGGTGCATTTCGCACTAAATATTCCATTGCATCGGTATCGCCGAGCCAATCAGAACCTTTCACCGTATCATATAAATGCCATTGCCAATTATCAGGCCCCATATTCGACAAAGATGCTGCAATACCACCTTGTGCCGCAACCGTGTGCGATCGAGTTGGAAAAACCTTTGTAATACACGCTGTTCTCAATCCTTGCTCAGCCATACCAAGGGTTGCACGTAAACCTGCTCCCCCAGCTCCAACAACAACAACATCAAATTTATGATCTACATAGCTATATGCAGCATGCCCTACTTTAACACCTAAAGATGATATTGCACTCACCATATTATTCAAACCCCTAATGTGATTTTTAAAAGAGCAAACATCATTATACCGCCCAGAATAAAACAAAATAAAATATTCAATACAAAAAACAATATTCGCATACCTTCATGTGGAATATAATCTTCAATAACAACCTGCATGCCAAGTTTCATGTAATAAAGACTTGAAAAAATCATCAATCCCATCAAAACTGTAACAACGGGATGTGAAAACCGTGAATGAACAATACTGTGATCCTTTCCCACGCATGACATAACAAGAACAATAAAAAATATCCAAAGTAGCACATTGACAAAACTTACCAGATTTTCTAACCAAAAATGCTCTGTTCCTGTATGTGCACTGCCAAAACCACGCACTTTTCCAAGTTCTGTTCGCAAATCTTTTTTCATTTTTTCTACCCCTAGCTAAACAACACTATATCCAATTATCCAAATTGCAATAGTGACAATAAGGGAAATAAAAACTGTAACCCAAGCAGTTGAAGTTGCTTTTTCTTTGTCTAAACAACAAGGCTTCATATTCCAAACAATATGGCGAATACATCCAACCATATGATGAACTCCAGCCAATGTATAGAAAAATAAAAAACAAAGCCCAGGGAGAGATCCATAAATCTGGTTAATCATTCTGAATGAATCAGCTCCACAAGCAATTGACACTAACCAAAGAGTCAAAAAGAACATTCCAAAATAAAGTGCAATACCAGTTATCCGATGTGCTATCGAAATTGCCATAGTAATTGACCAACGATAAATACTCAGATGAGGAGAACGAGGGCGATCTTTTGTTGTGGTTGTCTCTATCATAAAAACATCCTGACCTGGCTTTCACTGCAACTTTACCATTACGAGAAAATCCACGCAAAATGACTCAGTGCACGATCGTTTCAACTTGTTTAGTTCTAAGAAACTAACATTACAGGTCGGCTATTTAAAATGACGGATTAAAGGTCGCGCATAAAAAAAACCGATTTGTTATACAGCTATAAACCATAAAACCTCCTTTGTGTAGTACAATTTTATCTTCACGTCAAAGGGTTAACACTATCTCTTAAGCAAAAACATACATTTTTTATACATGTTTCACTCTGCTCTTACTTAATATCAGCAGCTATGTTCTATAACGACCATGATTATAACTCTATATGAAAAAAATCACATAATTTTAATATTTTTTCATGGTCTATGACAATCAACTATTATAAATTTACGCTCTCACTAACCCTATTTTGGCGAAAATTTACAAAATCCTTTGCTTGATATATGTGCCATGTGCTTTTCTAAATATTTGAACTTAAATTATCATCACTAAAAAGTATTAAGACTTTTTTCTCTACAATCTCTCACCAAAAGCTCTGCAAATTTTACACTCCTCTGTAAAGGTCATTTTTAATTAAGAAAAAACAAAAGAGGTATTAAAAATTTTATTATAAATTGTTCAAAAAATAGACATCATTGTTAATTGTTAAAGTAAAAAGCAGCCTTACAGCTGCACTTTTTAATAAATCTGACTTATATAAGTTATTGAGTAGTCTACTCTGAGAGATTTGTAGCAGCACTATCTGCAACAGCTATTTCTCCTATTTCTTTGGAACTGTTTTCATCTTTTCTACGATGTTCTCTCTTTTCCGCAATACGTGCTGCTTTCCCTCTGAGACCACGCAAGTAATAGAGCTTCGCACGACGAACTTTACCTCGACGAACAAGCTCAACTCCTTCAATTAAAGGAGAATATACTGGAAATACACGTTCGACCCCTTCTCCATAAGAAATTTTACGGACTGTAAAAGTTTCATTTAAACCACCCCCTGAACGAGCGATACAAATCCCTTCGTAAGCCTGAATACGCGTCCGTGTA
Organism: Bartonella sp. JB63; assembly: GCF_002022665.1. Taxonomy (NCBI): domain Bacteria; kingdom Pseudomonadati; phylum Pseudomonadota; class Alphaproteobacteria; order Hyphomicrobiales; family Bartonellaceae; genus Bartonella; species Bartonella sp. JB63. The sequence continues at coordinate 1,273,049 of NZ_CP019788.1, forward strand.
CCCTCCGTCACACGAACCATAACACGCACTGTATCACCGACCTGAAACAAAGGAAGTTGACGTTTTGCTTCAATTTTTGCACATTGTTCAGCCTCAAGCTGTGCTATAATATTCATCTTTTTATCCTTCGTGTTCTTTTCAAATAATTAGAGCGCTCAACTCTCACCGAAAAAAGCTTTAAAATACCCTCTAGGCTATGTTGGATACAGGAGCGAATACACTATCTGTTAATTTTGGGATACACATTTAAATTTAGAATATACAGAAAGTTTCTTCAAAGAAAACTCTCTAAAAAGCTATGCTAACAGTATATTATTTTTTGAGATGAATCAAGCTTTCTGATGCTTTTTATTGTAAAGAGCATAAAGATCGGGACGACGTTGATACGTTATTAATTCAGCCTGTTCTCTACGCCAATCAGCAATAGCTTCGTGATGACCTGATGTTAAAACCGATGGAATATTTCGTCCTTCAAAAACAAGAGGACGTGTATACTGTGGATGCTCAAGTAAACCATTTTCAAAACTCTCACACTCTGCAGAAATCTTATTGCCCATTACACCAGGTAAAAGTCGTACAACTGCATCCAATAAAACAAAAGCAGCAACTTCTCCCCCTGAAAGAATATAATCGCCAATAGAAATTTCTTCCAATTGTCGTGCTTCAATGATACGTTCATCTACTCCCTCGAAACGGCCACAAATCAGTGTTACCCCTGAACCAATCGCCAAAGAACGCGCATAAGCTTGATTAAAAGAACGTCCACGTGGACTTAATAACAATCTTGGTGTATCCAATGGACAACTGTCGATTGCTGCTGCAAGCACATCAACGCGCATTACCATACCTGCACCACCACCAGCCGGTGTATCATCAACACTATGATGTTTGTCTAAAGTGAAATCCCGAATTTGCACTGTGTTCAGGGACCATATTCCTTGTTTTAAAGCCCGTCCTGCTAAAGAATGTCCTAAAATTCCTGGAAACATTTCAGGATAAAGTGTTAAAATACGTGCATGAAATCCCATATTGATAGCCCTTCATCCTTTACCTATACGCATTACTCTTGATCATAGGACAAACCAGCAGCTATTGGATCGACAATCAGAAAACCAGAAGCAATGCAAATTTTTGGCACAGCCGCCTTGCTAAAAGAAATAAGCACCTTTTTACGAGAAGCTAACTGTACTTCAAGCAAATCACCAGCACCAAAATTAAAAAAACCGCTCACCTTACCTAGCAATTGATTTGAACAATCATAAACACAAAGACCTATCAAATCTATTTGATAAAATTCATCTCCAACCAAATCGTTAGCCAATTGGCTTCTTTCAACATAAAGTTTGATCCCTTTTAAGGATTTTGCAACACTACGCTCTTCTATTCCTTTAAAATGTACAATTGCATTATTCTTTTGCATACGAAATGTAATAATTTCATAAGAACGTCCCGTTTCATCATAAAGAACACTATAATTCTTTAAACGCTGAGGTTCAGCACTCAATATTTTAACAAAAACATCTCCCTTAATTCCATGAGCTGCACCAATAATGGCAAGATATACTTTCTTTTTCATAATTTTTCTATTACACTTTCTCTTAATTAAGTTTTTTTCTTTAAAAAAGAAAGAATCATTATAAAATTACAGTACTCATCTATCCTGTAACTTGTATTCGATATTGTTGCCACATAAAATCTTCTAATAAAGGCTCATTTTGGTGACAAAATAGAAATTAATTATTAAGGAGAAAGTATTATGGCAAACGTCATGCTGTTCTACAAAAATGTCACCCCAGTTCATAAAATTGCTCATAAAAATCTCAAATTTACCCCATTAAATGATATGTCCTTTGCAAAAGATACCCACTGGATTCCTCTAGCAAGTGGTGAATATTTTCAAGCCGCTATAGATTATCCTATCTTATTTATGAGCGCACAAGATGAGCAGCAGAAACGGCACTATACATCCATTGCTCTCGTAGGTCTTTCTGATAACGAAAATGATTACATTAATGCTGATAATCAGTGGAAAAAAGATACTTATGTTCCTGCCTTTGTCCGTCGCTATCCTTTTGTTCTTGCAAAAATGCAAAATGAACAAGAACTTTCTGTTTGCTTCGATCAAAAATCAGGTATGTTTAATGAAGTTTCAGGAACAGATCTTTTTAATTCAGATGGATCTATTTCACCATTTATGGAAGAGTATGTTAATTTTCTTGAAAGTTTTAAAATCAATATGGAAAAAACCGCTGAATTTATTGAGACTCTTGTAGAAATGGATCTTTTGTGTCAAAAATCAATCAATGTAAAGAATGACAAAGGTGTATCAGCGCAATTGGAAAATTTCTGGATGGTTGATGAAGAAAAGCTCAATAAATTATTTGCTCATCAACTTGGTAAATTGCATAAACATGGCTTTCTAGGATGGATTTTTGCACATCTTATGTCAATGAATAACCTCCTAAAAATACTCTCCGTAAAAAGCGAAAATCAACTCTCCAATGAAAAGCTCAAAAAACATAATAATCAAGCAAATCAAATAAAGCCTAAAAAAAAGAAAAGTGCCCTTAACTAAAAATGTTTCTCAAATATGATAGTAGAAATGACAAAAATATTCCTCTGATTCCAGCTGATCATAATCTTCTCATTGCAAGAAAAAAGTGGTTGGATAGTCTTATACAGACGCGTCGAATGGCTCCTCAAACAGCAACAGCTTATGAGCGTGATACGAGGCAGTTTTTGTGCTTTCTCTATCAACATTTAGGATATCAGCCAGCTCTCAATGATCTTGCTAATTTGCGTGTAACTGATTTCCGTTCTTATTTAGCTTATCGTCGCGCACAGAACATAAATGCTCGCTCTTTAAGCCGAAATATGGCGAGTTTACGTTCCTTTTTCAATTACTTATCTCGTGAAAAACGAATCAATATTCCCGCCGCAAAACTTGTACGAACACCAAAATATCCAAAATCATTGCCAAAAGCTTTAACGATAGAATCAGCGCTCCGTATAGTCAAAGAAGAAAATCAACAAGAGAATGAACCCTGGGTCATTGCTCGTAATACCGCTGTTTTGATCCTTCTTTATGGTTGTGGAATGCGAATATCAGAGGCTTTAGCACTCACTCCAGAACAATTTGCTGATCCCAGTATAAAAAGCTTACTTGTTAATGGGAAAGGAGGAAAAACGCGCCTTATCCCACTGATTCCGATAGTCCATGAAGCGGTAGAGAATTATGTTAAATGCTGTCCTTATACTTTATTAAATAATCAACCAATATTTCGCGGTGTTCGAGGAAAACCTTTACAACCGGCTATTATTCAGCGTACTATTCAGAACTTACGGGCTCATCTTGGTTTGCCAGAAACAACCACGCCACATGCGTTACGTCATTCTTTTGCCACTCATCTTTTATCGCGAGGTGGAGATTTGCGCACTATTCAAGAACTGCTCGGCCATGCTTGCCTATCTACAACGCAAATCTATACCCATATTGATACAAATCGTTTATTAGAAATTTACCAAAAAGCACATCCACGAGCTTAAAAAACTTCTGAACTGAGCAAAAACATGTTAAACACTTTCAATCTCAAGCGCCAAAGCATGAATATTTGTTGCCAATTCTTGCTGTAAAACTTTATAAATCGCCCGATGTATTTCTACACGCCTCATACCAGAAAAAGAAGAAGAAAGCATTTTCACACGAAAATGTGTTTCCTCCCTGCCACTGAAAGCATGTTCCTCATGACGATGACCTGCATGAAGATGGCTTTCATTAATTATTTCAAGTTTTTGCGGAAAGAAAGCATCACGCAGTTTTTTTTCAATTATTGTTTGAATCATATGAGGCATTTTTTCCTCCACAAGGATAAATATTACAGCTAGTTTTTTTAATACAAAATTTAATAGAATAAATATGAAAATAAATTTTTTACAAGTCAATTCTTGTCAAAAGACCAATCTTGAATAAGGCAAAATATGACAACAACATCTAAATTATTCGACTCAATTCGTATCAGTTCCAACAAAAAAAAGCAGGAACAATCACAAATACAAAAGTGCCAATGGGAAGGGTGTGAAAAAATAGGATCACACAAAGCGCCAGCAGGACGAAATCATGAAGGGCACTATCTGTATTTTTGTATTGAGCACATCCGTGCTTATAATAAAAATTTTAATTATTTCTCAGGTCTCAGCGACAAGGACATTGCAAAATTCCAAAAAGATGCTCTTACAGGACATCGTCAAACATGGTCTGCAAGCCTTAGTAATAATAGCACAGCAAAAAAAACAGCCTCCGACTATGCAAAAATTCGCTCTGGAACCGCTGCTTATCAAAATCGTATGCGCGATCCATTCAAACTTTTTACCCAACAAAATTCAAATAATACGAACACACGAAAACTCAAACCCTTGGAAGCCAAAGCTTTTGATACTTTAGGATTACAAGAAAATGCTTCAGCCGAAGATATCAAAACAAAATATAAGGAGCTTGTAAAAAAACATCACCCTGATGCTAATGGTGGTAATCGCTCTTCAGAAGAACGCTTTCGTGATGTGCTCCATGCCTATAATTTACTGAAAAAATCTGGTAGATGCTAAAAAAATTTACATTCAAATACTTTGTTCTATTGCCCAACTACCAAGGTTTTTAAAAACATTACGCAACAAGACATTTCCTTTATAGTCAATCTCTATTATCATGAGAGCATTTGCATAAGTAGTCTATATTCTGTATTGTTTGAGAACAAAATAATAAACAGCAGATATTTTTCTCAAAAATGATCACAAAAACAAATTTTACAGTCTCAAATACCCCGGATACAACAGTTTGGGCTCGGGATGTATTTAATATTGACACCGAAATGAAAGTGCCTGCCTTTAGCACAAAAAGCTCTCATGTTCCTGATTTAGATCCTGATTATCTCTTTGATCAACAAACAACTTTAGCACTTTTGGCAGGTTTTGCTTTTAACCGACGTGTCATGGTATCTGGCTATCATGGTACAGGCAAATCAACTCATATTGAACAGGTTGCTGCACGCCTTAATTGGCCTTGTATTCGCATTAACCTTGATGGACATGTTAGCCGCATTGACTTAATTGGAAAAGACGCTATCGTCCTGAAAGATGGCTTGCAAATCACCGAATTTAAAGATGGTATTTTGCCATGGGCTTATCAAAATAATATTGCTCTCATTTTCGATGAATATGATGCAGGACGACCAGATGTTATGTTTGTTATTCAACGAGTGCTTGAATCTTCTGGACGGCTCAGCTTGCTTGATCAAAACCGTATTATTACGCCTCATCCAGCATTTCGACTTTTCGCAACGGCAAATACTATTGGTCTTGGTGATACAACAGGATTGTATCATGGTACACAACAAATCAATCAAGCTCAAATGGATCGTTGGTCGATTGTAACAATATTAAATTATTTACCCCATGATAAAGAAGTTGATATCATTTGCTCAAAGGTCAAACATTTTCAAATCACTGAAGGTAAAAAAACCATTTCACAAATGGTCCATGTTGCTGATATGGTGCGCAAAGCTTTTATGAATGGGGATATTTCCACAGTTATGAGCCCACGTACCGTCATGACTTGGGCAGAAAACACCACAATTTTTCAAGATATTGGCCTTGCTTTCCGTTTAACTTTCCTCAATAAATGTGATGAACTTGAACGAGCAATTGTTGCAGAATTTTATCAACGTGCCTTTGGAAATGAACTTCCTGAATCACTTATTCATCATGTCTTGCCTTAAGGAATGCTTCAATCATGACTGCAACAGCAGGCGATAACAGCAAAAATTCGGCAAAATATTCTTCTAACAGCAATTTTGATACTGAAACTTTTAAAAGAGCTATTTCTATTTGTATTCGCGCTATTGCTAACACATCCAAATTTAATGTTGTTTTTAGTTATAACAAACCATCCTTAAGCGATAATTGTGCGCGTTTACCAGAGTTACCTCAACAAAAAACAGATAAAGATTTAGCTATTACTCGCGGATTAGGTGATTCTATGGCGCTGCGCAAAGCATGGCATAATAGCCGTATTCATATCCAATTCGCCCCAACAGAACCAGAAGCACGAGTTATCTTTGATATACTTGAACAAACACGTGTTGAAGCAATTGGCACTTTAACAATGAAAGGAATCGCACAAAATCTTGATATAATGCTCGCCGATAAATATCAAAAAGCTGGTTATCAGATGATAAGGAACCAAAATGAAGCTCCTTTTCAAGAAGCTATTGCGCTTTTATTACGTGAAAAAATAACAAAACGCCCTCCCCCACGAGAAGCCCGACTCGTCTTAGAATTATGGCGTCAATCAATAGAAAAAAAAGTCGCAACAGAATTACGTGAACTGAAAGTTCATGTTTATAATCAAAATGTTTTCGCGCAAATAGCACGTCAAATGCTTGTTACACTCGAAATGACTAATCCATTGGAAGTAAACTCTAATAATCCAACTTACAAAGAACAAAATAATAATCATGATATCCAAAATCAAACAGAAAAAGGGAGCGAAAACGAAAAAAAATCTCAAAGTGAAAAACAAAAACCAACTGAACAAAGTAATGATGAAAAAAATGAAGGCAAAGAAAAATCCATTCAGCCAAATGATAATGACAAGTCTAAAGAAGAACAAGAAGACTCTCAACAAAACAAACCAGGAAAATCAAAATACTTTCTTAATACCTCTCAGAAAATGGAAAAATTGGTTGGCTATAAAATTTTTACCCACGAATTTGATACTATTTTGGATGCAACTCATTTTTGTTCTGTAACAGAATTAGATCATTTGCGTCGTTGTCTTGATCAACAATTAAACCATCTTCAAAGCATTGTTGGACGTTTAGCAAATAAACTCCAACGCCGCCTCATGGCACAACAAAACCGTGCTTGGAAGTTTGATCTCGAAGAAGGCTATCTTGATACAACACGACTTTCTTCGCTCATTATTGACCCAATGCAACCACTTTCTTTTAAAATGGAATGTGAAACACAATTCCGTGATACAGTCGTTTCGCTGCTTATTGATAATTCAGGGTCTATGCGAGAACGCCCCATCACTGTTGCAGCAAGTTGTACTGATATTTTGGCGCAAACTCTCGAACGTTGTGGAGTCAAAGTGGAAATTTTAGGCTTTACCACAAAAGCGTGGAAAGGGGGACAAGCGCGCGAAAAATGGATCAATCAAAATAAACCTTCTCATCCAGGACGTTTGAATGACTTGTGCCATATTATTTATAAAAATGCTGATACACCATGGCGCCGCGCTCGACGCAATTTAGGCTTAATGTTGAAAGAAGGATTATTGAAAGAAAATATTGATGGAGAAGCCCTTATTTGGGCGCATCAGAGGCTTTTATTGCGACACGAACATCGTCGTATATTAATGGTTATTTCTGATGGTGCTCCTGTTGACGATTCAACACTTTCTGTTAATTCTAGTAATTATCTGGACAAACATTTACGCGCTGTGATTCAAGAAATTCAAACGAATTCCCCCATAGAACTCATTGCCATAGGAATTGGTCATGATGTAACACGCTATTATCAACGTGCTGTGACAATAGTCAATGCTGAAGAGTTGGCAAATGCCATAACAAAACAGCTTGCGATGCTCTTTAATAATGCCTCCTAGCCCTTGAACAAAAGAAGAGATAAAGATTTCAACTAATAATTGAATTCTGCATTAAATGTTATCTCAAAACAAACACTGATACAGTTTCTCTTTCTAAGAATAGAATAAAACTCTTCCTCTTACAGCAGTAAGAGAACAAATAATAAATATTGTTATTTCTTATAAACAAAAGATATCTTCTCTTTTCAGCGCCCTTGATAAAAAGGAGTACTAAAAATCCTCAAAATCACACCATAAGGCACAAGCATAAATAGGCTCATGATAATTTTTATTAAAAAATCACCAAAAGCAAGTGAAAGCCAAACAGGAATTACGATACCTCCTAAACCTAGACTTTCAACTATAGAACCATCAGCATAGCCAACCAGTTGATCAATAAAGGCAAAATTACTTGCAAAGGCAAGAGCAAAAAATAAAACTGTATCCAAAGCCGAACCAATCAATGTCGCTATTAAAGGTGCTTTCCACCACGCTTTACGCCGCAAAGGCGTAAAAACTGCGATATTAAGTAATTGCCCAAATAAAAATGCTACACTAGAAGCAATAGCAAGACGAGGTGTAGCAACTATCCAAGAAATAAAAAAAGCCGTAATGAAACCAATATAAACAATACGTCTTGCTGCCGCTGGACCATAAAAGCGATTGGTCAAATCATTAATCAAAAAAGCAATTGGATATGAAAAAGCTCCATAGGTCAATATATCATTCAAACCAAACCAACAAATAGGATATTGCATCAAAATATTGGAAGCTGTCACTACAACACACATCGCAAAATTTGCAAAAAAAATGTAGTTCTCTTTTTTCTGCACAGCTAAAGACTTGTGTGTTGAAAGCATTCTTTGTAACCTAGAGATATATATCAAAATGAATAAAATATCGCAATCAGACAGTCAAAACTAAAGAATGGCCCTTTCCTAGAAAAAGTAAACAGCTCACTCCGCAATGAAGCAACAAGATTAAACAACTTGCTCAGCCTTTTTCTTTATGATCTGGCGCTTTAATAAACGCGCACGCTGTGATAATTCCTTATCATCAGCTTTAACCAAAAAACTATCAAGACCACCGCGATGCTCAACTGAACGCAGAGCATTTGCTGAAATACGCAAACGATAACTTTGTTGAAGTACTTCCGATATCAACGTCACATTGCAAAGATTTGGTAAAAAACGACGATGCGTTTTATTGTTTGCGTGGCTAACATTATTGCCATACTGGACCGTTTTTCCTGTCAATTCGCAGGCACGAGACATAGACTTCACCTTTAAATTCTAAGAAACTCTAATTTCAATGCCAGCAAAATAAAACAGATGCGAAACACACACCCATTGCCTTGAACAGGCATTATTGGAAAATCAAATTTCTATAAGTTGTTAACTACAAAAGGTCAAGTCTTTTAGGATCTTTTTTGACCACCTATAGATCAATTTTATCATTTTTTTTATAAAGACATTATCAAATACTTTCTTTTAGTTCTTCTCATGCTAAAAGATACTCTTATCATGGTTACAATTGATCATCCCAAAATAAAAACGCAACGCAAAAGCATCTGCCTTTCTTCTATTCTATTTGGCATCTTATGTGTGTTACTTTTTGTTGTCTTTAGTGCACTAGGTGTGTGGCAAATACAACGACTAAACTGGAAAACAGCTCTTATCACCAGTGCTAATCAACGTATTCATCTCGCACCCGTAAAAGCACCACCTAAAAGCCAGTGGTTGAACGTTACTTTTGATAAAGATGAATATCGTCCAATTACAATTACTGGAAAATTTCTTACAAACAAAAATATTTTCGTAACCGCTGTTACACAAAATACCACAGGTTATTGGGTTTTAACCCCTTTAAAAACAACCGATAATACAGTGACTTTTGTAAATCGCGGTTTTATTCCTATGGAGGCACGTTATCAGTTCGAACAAGAGGAAAAAAACAATTTGCTTGATAATAATCGTGTACATACTCTTAACCAGATTACAATTACAGGCCTTTTACGAATGAGTGAAAAAAATGGAGTTTTCCCACGCAAAAATAATCCTGACCAAAATTTATGGCATACACGCGAACTGCCCGCTATGGCCAAAAAACTAGGCCTTTCTCCTGTTTCTCCCTATTTTATTGATGCCCGATCACAAATAGATCCTCAAAAGAGTTTACCTATTACAGGTCTTACTGTTGTACAATTTAAAAATAATCACCTAACTTATGCTATAACATGGTTTATTTTAGCTGCTGGCATTCTAAGCGCCTCTCTCTTTCTTATTCAAGATAAAAACTAAAGAAGATACCCAATAAATAAACTCCTCTCTATATTACAAGCACCAATATTCACTCTTGTTTTTAGAATTGTACAACAGTCTATCTGATCATACCATCGCACGAGAATCTTCCGTTGCATCTTCCTAAAAGCAAAATGCGTGAACCTTCAAACTAGTACACATAGCTCTTCCCTCTTGAGCTTTACTGACCATATCAATGATAAAAAAACCACCTCGCTCTTTTATCAAAACACTTGAATGATTCTATAGACTAAATTCTCACCAAACAATAATATCAAAATGATTTGCGTGAAGAACGCCATGCAATCGAACTAATATCAGCACGATTAATACCAAGATCACTAAGCTCATATGTCGAAAGATTACTCAACGCATTAACCGTCCGACGATAGCGACGCCATTGACTATAAGAACGTAAAATATTCATATCTCTCACCAAACCATTACATTATTCCTAAATGAGCAAGATAAAATAAATTACAAAAATGAGGTGTGTTATAACTGCATAACTGATTTGCATTTATAACATAGAAGCATATAATTTTCTTATTTTGAAGAATAAAAAAATATACAAATCTAGTGCCGGAAATGTCTCACCCCTGTAAAAACCATTGCTACATCATGCGCATCGGCTGCTGCGATAACTTCCTCATCGCGTATTGATCCCCCTGGTTGAATAACCGCTGTTGCGCCAGCTTCAATCACCGATAACAAGCCATCTGCAAAGGGAAAAAATGCATCTGATGCAGCAACAGAATCCTTAGTTAAAGATTCTGTTAAGCCCATTTTTTGCGCATTTTCTTCAGCCTTACGCGCTGCAATTCTTGCCGAATCGACACGACTCATTTGACCAGCACCAATTCCAACGGTTGCATTATTTTTTGCATAAACAATAGCGTTTGACTTGACGTGTTTAACAACACGAAAAGCAAATTTAAGATCACGCATTTCATCTTGGCTCGGCTCCCGTTTTGTTACTATTCGCAATTCAAGATCATCAACAACAACATTATCACGCGTTTGCACTAAGAATCCTCCTGAAAGTGTTTTAGCAACTAACCCGTCATAACGTGGATCAGGCACTCCTCCTGTTATTAACAAACGGAGATTTTTTTTCTGAGCAATGATTTTGCGTGCTGACATTGTAGCATCAGGAGCAATAATCACTTCAGTGAAAATTTTAATAATCTCTTCTGCACAAACTTCATCAAGAGGCTGATTTAAAGCAATAATACCACCAAATGCTGATACATTATCACACGCCAAAGCTTTCAAATAAGCCTCTTTCAAATTCTGCCCTTCTGCAACCCCACAAGGATTGGCATGTTTAATAATAGCAACGGCAGCACTTTTTTGGGGATCAAATTCTGATACAAGTTCAAATGCCGCATCAGTATCATTCATATTATTATAAGAAAGTTTTTTTCCTTGTAAAAGTATTGCAGTTGCAACACCAAAACGTTTGTCACCAGAGTGATAAAATGCAGCTTGTTGATGTGGATTTTCTCCATAGCGCATCACACTTTCAAGATGACCAGAAAAACTCTGCCAAGATGGTGCTTTAATCTTTAAATCCTTCGCAAACCAAGCTGCTATCGCAGCATCATAAGCAGCTGTACGCTCATAAGCACGTGTTGCTAATTGACGCCGGAATGAAAAACTTAAACACCCATCATGCTGTTTCAATTCAGCCAAAACCAATGAATAATCACAAACTGCTGTCACAACACCAGTATAAGCATGATTCTTAGCCGCTGCACGGATCATCGCCGGTCCACCAATATCAATATTTTCAAGAATTATATGCGAATCTACCTCTGACCGGGAAATTTCTTCAAAGGGATAAAGATTAACAACAAGAAGATCAATTCCATTTATACCATACTGTTCCATAGCAGCTTTATGGTTGGGATCTTCTCTTACTCCTAATAAAGCGCCATGAATCAGAGGGTGGAGTGTTTTGACGCGTCCATCCATTATTTCTGGAAACCCTGTAACATCAGAAACATCTTTTACAGGTAAACCGGCAGCACTTAATGCTTTGGATGTTCCTCCTGTTGAAATCAATTCAATTCCATAATCATGAAGTGCTTGCGCAAATTCAATCAAACCAGTCTTATTAGAAACAGAAAGAAGAGCACGACGGACTTGATGAAGATCGATCATAGAAAATTGTTTTGCAATAACAACCATAATAGAAATCCTAAAATAAAATGGCTAAAATTCAAAAAAGGCTCCATGGACATAGCATAAGCTTTTACAAAAACATACCCAAAGGACGTCAGGCAAATATTCTAACTTACAAAAATAGAATCAACTTGCTTGATATTCACAAGCAAACATTATGCTAATCTATGACGTATAAAACGCCAGTGAATTTTTCTCTGCAATGCAGGGCGAAAATATAAAACAATCTGCTGTGTTCGTTGTGGACCTTTTAAATCAGCAAAATCAATTGAGTCTTCGAGAAAAATTTCAACATCAGGTGATATAAAATGCCACTCCTGCCCACTTTCTACAGTTAAATAGAGGCGGTCGCCATCATAATTGGCTTCAACGTGTGGATTAAGATGAAACCGAACAGCAATACTATCGCTTTCATCTTGATTTGCTTGATATTTGTACCATCGATTTTTCTTCGGTGTGAAAAAATGATCGAAACCTTCAATTATTTCCCCATTCCTAGCTAAAATGAGGCCACGCTCATGCAAAAGATTAAAAGGCTTCACATAACCATCATGACACGCAATAAAGCCAATTTTGTCTAAATCTTCTATGCGTTGCACTTTAACATCCGTTGGCCCTCCAAATAAAAAAGAAGTGCCATTTTTCTTTTTTTTGTGAAAAGTACCCACTGAACAATCATTCACTGTTGCCGTTGAATGTGCTGCTGTTAAACGTCCAAAATGCTGATATTTTTTAGGTCCATAAGGATTAATCCCCGTATTTATAATAAACCGATTTCCCTGTGAAGACATTTCAAATGATAAACATCCTGAACACGCATATCCTGCAACAGAAGATGGTGGAAATTTTCCTGTATCTGCAAGAACTGTCGTTTGATTAGCTTTTAAACGCTGAAAACCAGAATAACGGGCATAACTAAAAGGATGTCCAACTGTTTCATCAAAATTTAAAATAACCGATAAACTTTCCGGTATAACAGGTCCGACGCCATTGAAACGTGCCAATGTTTGATCTTCATGGATAAAAAATCGCAAAGCAGGCAGCATACGCTCAACGGAATCAATTAAAACACGCGGTGCCGTTTCATTACTGTATATATACAGATGACGCAAAGACAATAAATCCGATAATAAATTGAGCAGAACAGCAGGACTACGGGAAATATGGCCACCATCAATAAGAATTTGATGTGAAAGTTCATAAACAAGATAAGTTTGTATTTTTTTCTTCACAGCTTCAGAAACAGGCAAAGATAAAGATGCAAATGCTAAAGAAATTGCTGCTTGTAAACGCTGCTCATTTGCTTCCATACTATGAATCAAGATGCGCAAATAACGAAACTGAAAACCAATTGAACGTAAAAAACGCTTTTCAAAGCTCTCATTCACCCCCTCTAATAACATTTGCGAATGACAAATCCATGAAATTAGTCGTCTTGCCACAACTGCTCCACTCCAAGAAGGTCCTTTTATCCTCTTACTATGGTGTTTTAACCAATCTTCCACCAAAGAACGCGCATGAGCTTTCGCCAATTCACTCCGTGCTGCTGTCATATGTCGTAACCAATGAAAATCATGAAGTGCTATTTCCCACTCTAACATTGGCGGCACTAATGAAAAAGGCGAAAGAGCACCAGATTGAACAGTACAACCAGAAAAAGTAAAACGGCCATGATAGAATTCATGTGCCATCATTGGATCAGCTAAATGCAAATCAATTGGATGTGCTAAAATTTTTTGTGGACGAAAACCAGAAAATCGCCAACGAAATATTGGTCCTATACATAAACGCCGCAGAAATTGTTGTATCGCATATACAACGGTTGATGCCCTTATCTTAGGACCAATTTCTGCAATTACCACAACCATATCTCCGTCTATATTTATCAAATACAACTTCAACTATTTGAGTAAATGAAACGTTAATTAACTCATTTTTCGAAAACGTGCTGCAAAAAAACCATCCATCCCTAAGAAAAATTTTTCCTCCGTATTAAAGTTTTCATCACAAAAATCAGAAGGTATTGTGCGCAAAAAACCTTTTATTGATAACAAATGAGCCATAGCGCCCATTTCCTCTGCTAAAATAGGTTCTAAAACAATATCATGACGCGTTGATAAAACTTTCTCAACAAGATCTTCACCCTCTTCTCTTGCCAATGAACAATTAGAAAAAACAATGCGTCCATTTTTTTTCACTAAAGCAATTGCTGCTAAAAGCAAATCATATTGCACCTCTGCTAATTTGGTGACATCGTCCATTGTCTTTGTCCATAAAATATCTGGATGACGGCGTATTATTCCCGTAGAAGAACAAGGTGCATCAAGAAGAGCAACATCAAAAAGCTGATCAGGATGAAATTGTCTTACATCACCAAGCCAATAATGTACTGAGAGATTGAGTCGATCCATATTTTTCTTTAAACGTTTTAATCGATTGGCCGAAATATCGATAGCCGTTACATCTGCTCCTTGCAAAGCTAATTGCGCTGTTTTACCACCAGGACTTGCGCAAAGATCTGCTACCTTCTTGCCACGAATATTTCCCAACAAACAAGCAGGTAAAGCCGCCGCAACATCTTGAACCCACCAAGCTCCTTCTGCATAACCTGGCAAATCAGGAATAGAATAAGCTGAAGAAACAAGCCGAATTGAACCATTAGGCAACACAATTCCCCCCAGCCGCTTCGCCCAACCAGCATTATCAGATTTCACCGTCAAATCAAGAGGAGGTATTACACTTTGAATTGATAAAATTTGATCAGCTTTCTCTGCTCCATATGTTGATACCAAAAGTTGCCCGAACCAAGTTGGAATCGCTTTAATTGTAGGTGTTTGCTCCCGCAAAACAGCCGCCTCACTTGCAAAATTGCGTAAAACAGCATTCACTAACCCCGAGAAACGACGCATACGTGGATCAATCTTTGTCACTCGTACCGCCAAATCAATCGCCGCATGATCAGGAATATCAAGATAAAGAATTTGAGTTGCACCGATATGTAAAATGTGATGCAATGAAAACGCTTGTGATGGCAAAGGGCGCATTAGAAAGCGTGATAAAGCCACTGTAATTTGACTCCGATGACGTAATGCCGCTCCCAAAATAGCCCGACACAATAAACGGTCACGATATGAAAGCTCCAAATATTGTGGATGACCATACTCATCATCTGTCAAACCAGAAAGAGACATATGCTTATCAAGTACTGCACCTAGCAAACGAACGCAAACTTGTCGAACAACCAATCCCGGGACATCTATTTCAAACATCTGCCCTGCTTTCCTACCTTTCAAAACAGTGCCCCTATTCATAGTCTATAGTTTGTTTCTTTTTAATATTTATGATTAAAATTTCTTTGGATTTTTATGACGAAGCCACGCAGGACGATTTTTCACCTGTGGCAAAATACTTGTTTTTTGATTTCTTAATATGTCATTCTTATCCTTAAGACTTATATTTTCATAGTCTAAAGTGCTATTTTCCCCTTTAAATTTACCCTGCTCATAGTGCTTAATGATGCCTTGATCGATTGTTAATATATTCATTTCTATTGCTTGCTGCTGCAATGCCGCAATACGATTTGCTGTCGCTGGATGCGTAGAAAAAAGGCTATCCGCACCTTCACCCCTCAAAGGATTAATAATAAACATATGAGCTGTTGCTGGGTGATATTCGACTTCTTCATTATAGACCGTATGCCCACCACCTGCAATCTTTCTCAAAGCTGAAGCCAACCATAAGGGATTACCACATATCTCAGCACCTCTCCGGTCAGCAGCGTATTCACGCGTGCGACTAATAGCCATTTGCACTAACATAGCTGCAAAAGGTGCCACCAAAAGAGCAATAATCCCAACAAATGTCCCTGTGCCTTGAGAAGATTTTGAAGAAGTGCGTTTTCCTCCCATCAATAAAGCAAAATTACCAAGCATTGAAATAGCCCATGCAATTGTTGCTGTAAGAGTCATTGTCAATGTATCACGATGCTCAATATGCGCTAATTCATGAGCCATAACTCCAGAAATTTCTTCTGCACTTAATTTTTCCAATAACCCTTTACTAGCAGCAACAGCAGCATTTTTGGGATTACGCCCTGTAGCGAAAGCATTCGGCTGTGCATTATCAATAATATAAACCTTTGGTTGAGGAAGAGAGGCTTTTTTTGCTAACTCACTCACAATATTATAATAAACTGGTGCAGAACGTTGATCAATTTCACGTGCCCCATATATATGCAAAACTATTTTGTCTGAATTCCAATAAGAAAAAAAATTTAAGCCACCTGCCATTAAAAGCGCAATAAGCATACCATTGTCTCCTCCAATGAGATAACCAAGTCCCATAAAAAGAGCCATCATAAAAGCCAAAAGCATCGCTGTACGCGTTCTATTCATGATTAAAAAACTCCATGATAAAATACAATTATTTCTATATGATGGGGCTCTCGTGTTTTTTCTTCAATGAAATTGAGGTATAAAATGAACAAAAAAATGAGCACACAAGATACCGTTACCCCTGACCACAAACAACTTTCCCCTGAAGCACAACGTGCGCTCCAAGAAGCTGAAGAAAGACGAAAACATGCAACAAATGAAAATCAGCCATTAGAAAACGGCGGACGTGGTGGTAAAGATCCCTCGCGCTATGGAGACTGGGAAGTGAAAGGTCGCGCAGTTGATTTTTAGCCTCTATTGACTTTTAAAAAGTTAAGCCAACTTCTGAAGGAAACAAACTTTTTTAAAAAAACAAAACCAATAGTGAAACCTTAATTTGCATAAACTTTTAAGATTTCACACTGTTGGTTTGCTTAACAATAATTATGCTTCTTCTTTTGAAGTTTTTTCTGCCGCTTCTTCAGCAACTTGCTTTGCTGCAGCTATACGCTCTTGCGCTTTTTTACCAGGCTCACCTTTATGAGGATTATTGCGTGCTGGACGCTTTTTCAACCCAACCGCATCTAAAAATCGTAAAACACGATCTGTCGGTTGAGCACCTTGACCAAGCCAATATTGGATACGCTCTTCATTAAGTTTCACACGTTTCCCGTCTTTAGGCAACATTGGATCCCATGCGCCAACGCGTTCAAGAAAACGCCCATCGCGTGGACTCCGCACATCCGCAACGACGATATGATAATAAGGACGTTTTTTTGAACCACCACGGGACAAACGAATTTTCAATGCCATATTTTTCTCCTGTTGTCATCTTTGACTTGTCGTTTAAACTAATTTTTTTGTTCTCTTCAAAAATTATTTTGCGATTATCAATCACTTCTTGAGTAGTTAACTGTAAAAATTTCTCAGTAAAATCCGGATCAAGATGACTTTCTAGAGCTAATTGCCACAAATGTGCCACCTGACATCGTTCACGCGTACGATCCTCTGCAGGCATATAACACGCTTTTAAAACTCCCACCGCTTGCGTACAATGAAACTTTTGTGCTAAAATATGAATTAATGCTGCATCAAAATTACCAACAGGCGCTCGTAAATGTCCTAAATCATTGGGAGCTTTTCGCTGCATTATACTTCCTTCTCTTCTTTTCTTTTTATTTCTTCTTAGAAAAAGGAGGATTTTTCTCCTTTGCTTCTGAAAGATCATTGAAAAGACCAGGAAGCTTTAATTCATGCCCTGGAAGTCCGGGTAAACCACCCCTAAATGACCCTTTTCAATCTGCTTTTGCAATTTTAATAATTGAATTGAATTAAATTCCGATAAATCAGGTATAGAACCAGGAGCCATACCACCAAATCCCATTTTGGAACTAAGGCCCCCAGCATTTTCCCCATAAAACTATCTTTATTTTTGCCTCGCATAGCTTTCATCATATCAGCCATTTGACGGTGCATTTTTAAAAGCTTATTAATATCTGCTGCACTTGTCCCCGATCCCTTAGCAATTCTCTGTTTACGGCTATGTTTTAAAATCTCAGGATTGGCCCGCTCTGTACGGGTCATCGATGAAATAATTGCTAACTGCCGATTAAAAAGACGATCATCAAGACCTGCAGATTTAATTTGATCTTTCATCTTGCTCAAACCTGGCATCATACCCATAATACTTCCCATTCCACCAAGTTTTTTCATTTTATGCAACTGTTCTGCCAAATCATTGAGATCAAATTTTCCAGCCTGCATTTTTTTCGCAAAAGCTGCTACTTTTTCACGATCAATTGTTTCAGCAGCCTTTTCAACCAAAGAAACAATGTCACCCATACCGAGAATACGATCTGCAATACGACGGGGATGAAACTCTTCTAAAGCATCCATTTTTTCACCGGTTCCGATTGCTTTAATCGGCTTACCCGTCACTGCACGCATTGAAAGAGCAGCACCACCGCGGCCATCACTTTCCATACGTGTTAAAATAATCCCTGTAATTCCTACACGCTCATCAAAAGAACGTGCAAGATTAACCGCATCTTGACCGGTAAGACTATCAGCCACCAACATAATTTCATAGGGTTGTGAAGATGCTTTAATTTCTGTTAATTCAAGCATAAGTGCTTCATCGATATGGTTACGCCCTGCTGTATCAAGAAGCACAACATCATACCCCCCTAATTTAGCAGCCTGCACCGCGCGTGCAGAAATATCGACAGCAGATTGATCAGGAATAATCGGTAAACTGGCAATTTTTACCTGCTCTCCTAATTGACGGAGTTGCTCTTGCGCTGCAGGACGACGTGTATCCAACGACGCTATTAAGACTTTTTTATTGTACTTATCTGTTAAACGCTTTGCAAGTTTCGCTGTAGTGGTCGTTTTACCTGATCCTTGCAAACCAACTAGCATAATAACAACCGGTGCCGATGCATTGAGATCACTTAAAACACCCTCACCCCCAAGCATATGAACTAGTTCATCATGAACAATCTTCACAACCATTTGACCAGGTTTAATTGATTTAACGATTGCAGTTCCAACAGCTTTCTCACGAACTCTATCGGTAAAAGAACGAACCACATCTAAAGCAACATCAGCCTCCAACAGGGCACGGCGAATTTCACGCAGTGCTGTTGTTATATCCTGATCTGACAAAATGCCACGTCCCGTCAAATTAGATAGAATGGAACCAAGACGTGCTTGCAAAGATTCAAACATTATTTACCTCACTGCTCCATAACAAACAAACCAACATGCCACCCGAGGACGCAACGCGCTGTCGGATGTTGACCTCTGGGATCTTTTTATACCTCAATAGGGGTCCCAGGCGGTGGATCCAAATTAATCTTGTTATTGAGTACTATTTTCTTCAAACAACAAAAACCCTTCTTTGTCAAGATATATCACACAGTGCTTTTCTAGATGAAACCTAAAATAAAAATCACTTATGTCTGTGCAAGAGCGCCATTATTTAATAAGCACAAAATCACCCGTTTCTTGTTCCATACTCCATAACTCACCGTTTGCAATATCAAACCAAGCACCGTGCACTGTCAAAAATCCTTGATCTTTACGTGCCTTTAACCACGGAAATGTTTCCAAATTCTTTAATGAATAACGAATAGAAAAACGTTCCAATGCAGTCTGCTTTTCTAAGAGAGTTATCAATTTATTATTATTGATTACTGCTTCCCTAGCAGGAGCCAAAAGACTTATCCATCGACCAATAAAATCATCTGATGATAAGGATTTGCATGTTTCATTAAGGACCTCACTAATTCCCCCACAGTGCGCATGACCTAAAATAACAACATGCTTAACTTCAAGTAATTGTACCGCAAATTCAATAGCAGCTGATGTTGCATGATATTGATGATCAGGAGAAAAAGGAGGAACTAAATTGGCTATATTACGTAATACAAAAATTTCACCTGGATCCGAATCAAAAATAACCTCTGGTATCGCACGGGAATCACAGCATGCAATCACCAAAGTTTCAGGTTTCTGTCCTTCATTTGCTAACTGCCAATAATGTTCTACTTTATTAGTAAAATGATTCGTTATAAAGGATTGATAACCTTTTAAAAGTTTTTCTGGTAAATGTGCCATATGTATTTACTTTCACTGTAAACTTCAAAAATATGCTCTTACCCCACAAAATAAAATTAATGAAAATATTTTTATCAACCTCATAATATACTTTTTTAAAACAACAAAACTATTTTTACGAAACACTTTTTACAAAGTGGAATAATAATTTTATTATTAACTGCAATAAATAACTATTCACTTAAAAAGGAAGATGTTACAGTGTAGAAAATTGAATAAGGACCTGTTCTTAACTTAAAGAAAAGGTTGCCACAATAAATAAAGGGAGGATGATTGTGTCAACACAAATAGCATTAGACATAACGAGCACTCAAAATAAAATCGAACAAATCCTTTTTGCTCATACAGATAAAGAAGACATTGCTTTATATAAAGAGGATGAGCTTCAAAAAGCTAAAAATGTAGCCCTTGAAGCATTTGATTCCCACCAAACAGGTAAAAGCACAATTTGCTTTGAACACACCTTAACGCGCAATGATAAACCTATAACCGCTATTACATTGGTTAATGATAACAAACCTTTTCTTCTTGATTCTGTTTTGCATGTCTTTAAACAACAAATAAATCACATTTATCTGATCGCCCATCCTGTTATTGAATGCACCTCTGGAAAACGCGTTAGCTTGATGCAGATCCACATTGAAGCATTAAACCAAGAACAAACCAAAAAGCTTAAAGATGAGCTTACCCTAGTCCTTGAACAAGTCAATGCCGCTGTACAAGACTGGAAACCGATGCTTGAAGAAGTCAAGAAGCATATTCATACCTATCAAACAAATCTTCCATCTAGCTACCAAAATGAAGGTGTAAAAGCCATTGAATTTCTTGAATGGCTTATGGATAATAATTTCATTTTCCTTGGAATGCGTACCTATGACTTTACCGAAAGCAAAGAGCCAAAAAAAGCCTTTAAAACCGGTAGTATTGAATTAGGTATCCTTACTGATGCTTCTATTCGCATTATTGGTGATGCAGGTGTAGAAGAACGTCCTAAAGAAGTCTTATCCTTTATGGAAAGCAACAATCTACTTATTGTTACAAAAGCCAATAGCCGCTCAAAAATTCACCGTCCTGTTTGGTTAGATTATATTGGTATTAAGATTTTTGATAAAGAAGGCTCTCTATGTGGAGAATTACGTATTGTTGGGTTGTTTACATCCTCTGCCTATACACACTCTATTCTACAAATTCCTTTTTTAAAAGAAAAAGCTGAGATCATTATTCAACGTCTTGGATATAATCAGGCTGACTATTCTGGAAAAGCACTGATGAGTGTCTTAGAAACCTATCCAAGAGATGAGATGTTTCGCTCTGATGTTGATACATTGACAAAAAATGCTGAGCTTATCATGCAATTGGATGAACGTCCACGCTTAAGAGTACTCGCTCACACTGATCCTTTTGGACGTTTTGTTTCCATTTTTGTCTATGTACCACGTAACCAATATAGTAGCAATATCCGCGAAAAAATTGGAACATACTTTATTGAAACTTATAAAGGTGATTTTTTTGAATCTTATCCGCTCTTCTTAGAAAGTACGCTTATCCGCGTTCATTATATTATTCATCGCAAAGGAAGTCATAGTGCTCCTGTAATTGAACGAACCACACTTGAACATCATGTTCGCTCTATAACACGAAATTGGGAAGATAGTATTCAAACCGTAGCTCTTATTCATAAAGCAACAGATCAACAAATACTTTTAGCCAGCCAATTTCCTAATAGCTACCGTGACTTATTTTCAGCAGAAGATGCAATTAAAGATGCTGACCACATTTTAAGCCTTAATAATGAAAAACCTCTTTTCGTTACTTTTTATCGTTCCCACAATAAAGAAAAACAAAATATTTCTCTTAGACTTTTTCAACGTAATGAAGCGCTTGCTCTTTCCAAACGTGTACCACTTCTTGAAAATATGGGCTTTCGTGTTATTGCCGAACAAACATTGGAACTTCCAGATGGCTACGGGTGTTCTGTATATCTTCACGATATGCAATTAGAAAGCGCTTTCCAACTCGGTATTGATCTCGACAAAAATGCACAAAAACATGCTGAAACATTTGAAGCCGTTTGGGAACAAAATGCTGACAACGACGCCTTTAATGCCTTAACACAAACAGCTCAACTCAATTGGCGCGAAATTGTTATCTTGCGTCATTATGGGCGCTATCTCCAACAAACTGGAATTCCTTATTCACAGAAACGCGTTGCTCAAACTTTAAATGCCTATCCTGATATCACTCAAGATCTTTATACTTTATTTCATTTGAAATTTCATCAAAGCCATAAAGAAAAAGAACGACTCAAAAATGAACAAATCATTCAGCAACGTATTGAAGAAAAATTGCAGAAAGTACCAAGTTTAGATGATGATCTTATTTTGCGTCGTTATCGTAATCTTATTATTGCAAGCTTACGGACGAATGCCTATTCCCCTCTTCCTAATGGCAATCCACAGCGTATCATAGCAACCAAATTAAATCCACGCCAAATTGAAGGCTTACCTGAACCGCGTCCTTACCGAGAAATTTTTGTTTATGGGCCTGAAGTTGAAGGCGTCCATCTACGCTTTGGTCCTATTGCCCGTGGTGGTATTCGTTGGTCTGACCGTGCACTGGATTATCGTACTGAAATATTAGACCTCGTTAAAGCTCAACAAGTTAAAAACGCCGTTATTGTTCCTGTAGGTGCGAAAGGTGGATTTTTTCCTCATCGCCTTCCTCAAACTAATGATCGTGCCATTTTAACAGAAGCTGCAAGACAAGCTTACACAAACTATATTGCAGCACTCCTTTCTATTACTGATAACCTAATCGATGGTAAAATATACCCACCTCAAAATGTAATTTGTCATGATGGTGACGATCCTTATTTTGTTGTTGCTGCAGATAAAGGTACTGCAACCTTTTCTGATACAGCCAATGCTATTAGCCAAGCAAATAATTTTTGGCTTGATGATGCTTTTGCTTCCGGAGGATCAGCAGGATATGACCATAAAGCTATTGGTATTACAGCTAAAGGTGTATGGGAAGCTGTAAAAAGACATTTTCGAGAATCATTTAATCACGATATCCAAACAACACCTTTTACCTGCATTGGAGTTGGTGATATGTCAGGTGATGTTTTTGGAAATGGGATGTTACTTTCTCAAAAAACAAAGCTTGTCGCTGCCTTTGACCATCGCGACATTTTTATCGATCCAGAACCAAATATAGCAGAAAGTTATGCGGAGCGTATGCGCCTCTTCCAACTTCCTCGTTCAAGCTGGCAAGATTATGACCAAACAAAACTCTCAAAAGGTGGTGGTATTTTCTCACGAACAACCAAAACTATCACTCTTTCTCCTGAAGCAGCACAAGCTATTGGCTTTGAAAAACAAACAGGAACGCCCTTTGAAATTATTACGGCCATTTTAAAAGCTCCTGTAGATCTTTTATGGTTTGGTGGTATTGGAACTTATATTCGCGCAACAACGGAAACCGATACTCAAGTGGGCGATCGCACCAACGATGCTATCCGCATTACTGGTGAACAAGTGCGAGCCAAAGTCATTGGTGAAGGAGCTAACCTCGGTCTTACGCAACGCGGTCGGATTGAATATGTCTTAAACGGCGGACGATGCAATACCGATGCCATTGATAATTCCGCAGGCGTTAATTGTTCTGATCTTGAAGTGAATATCAAAATTGTTCTTGCCTCAGCTCTACGTGCAAAAAAACTTACTCGTGAAGCCCGTAATGAATTGTTGAAAAAAATGACCCCACAAGTTGAACAATTAGTCTTGCGGAATAACTATTTGCAAACCCTTTCGCTTTCTTTAGCTGAAAAACGAAGTATTATTGATTTACCTTATCAAATACGTTTTATGCATGATTTAGAACAGAAAAAACTTTTAGATCGTAGAGTTGAAATTCTCCCTAATGAACAAATCTTGCGCCAAAGAATTAGCCAAAATCAAGGACTTA
This sequence comes from Bartonella sp. JB63, assembly GCF_002022665.1. NCBI lineage: Bacteria > Pseudomonadati > Pseudomonadota > Alphaproteobacteria > Hyphomicrobiales > Bartonellaceae > Bartonella > Bartonella sp. JB63. The sequence continues at coordinate 1,297,138 of NZ_CP019788.1, forward strand.
TACGCCAAGAACTCGCAGTTATTTTCGCTTATGCTAAATTAACTCTGCAAGAAGAAATTGCTAAAAATCCCATTGTTGATAATCGTTATTTCGATACAACCTTGTTGAATTATTTTCCAACCCAACTTCAACAAAACTTTAAAAAGGAAATCATTGAACATCAACTACGTCGTGATATTATTGCAACGGTCATTGCTAATGATATTGTCAATCGTGGTGGACCTACTTTTGTTAATCACTTGCAAGATATAACAGGCCAAAAAACTGAAAACATCATTCGCGTTTTCATCGTCATCCGAGATAGTTTTGAAATTCCTCAGCTTTCTAACGAAATTGATAATTTGGATAATAAAATACCGGGGTTGAATCAAAATAAATTCTATGCAGCAATCACCTCAATGCTTTTTGAAGCAACCAATTGGGGCTTGCGCAATATGGATCTCTCAGTACCATTAGAGGAACTTGTGCAAACAATTAAAACAGCTCGTAGCCTGATTGAAAAAAAGCTTATGCACGTCAATGATCAAGATATCAGTCAAAAAATTGAGGAAAAAGCGACGCAATACAATGAAGAAGGAGCACCAAAAGCTTTAGCAACACAATTAGCTCTTTTAGAAATTTCTCCAATGATCTGTGATATTTCCTTGATTGCAGAACAAAGTAAAAGCGACCTTATGAAAACCGCAAAAATCTATTTCTCACTTGCCCAGATTATTCGTATAAATCGCATTAATGAAGCAAGCCAGACTGTTCCTATTCTTGATTATTACGATGGTATGGCCTTAAGTGAAGCTAAAGAAAATATTGCTGAAAGCTTGCGACAAATTATTATAAAAATCTTAAAAAATTATAGTGAAAAAAATGATCCTCTAGCAGCTTGGATAAAATCCGATGAAGATCAAATTCACAATATTATCAACCGCGTTAATACCTTGATTGAAGGTGATCTAAATATTTCTCGCTTTACTTTTACAGCAAGCATGATTGCTCAACTCAAAAATACTGCTTTTCAAACTTAAAAATACTAACAACTAATTTTAGAAATCTTATTTATCTTCTCTCAGATTATGTGCGAGAAGATAAATGTGATGTTTTCTGCTTTTAAAAAGGAACCAAAATAAATAATGAGGATCACTGGCATTACTTTACTCATGCTAAAAATGATTAATATCAACCTACGCTAATAGCGGAATAAGTCATAACAAAGAGCTTGCTAAGCTCACTCCTCATTGCGCGCTTTTCCTCCAAAAAATGATTTATGCTCTTTTGGATTTTTTGATATTATATTGTTCGACACAACTTACTAAATTAAAATTCTTCTTCTTAAGAAAAATTTTCAGAATCAATAAAGTTCTTAATTCCAATATTACAAGCAGTTGGAACACCAAAAATTTGTTGTAATGTATTGTCAAACCATTCGCACAAAATTTGACCATAAAGTGAATAACCTTTTAAATGTGCAAAAGCAGACTGAGCACCTTTTTTAGTCAATTCTTGAGATGAGTGTACTAGCCAATTTTGTATCATTTTACGCGTTAATTCAGGATGAAATTGTAAACCCCATGCATTTTTACCATAACGAAAAGCTTGTATGGGATATGTTCGACCGGTTGCCAAAAGAACAGCTTCTTTAGGCAAATCGTAGATACCTTCATTATGTAAATGATAAACCATTTCTGGCCAATTCATAAGTGCCTTTCCTTGCAAAGTTCCTTCCAATGGATACCAACCAATTTCTACACTTTCATCATTTTTTTTAGCAACACATGCACCCAAATTTTTTGCGAGCATCTGTGCTCCAAGGCAAATCCCTAAAAAAGGTTTATTGTCTTTCAAAGATAATGAAATCCAATCAATTTCCTCATTAATATATAAATTCTTATCATTCACACTCATCGGCCCCCCTAAAATGACAACGCCAGCGTGATGTTTTAATGTTTTGGGAAGTTTTTGCCCTAAAATAGGATAATAAAAATCAAGAGCAAAACCATTTCTTTGTAAAAATTGCCCTAAAAAACCAGTCTGAGAAGATTGACTATGCAAAACCACTGCAATTTTAAGTTTACTTTTTCTTTGTTTTTTATCAAGACATGCTTTTGCTAAAAACATTATTTAAACCAATCATTTTCGTAATTAGATTTAATTTAATTTTTTAAAGAATTAAGAGAAGCTTATTTTTATCAACAATACTTAGAACACACTCTAAAATAACTGAAATTTCTCTTTTGGCAAAAAAGCCCCTTCTTTTGCCTCCTTGCTTTCTAAATTCTCAACATTTAAGTTTGTCTGATCGCCTTTTTTTTTATTTTGTTTTTTTAGTTGCGAATTCAATAAAAAATCACGTCCTATTGATGGTTTTTCTTCAAAGGATTTATTTTTAACAGCTTCTTTTTCATCTACGTTATCTTTTTTGTCTTCTTTTTTCAGCATCATGCTATCGACTTCTAATGTTATAGGCGAACAGCGGGGAGGTACTTTCCATTCAAAGCGACCCAATCGACCACTGATTGGAGAAACTGCCGACCAAGAAGAAAAAAAAGAACCATCACAAGCCCATGCGGGATCACGTTCTGCACGTAATGCTAAAGACAACCATTGACGACTCCCTCGATCGTTACCTTGTGCTTCTTCAATATCTGCTAACAATAAATAAACACTTTCACGTGGATGATAAGTCAATGCTTTTTGTGCATACTCTTTTGCTAATTCCAATTCTCCTGCATCCAGAGCAGCTTTTGCCACAATAAAAGCTGATTCAAATATATCTTTATTATAAGAAGCAAGTGTTTTAGCTCTTTTCAAACGCCCAACTGCGCTTTCTTCTACCCTAAGGTAAAGTGCACCAAAATCAGGATGAGGATTTTCCTTCCAAGCTTTAATAATTATTTTATCGGCTTTGCGAATTTCTTTTAATTTATAAAAGATGTCTGCCATAACCACCGTTATCGGTACAAAATCAGGCATCAATTTATGAGCCTTTAAAATAGCTTTACGTGCCTCTACGAGGTGAGTTTCAACAAGATGAAGCGCTAAGCCACTTAATAGAAGGGCATGGATATACTTACGCTCTGCAGTACAATGCTCAGAGCGTGGTAAAGCTATTTGCGCTCGATGAAAAATATCAAGTGCTTTATTCCACTGCCCTTCAGCACTTAATCGATCAAGGACAAACTGTTGAGCCCATACAAGCGTTGGTGATAAAGTTAGTGCTTCCTCTGCATAGTGCTGCGCTACATCATAAGCTTTCATATTCATGGCTTCACGAAACAAACCATAAAGTCCAGCAAGCTTTGTTGGTTCATCTCTTTTCATCTCTTCATACAGAGCAATAGCGTTCATAGAATTTTTTTGTAAAGATAAGATTTGAGCTCTTAAAAGTTTTATCAATGGTTCATAATCTTTTACAAGGCGTCTTAATGCGCGCACTTCCATTTTTTGAGCAGCGATATAATCACCAGCGAAAGCTGCAAGCAGGCCCTGTGTAAGAGCTTTGCTACTCTGTTTTTGATAACGTCTAGAAAAAAAGCTGTATAAATTTCTCGGAAGGGAAAAAATAATTCTAAAAAACTTCCATAGAAACACTAATATCACTAACAGTATAACAAGCCCACTAATAATCGTAAGAAGTGAGACAGTAAATCGCATCTGCAAAAATGTTATAACCAAAAAACTATTATTATTAGCACACCAGCTAAAAATCGCGCCGATCACACAGACAACAAAAACATAAATAAAAATACGTATCATTCTTAATCCTATTTACATCTTTGCAGCTTCAGAAGATCCTTTTGGCCTAACAATCAACAACTGCTGCAAAACATGATGGACAGCAAGGTGTTGTTTAAGTTGATCAATAAAATCTACCGAAACGTCTTTAGCATTTTGAGGTAAAGCTTGCCACTCAAGCAAAGCTTTTCCGTAATCTCCAGCTTGAATAGCAACTTCCATCCGTGCCACAATTGCAGGTACTGTTGTCCCTTCGACATATCCAATTGGACGTGAGACAATAAGACTTTTTATCCATGTCCTAACCTTATTTAAAAAATCAGCATTCGATACAACATTGTTTTGTGTACCAACAATTTCATCTGCAACATAAGCAAAATCAGCCGAAAGCTTTGCAGGACTTGGAAGACCGGTACTTGCTGTTTTCTGTAATAAATCAAATCCCGCAACAGAAGGTGCAAAATATCGCACTGTTTCCAATTCACTCACATAAGATCCACCACGATCTATAGCGTTTTTTAACGCACTTACTGCAACAAACATTGCAGTATTTATCCCATCTTTACCGTTATTTTGAGCAAGTATATCTTTTTTTATATTATCTAACTGTTGTTTCAAGGTGATAATATCGTTTCTATTACTTTTCCCAACAAACAAAGCTGTCTTTACATCTTCTGATATTCTAATCAAAGCTTGTACATGCTTTTCGAAAGTATCTACTTTTTCTTCTAAGATTGCAAAAGCTTTGCTTTTCTCTTCCTGAAAAGCTGTACCCTCTTGAAAAATCTTAACATGTTGTGATGAAAAAGAAGAAAAATCTGTTTTCAATATATCAAGTTGTTGCAGCACATAATTCAACTGTCTTTTTATTTCTTCTGCTTTTTCTCTTTCGTGTAAAGTAATCTGCAGATTTTTTTCTTCTTTAAAACGATCAACTATTAAAAAAGAAGGAAGAAAACCTGCCTTTTGAATTCCTACCCAAAGACTTATGGTGATAAAACTACCAATAATCCCTGAAACCACTAAAGAAGCCAAAGCAACACTAGATTCACATCTACTTTTGCTCTCAGCACTGCTTTTCTTTGTTATTATTGGCTCTACTGAGTGTTGCGTTTCTTGCTCTGAGTCATGAGCTATAATTTCAGATTTAACAACAGGTTCCTTATGACTTTTTAATTTTTCTTTTGATCTTGAAGAATCTACCATAATGATCACTTTTCCTATCACATGCTTTTTTACAATACGATAACAAAATGAAAAAACTTTAAAACTAGGTGTTTTTTAAATAATATCCTTTATTGCAATGGTTCTTCTTATAAACAGTGTATAATATTTTAAAATTTCGTTTACTAAAAATCCTTTTAAAAAATAAGAATTATGAATATATTTAATTCTATATTTTGTGAACAATCACAAAATAATTTAAAATGGAATTTCTAAAAGGCTGTAGGAATATAAATATCCAAATGACTTTATTCTTCAATTTTTGACTAAATAATTCATGCGGACATTAGAAAATCCATCAGTCTAATGCTATATGATATTTTTACGAAAATGGTCTAGACAGCATAAACGCTTTAAAGATCCCTTCACAATTTCGTTATTTGTTAAATAATCCAGCTTCGTTTACGAACATATATTTCTATAAATTTATCGAGCAAAACCTTAAAAACTCTAAAATCAATTTTCCCTATTGATTTCTGATATATTCCCCGCAGTGTAAAAACAAAAAGACTGTTTTAAATAGAAATGTAAAATATTTTCTCCATTTTATACAATCATTCTGGTAAACATTGTAATATCTATTGTGCGATTGTTTTTTATTTTTATATATCCCTAATGAAAAAACTATGCTAATTGTAAAGACCTTATCCAAGGGTATTAAAATTTTGATAAAAAGAGCATTTTGGTATAGCTACCGTATTTTTGTCAATGCAGTAAGTCATTATTTGCGTGATAATGGAAGTGCTTTTGCGAGTCATGTTGCACTTTCTGGACTTTTAGCATTTTTTCCTTTTTTTATTTTTGGGACATCTCTTGCTAGTTTTCTCGGGGCATTTACATATACACCGCAAAAAATTGAAGCACTTGTACAGTTGTTACCGGATGCAATCGCAGAACCTCTTTCTAAAGAGATCATTACTGTTCTAACCATACAACGGGGAGATTTATTAACACTTTCAGTTATTGGAGCAGCTTATTTTGCTTCAAACGGTGTGGGCGCTTTGCGTATAGCGCTAAATAAAGCTTACCGTGTTATTGACCGACGTAGTTTGTTTTTTCGTCGTTTTCAAAATTTGTTTTTTGTAATTATTGGAACAATAGGCCTTATCGCTATTAGCTTTTTATTGGTTTTGGCACCTTTACTAATTAAAATTACGCAAAACTATCCTTCCCACATCACTGAATATATTAGTATAATTCGTTTATGGCGTTATATAATTGCGATAGCTGTTCTTTTTACAAGTCTTTTAATTGTCCATAAATGGTTGCCGGCAGGACAGCGGAAACTGATAGATATTTTACCAGGTATTTTAGTAACAATATTTGTTTGGTTTTTAACCTCAATTGCTTTTGCACAATATTTAACAATGTTCAATTATACTTCTACTTACGCAGGATTAACTTCTATTATGGTTGCAATTATTTTTCTGTACATATTAAGTGCGATTTTTATTTTAGGAGGAGAAATAAATGCAGCAATTATGTTTTATCGTGATAATTCACAACGCGTAGATAAATAAAGCAATTATTGATTAAAAACAAAAGACAAACACAAAAATCACATCACTCTAGGTAATGTATTGATCATAGTTCTCTAAAAATCTGAAATTTACCACGATATAAAACTGTTATCATCTACAAAATATTTATTATAGCAAAATTATTTTCTCTTCTAGAAAAACCTTTATTGTAGAAGCGATTTTTGCTGAAATGTAAGTTATGCAAGGTAAGCAAATACGCCTTTTACCAATAAAATATATTTTTTTATTCAAGATTGATTGGTTAAGTTTTAATAATATGAAAGATCTACAAAATAAAACAATTTTATAGATAAAGCATGCCTTTATTCATTGCAAGAATCACTCTGCTTTATTTATCAGTAATAGATTTAATCATACTACGCTTAAAGAATTATACAGCTACAAATTTTCTTCAATGACAGCTTTTATAAGCGCTTTGGCATCATCATTAGCCCATGGAGCAGCTCCGTTGAACGAAGCAATAATATAACCATTTTTACTTATGAGAAATGTGATAGGTAAACCTAAAGCGAGTCCTTTTTTTCTAATATCCTGAAAAATATTCATCGTTTTATCCCGATAATAAACCAAATTATCAGCATGAGCATTGCTTAAAAAATTTTTAATTTTTTCAGAAGAAGTATTTTTATCAATATTAATAGCTATAACATCGAACTTATTTCCTCCCATATCACGTTTTAATTTTGCTAATTCTGGCATTTCTGCACGACAAGGTGCACACCAAATAGCCCATAAATTGACGAGTATCGGTTTTCCTATAAATTCAGATAATTTATGATCTCTTCCTTCAATATCTTTAAAAGAAAATTCGTTCATATCGTAGAAAATATTAGAAAACCGCATATGTGTAAAAAAGCCTTTTGCTGCTTTTTTGATTGCTCCTATTTTCTCCATCTGTATTTTATTTAAATCTGTTTCTTGAGCTTTTGCCTCTGAAATAAAATTTGGAAAAAATGCTCTTCTGTTGCTATTTTGATCGATTTTTGAGTATAAACTTAAAGCTATGATAAAGAACATAAGAAAGCATTGTGTTTTTTTATTCTTGTTTTTTCGGCTGATAAAAATTTGAGAGATCATAATTTTTTTCCTTTTAATAGGTGCTTTTAAAATATGACAGATGAGAAATTAAAAAACCAGATGTGGGGTGGCCGATTTAAAGCAGGACCGGATGAAATTATGGAAGAAATTAACGCCTCAATTGATTTTGATCAAAAACTTTATCGACAAGATATTGAAGGTTCACTTTCTCATGTAGCAATGTTAGCGCAAACGAAGATCATTTCGCAATCCGATTGTGAAAAAATTACTCATGGTCTAAAGAAAATTTGTCAAGAAATTGAAATGGGTACATTCAAATTTTCACGAAAACTTGAAGATATTCATATGAATATTGAAGCAAGGCTGAATGAATTAATCGGTCCTGTTGCAGGACGTTTGCATATAGCACGTTCACGTAATGATCAAGTCGCCGTTGATCTTCGTTTGTGGATACGAGAAGAAATGGAGAAAATGGTAAAAGCGTTAAAAGAATTGATAGAACAATTGCTGATTCGAGCAGAACAACATGTCTATACTTTTATGCCAGGTTTTACACATTTACAAACTGCACAGCCAATCACATTTGGTCACTATATGATGGCTTACGTTGAAATGTTTAGTCGAGATTTATCGCGTATGCGTGATGCAATTGAACGAATGAATGAATCTCCCTTAGGAGCTGCTGCTTTAGCCGGTACAAGTTTTCCGATTGATCGTTTTATGACAGCAAAAGCACTGGGTTTTCGTGAGCCAACACGCAATTCGATTGATAGTGTTTCTGATCGTGATTTTGCATTAGAATTTTTAAGCGTTGGAACTCTTTGTGCCATGCATCTCTCACGTTTAGCGGAAGAAATCGTTCTTTGGTCAAGCGACCAATTTCATTTTATTCGCTTGTCGGATGCTTTTTCAACGGGTTCATCTATTATGCCACAAAAGAAAAATCCCGATGCTGCAGAGCTTATACGAGCCAAAACAGGACGGTTAAATGCTGCTTTGATTGGGCTTTTAACAGTGATGAAGGGTTTACCCCTTGCCTATTCAAAAGATATGCAGGAAGATAAAGAATATGTGTTTGATGCAGCTTTAAGTTTGGAATTATCAATAGCAGCAATGAAAGGAATTATTGGTGATCTTGAAGTTAATAAAGAAGCCATGAAAAAAGCAGCTAACTTTGGATATGCAACAGCAACTGATTTAGCCGATTGGCTTGTCCGTGAATTAGGGCTTCCTTTTCGTGAAGCACATCATATTACGGGGTGTATTGTGGCACTAGCGGAAAAAAAACAGTGCACTCTTAATGAATTACCATTAATTGAATTTCAAATGATACATCCGGATATCAATGCAACCATTTTTGATATTTTGACAGTTGAGAAATCCGTTGAAAGTCGGAAAAGTTTTGGTGGAACAGCACCTTCAGAAGTGTTGCGTCAGATTGCTTATTGGAAAAAACGCTTTATAAGCGCTTAAGTGATTTTATTTTTTAACGCAAAAACAATACAGAAAAGATATCCATATTATGGGAAAAACTATATGATAACCATTATAAAAAATTTAACAATTATTCTTTTTTGCAGTGTTGTTATAGGTGGATGCGGGCGTAGAGAAATATTAGATTTACCATCTTCAAAGATGATAAGGCTTCCGCAAGGAGAATTTGTATCTGAAAGCAAAGTAGATAAACCTTTTATTCTCGATCCGTTGATACAATAGGGGCTTTTATGCATTTCTTTTCTTATCATCAAGGCGAACTCCACGCTGAAGATCTTTCGCTTTATAAGCTTGCGCAAGATATAGGAACACCTTTTTATTGTTATTCAGCTCGTGCACTTATTACAAATTTTGAAAACTATCAGAATGTATTTCAAAATATGCCTTATTTGATTGCTTATGCCGTCAAAGCTAATTCTAATCAAGCGATTTTGCGGCTTTTGGCACAAAGTGGAGCAGGAGCTGATATAGTATCAGAAGGTGAGCTGCGACGGTCACTTGCTGCTGGAATCCCTGCTCATAAGATTGTTTATTCTGGTATTGGCAAAACAATTAAAGAGATCGATTTTGCTCTTGCACAAGATATTCACTGTTTCAATGTTGAGTCAGAACCAGAACTTGAGCAATTATCAGCACGTGCTGTTGCCCTTTCGAAAACAGCACGCATCTCATTACGGATTAATCCAGATGTGGATGCAAAAACTCATAAAAAAATCACAACAGGCAAATCTGAAAATAAATTTGGTATTCCACTCTCATCAGCACAAGAAGTTTATAAAAAAGCAGCTCAATTACCTGGTTTATATGTCTGTGGTGTAGCTATACATATTGGCAGTCAGATTTGTAATTTAAAACCCTTTGAAAAGGCATTTCTTATTATTGCAGATTTTGTACGTCAGTTGTGGGATGATGGTCATGCTATAACCCATGTTGATATTGGAGGAGGACTTGGAATTTCTTATGGTTCTGAACATTATTCAGTACCATCTCCTTCTGATTATGCAGCACTCGTTAGAAAATATATTGCACCTTTAGGAATCAACATTATTCTAGAACCTGGACGTAGTATTGTTGGTGAAACTGGTATATTAGTAACATCTGTTATACATTTAAAAAGAGGAAAAGAGCGCAATTTTTTTATTGTTGATACAGCAATGAATGATTTCATTCGTCCAACACTTTATGAAGCTTGGCATAAAGTGCTACCTGTGAAAGAGGCACCAATGGGCGCTTTCCTTATCAAGGCAGATGTTGTTGGTCCTGTTTGTGAAACTAGTGATTATTTAGGATTGAATCGTTTTTTGCCAATATTGTCAGCAGGGGATCTTTTGGCAGTTACAGGAGTCGGGGCTTATGGTGCAGTAATGTCAAATACTTATAATAGCCGACTTTTAATCCCAGAAGTTTTAGTACAAGGCATGCGTTATGCGATTGTTCGTCCACGTCTTGATTATGAGCAATTGATAAGTCTCGATCGGATTCCAAATTGGATTGAAAATTTTTAAATATCTTGGTCTTATTTCCACTCAACTCTGATGAAAAAATTTATTTTCTGATAATTATTTTGTACGAATCTTATGATTTACGTACTGCTATAAAAAAGGTAAATGTTTATCCATGAAAAATAAAAACATCAAAAGTTTTTCAGAATTAAAGCTTTTGTTTGTGCGCATTTCTGTTTGGTGTATCTTATTCTGTGAACGAATATGGCCACGATTATTACCGTTTTTTCTTGCTCTTAGCCTTTTATATTCGCTTAGTTGGTTTGGCATTTTCAATGCCCTTGGCTATTGGGCACATTTATTGCTTCTGTGGTTTGTACTTTTTATAGGGATAGGGAGCCTTTTTCTGCTTTTCGGTTTCCGTTTTCCTACAATAAAAAATATTAATAACCGTATTGAAAAAACGAATAATCTCAAACACCAACCTTTAAATGTTCAAACGGATCGTTTATACTCTGAAGATGAAGGAGATATAACTACAAACATTTGGCGTGAACATCAACGCCGTATGGCAGCGCAATTATATCATTTACGAATTGGATTAGTTTATCTCAAGAGTGAATCCTATGATCCTATGGCTCTTAGGAGTTTGTTTGTTTTATTGTGTGTCTGTGCTTTTAGTTTTTCTTTTGGCTCATCAGGTGGACGTTTAGCAGATGCATTTGATTTTCGTCCTACCGTTGATGAAAAATTAATGCGGATTGATGCTTGGGTTATACCACCTGCTTATACAGGAATTGTGCCTATTTACCTAACGCAAAGTGAAACAACACAGTTTACAATTCCTGAGAATAGTAAAATTTTTGTGCGTATTGTCAATGGTGCTGGTGTTACAGTAACAGCAATTTCCGAAGAGGATAAACAGAAAACTTTACTCAATAAGAAAAATGAACAATCGACTTTAAATGATTCAATTATTCTTTTTGAAACACATTTAGAGCGTTCAATATATTTATCTTTATCGTCGCGCTATAATCAACAACAATGGCATTTACGCATGATTAAAGATCAATTACCGACAATTCGCTGGTCAGAAAAACCAGGGCGAATTTTATCTGGATCATTAGAATTGCAGTATGAAATGGATGATGATTATGGAGTTACAAATGCCTTTGTTGAAATAGAACCCTTTTTTGATCAAGAAAAAAATAACTCTCTCCTTTATAAAGCACCTGAAATAAAACTTCTTTTAGCACGTAGTGGAAAAGGTAAAATGCGAATGGTGCAAGATTTATCAAGTCATCCATGGGCTGGTTCGGAAGTAAAAATCACTTTGGTAGCAAAAGATGGTGCCAATCAACAGGGACGCAGTAAGACTTTTATCATGACATTACCACAGCGTATTTTTGCAAATCCTGTCGCACGTGCAGTCAGTGAACAACGTCGTTTATTGGCTCTTAATGCATCTGCACGCGATCATGTGCTTGATATGCTTTCTGCTTTGCTTTTGCATCCAGAAAATGGTCTTCAAGATACGATGCATTTTCTTCTCTTACAAAGTGCATGGACAAGGCTTTCTATGGCAAAAACAGATGATCAATTGCGAGATGTCGTTGATTATTTATGGAATATTGCTTTAGGAATTGAAGATGACCAGTTTGAGTCTGCTCAACAGAGATTAAAACAAGTACAAGCAGTTCTCCGTGATGCATTGCGGCATGGTGCTTCAGTTGCCGAAATTGAACGGCTTATGGCAGATTTACGACAAACTGTAAATGATTATATCAATACTTTAGCTGAAAAAACACCAGAAGACAAAGATTCAAGAGAAGTTAATCTTTCTATAGATACATTACAGAAAAAACTGAATTCGATTGAGGAAATGGCTAAAATGGGTTCTTCTTCTGCAGCTGAACAGCTTTTAGCCGAAATTGAACAAACACTTGATCATTTGCAAATACGGAAAAGTTATAAAACAAATGAGCAAAACAATAACCAAACGACACATATGAAAGAAAAGATGGACCGACTTGGTGATTTAATGCTTCGCCAGCAGGAAATTCTCAATGAGACACACAATTTAGAAACAGAGCAACAATATGGAAACACTGTGCCAAAAGTGCAGAGCGAATCCCTAAAAAAACGCCAGAATGAGTTGCAATCTGAACTATCGATCTTAAAAAAAGAATTGACAGCAAAAGGATTTGGACAAATTGATGCATTGAAAGAAGCAGAAGAGAAAATGAATTCTGCAGGAGATGCTTTTGATAAGCAAGATCATGAGCTTTCAATACAAAACCAATCAGATGCTTTAGAAGCTTTACGACGAGGTGCACAAAATGTGTTAAAAAAGATGCGTGAAATGCTTAACAAAGCGGGACATAATCAGAATTCTATTTATAATCCTAAAGATCCTTTAGGACGTCCACTTTACCCAGAAATTGATCAGAAACAAGAAGATGTGATTCAACCAAAAGAAAATGATAAAATGCGCGCACGGCAAATTTTGGATGAAATCCGCAAACGTCTTAACAATGATCATATTTCAGAAGAAGAAAAGAATTATCTTGAAAGGTTACTTCATTTTAATTGAGAAGAAATTCTTTATCGCCCCTTGGAAAAAGCATATTGCGAATTTTTATAAATAAAAATGATAATAAATTTCAGTGTTTATAATACTCGTAATATAAGAGACCATAAAATAATTTGTACTGCTATGCTTTTAATCTTAATTAAAGATTAAAATTTTTCTTCTTGAGACAAAAAAGCAAAGTGCCATATAAATCTAAGTATGTGAAAATTTGCAATACTTGAAATTTGTTTCTAAACGGTATTTTAAATTGGATATAATTACATTAAAAGATTTTTACACTTCCACGCTCGGTATGCGCGTAAAAATGACCCTTTGTGATCAATTAAATGCTTTTTGGCCTAATCTTATTGATAAACGGGTTATGGGTCTTGGTTATGCGCTTCCTTATCTTTCTGTATTACGTCAACGTTCAAAACAATGTTATGCTTTTATGCCTGCTAGTCAAGGAGCGTCACCTTGGCCTTGTTCTGATAAAGTTGCTACAGCACTTGTTTTTGAAAAAGATTTACCTCTTCCTGATGCTTCGGTTGATCGTGTTTTATTGGTACATGCTCTTGAATACACAGAAAATTCACGAGAAACACTAAATGAAATATGGCGTATTCTGATTCCTAATGGTCGGCTCATTATTATTGTTCCCAATCGCTGTGGATTATGGGCACGTAATGATCATACACCTTTTGGCTATGGGGAACCTTATAGCCGACAACAAGTAGTTCGTTTATTTCAAGAAACTAATTTTATTATTGAATCAATACAAGAAGTTTTACATTATATACCTTCTTCAAGCTATGTATCGCGATTATTTTCGTTTTTTTATGAGTCATTGGCCAGCCATATCTTTCCTTATTTTGGTGGACTTTTAATGTGTTCAGCACAAAAACGTGTCTATCAAGATTTATTAGTGCAGTGTCGCCAATCGCGACGCGTTTTTATTCCTACTTTAACACCACAAACTTGCAAAAGAGATATACTATTCTGATTCGATTTTTTGCAGAAAAATTTACGTGGCCCAGATTTTACTTAAAACAATAAGTGCGCAACACAATTAAATGTTCAAACGATATCTATTATGATCGGTAATAAGAATTTCTGCATTAGAAGGATCTTTTTCAATTTTTTTGCGCAAACGATAAATATGGGTTTCTAATGTATGAGTGATGATATTCGCATTATAGCCCCAAACGTGTTCCAATAACGTTTCACGATTTACATTTTGATTTCTGGTCTTATAAAGATATTTAAGAATTGCTGCTTCTTTTTCTGTGAGGCGAATTTCATTCTTCTCCTTATCAATGAGAAGTTTTTCCCTGGGTTTAAAAGTGTAAGGGCCAATATAAAAAATCGCATCTTCATTGTGTTCATATTGGCGTAGTTGGGCGCGAATGCGAGCTAAAAGTGCTGAAAAACGAAAGGGTTTTGTTACATAATCATTAGCACCCATCTTAAGGCCTAAAATAGTATCGCAATCTGTATCACAATCAGCAATCATAATAATGGGAGCACGAAATCCTTGGGAGCGTAATTTTTTGACAGCTTCACGACCTTTAAGATCAGGAAGTTCGATACCAAAAATAGCTAGATCAACATTTTTTTTTTGAGCTATTGAGATTCCTATTTCAGCAGTTTTTGCTTGAAACACTGTAAATTCTTTATGAATTTGCAATTGTTCTACAAGAATAGAACGAAGATCATTATCATCCTCAACAATTAAAAGGGTATGGTCGTTCATTTTTTTCCTATAAGGTATATTTACATTCCAACTGAATGGAAAATAATTTCATAAAAATAAGAGTAGATGCAAGTGTCATTAAAAAAGAAAATACATAAAAAACAACCTTTTGTTTTTTCTATTGTCATTCGCCGACAACCAGGCATGCAGACACGAGGTATTCTTTGTATTGGTCAGCATCGTCTTTTTTGTGCTTTAGGCCGGACTGGTATTTCTGCTTTTAAGCGTGAAGGTGATGGAGCTACTCCTTTAGCAAATATGCGCTGTTTAGGGGGCTTTCGCAGTAATTTTTACCGTTATTTCCCACGTTCAACTCTAGCGATCCGCCACATTCACGCACGCGATGGTTGGTGTGATGCAAGTGGAGACGCTAATTATAATCGTTTTGTAAGTCTTCCTTATCGTAAAAGTGCTGAAAAAATGCAACGTGAAGATGGTCTTTATGATATAGGTCTTATTCTGGATTGGAATATTACAGAACGAAAGATGGCAAAAGGAAGTGCTATTTTTATGCATTTAGCACGAGATAATTATATGCCAACAGAGGGATGCATTGCACTTTCATATCGTGATATGCGACGTATTTTACCCTATATTAACCAACGTACTAAAATTATTATTTTAGGTTAAAGATCTATGAGTTTCAATCTTCCCATAAAGCATATTTCTTTCCATTCATCTTCTGTAACCGATTGTACTGATAAGCGCGTAGCTCTGACCAGTAACATATTTTTTAATTTTGGATTAGCTTTGATTTGTTTTAATGAAACAGGATTTGGTATATCACAGATAGCACGAATATCTACACATTCCCAGCGTGAATCGAGACTCGTAGAATCAGGATGAGCTTCAGCGCATACTTCCACAATGCCAACTATTTCTAATCCTTGATTTGAATGATAAAAAAAACCTTTATCACCATATTTCATAGCGCGCATATTGTTGCGTGCTTGATAATTACGCACACCATCCCATTGTTCACCATCAACTCCCCTTTGTTTTTGCATATCCCATGACCATTTATGTGGTTCAGATTTAAAGAGCCAATAAGCCATGAAGTCTCCTTTTGCTTAGATCTTATGAGTTTCCAGATTTATACTTTTGTTCCACGACGTCCTGTTCCGATTAAAGGGGAAGCTTTTTCATCTAATGGCCAGCGTGAGCGAGGTGCGATATCAAGAGAACTTACCTGTCCCCGTACTAAATGCTCAGCACCAGCAAAAGCAATCATTGCAGCATTATCTGTACACAAAGAAAGAGGTGGAGCAACAAATTCAAAGCCGTGTTGATGAGCGAGTTTCTTTAAACTAGAACGAATAGCCTGATTAGCAGCAACTCCTCCAGCCACAACTAAAGCAGGAAGAGTATATCGCTCACGATGAGAAAAAGGATAACGGTGAATAAATTGTTGCAACGACAAACTAACCCGATCCTGCAATATATCGATCACAGCTTCTTGAAAACTTGCAGCAATGTCAGAAACATCATTTTCTGTCAAAGGTGCCATAGCTGTTGCGATTTGCCGAACAGCAGTTTTAAGGCCAGAGAAAGAAAAATCCAGCCTTTTATCGCCTTTTAAAGGCCGTGGAAGAGAAATGCGATTTTTATCCCCTAATAAGGCAGCCTGCTCAATTGCTGGACCGCCAGGATAAGGAAGACCTAAGAGTTTTGCGGTTTTATCAAAAGCCTCTCCTAAAGCATCATCAATCGTGGTGCCTAAACGCTGGTAATGACCCACCTCATGGACAAGGATTGTTTGCGTGTGACCACCTGAAACCAAGAGCAATAAATAAGGAAAACTAACATTATGCGTTAAAACAGCTGTTAAAGCATGTCCTTCTAGGTGATTGACTCCAATAAAAGGCTTTTCGGTAGCAAAGGCTAACGCTTTTGCACTCATAAGTCCAACTAAAAGTCCTCCTATCAAACCAGGACCACTTGTTGCTGCAATAGCATCAATATCTTTGAGTTTTATCTTGGCCTCTTTAAGCGCTTGGAGAATTAAACCATCAAGAATTTCAACATGAGCACGTGCAGCAATTTCAGGAACAACACCACCATAAGGTGCGTGGTGATCAATTTGACTCCAAATAATATTGGAAAGAATACGGCTTTTTCCTTCATTGTCGCGTTCAACAACAGCGACAGCGGTTTCATCACAACTCGTTTCTATTCCCAACAGATGCATTTTAGGCTAAATTTTATCTTATTAAGATTCTCTAAATATAGTACGTATCATGAATATACAAAGATGAAAAGAATTTCGCCTAAAATTGGCTGAGCTAAGAATCGAAAGACTTTGCTTATAAAGTCTATAAGATTTATGATACTTTATAAAGCAAGCTAAAGGTGCTGTGTGCTTTCTAATGACATCAATTTTAAGCAATTATTTCTTACAGACCTACCAATCATCATTCGACTTTAGCATAACGTAACAAATTATTGACTAAAATTCTTTCTTAATATTAAAAAATAATAACAAACTGCCACTGTACTCATATCGGAGAGATAATTTCATAAATTACGTCTATTACGTACTTTTTAGAGATTGTAGATTTATGAAAATTTTTACATAACTATCCTCACAAACCAAAATCTTTTGTTCTTTATAATTAAGTAATATCACAATAAAAAATACTCTCTTGAATCTTATAAATGTATTGTAGATAGTAGATCTGCTTTTAAATGAGTAATGAAAAGACAAATTTTAAACTAGTAAAGCAAGCGAAATTTTTAATGACATTAATTATACCTTTGAAACAAATTGGCAACATAACTTATACATTAGAATTATTTCAACGAGTTACTAATTGCTAGTTTAGCAATAATAAAAATCGTTTATAATATTTCAAAATTAAAAATTAAACAAATTAGTAACTGATGAAATATATTTTTCTTTAATTTCCAGTTTAAACTTTCGAATAAAAATAATAAAAATCTAATCTTATTAATTTTCATTGCTTCATTTTTCTTAAAAAAACGATTAGATTTTATATTTTAAATATTATAACAAATATTTAGCTGAAATATTTATAAAAATTAAGTTTGTAATTTATTACAAAAGAAAAACATAAATGCATTTCCTTGATTAGGCGTTATTAATATCATGTGTCTTTTATGCCAATTATAATATAAAATTAACATACTATTCTTCAAAAGACTTGCAATTTAAACTAATTTATTAATAATTAGGCTGTTTTGTATTATTATTTTGTATAGTGAGATGTGTAAAATAATATTCTGGTTTTTAATGCATTATAAAATAAACACTTTGATTTATAAAAATTACTTTAATGAGGTGAAATTATTAGGAGACTATAGAGGTTATTTTTCGATATTAATGATAAGCATATTACAACTACGATAAGCTTTCTTAAATAGTATAAGTAGATGTTGGGGGGGGAGTATCAATTTTCTAAAAATCTTATTAAAACTACGAAACAGAGAATTACTACATGCCCTTACAATCAACAAACCAACCAAAGAAAAAATTAAACAATCAAAACCACAACAATCAAAAAGAAAAAAAATATACCCTTATAGCTTTAGAGAGTGGAATGTATCGTATTGTAGCCGCTAAATCCTTCTCAGATGTACACGAAGGTGATATAGGTGGTACTATTCAAAATGAAAGGAATTTGTCACACGAAGGTAACTGTTGGGTCTATCCACGTGCTTCGGTTACTGGAGAAGCTAAAGTTTATGAAGATGCCAAAATTAAGGATGATGCCAAGGTTTACGGAAAAGCGAAGGTTTATGGAAAAGCGAAAGTTGGTGGAACGGTAACGGTTTATGAAAAAGCCAAAATTTATGGTAAAGCTGAGATTTATGGAACATCTCAAATTCACGGGAAAGCCATGATTTATGGAAATGCCGAAATTGATGGAAGTTCAAAAGTTTATAATGATGCTAAAATTTATGGAAATGCTCAAGTTAAAGGGCTAAACAAGATTTATGGAAATGCCCAACTTTATGGAAATTGTTATGTCATGCATAGTGCCATAGTTTATGGTAATGCTAAAATTTATGGCAGTGCTCAGATTAGTGGGAAAAGTAAAGTTTATGGTCATAGTAAGGTTTATGATACTGCTAGAATTTATGACAATGCTAGTGTTGCTGGAGCGAGCGTAGTTTGTGGTAATGCTCATATTTACCAAGATGCCAAGATTTGGGGTGGTAAGATTAAAAAAAATGCAACAGTTTTGGGCAATGCGGAAATTTTTGGTAAATCTAAGATTTCTGGCAATGCTAAAATTGCTGAAAACGCCATAGTTTCTGGTGCAGCTCAGGTTTTTGACAATGCTCAGGTTTTGGGAAACACTAAAATTTATGAAAATGCTAAAATTTTTAATAATGCTCAGATTAAAGACAAAGTCGAAATTTGGGGAAATGCCCAAATTTGTGGTAACAGTATAATTTCAGGTGAAGCCAGAGTTTATGAAGAGGCTCAAATTTTAGAAGATGCTAAAATTTTTGACAATGCTGAAGTTTTTGGAAAAACTGTAATTTTTGAAAAAGCTCAGATTTATCAGTCTGCAAAAATTTATGACATGGCTACGGTTAGTGGAAATGCTAGGGTTTTCGAAAATGCTCTCATTTTCGAAAATGCTAAAATTCGTGATAATGTTCAAGCTTTGGGCAATGCTAAGGTTTACGGTGATACCGAAATTTCGGATTTTGCTAAAGTTTATGGCGATTCTAGAATTTTTGGAAATGCTCAGATTTTCGGAAATACTGAAATTTATGAGGATGCTAAAGTTTATGAAAATGCTATAGTTAATGAAAATGCCAAAATTTATGGTTCTGCGAAGGTTTACGAAAATGCCAAAGTTTTCGGTGACGCTCAAGTTTTTGGCAACGCTTCAATTTTCGGTGAAGCCCGTGTTTTCGGCAACGCTGAGGTTAAGGATATACACATTTTTAAGAGAGATGCAGTTTTTGGCGACGCATTTAATATCAACGAGGATAAATTTAATATTAACGAGAATGGAAATCAAACTCTTAATGAGAATAATGTGATTTATGATGATATTAATAATGAAACTAACTATAAAAATGTTAATAATGGCAAAGCTATGCAGATTTAAAATTGAGGATTACGCATATCGAAAATAAAGTTAATTATTTGTGCTAATTTGTAAGTTTATGGGAAATTACATTTTTTGAAAAAAGTTTTCTTAATAAGAAAAACTTACTAGAGATTATAGAGGCTAAATTACAAAAGCAAAAATAATTAAGGTTGGTTATTATATTTTACAAAAAGACTTTATGAAACAGCATAAAGTAATAAGTACTAAAACATAACATTTTGTACTTAGTAGGATACACTTTTACAGCATCTTAGTTTACTTAATGACTGCTTAGAAGCAGTTATGAGCACATACTGTATGAGTGTATCCTATGTTTGTTTACATATATGTTACTATAACCAAATGTAAAAAGAATTGTGGGCAAATATTTTTAAGCTAAGAGGAAGGTCTCTATACAAAACTGAACAAAAGTAGCTATTCAAGTTAGTGGATAATCAAATCTCATGAGAATGGTAAGAAATGGTTGAGCTTTTAGATATGTTTTTAAATTTTAAATACCATGAAAAGTTTCAGTTTGATCATGATAGAAGTTTCTAAGTTCCTCTATTAAAATTCTGATAAAATCGATCTAACTAGTTAAATAGAAGATTTGATAATAATAGAAAGCGTCTATTTCTGAGGAACTAGGACAAATCTGATATGAGCAGATAATTATATAAATACTTTTAATCAGATGTTACCAACCAAGAATTTCTGTAATATATTAAAGTGATTTATGCAATTATTTTCCTGATATCAGCAGAACCAACTTTATCATTACTTCTTGTTATAGACAAGCAAATAGCAGCTAATGACTTGTTATGTCGTATTACTAAAAAAGTAATAATTCTTAATCTTAAGATAGCATCAGTTAATTAACGTTATCAAGAAGTATATGATGTTTATCCC
This sequence comes from Bartonella sp. JB63, assembly GCF_002022665.1. Classification (NCBI taxonomy): domain Bacteria; kingdom Pseudomonadati; phylum Pseudomonadota; class Alphaproteobacteria; order Hyphomicrobiales; family Bartonellaceae; genus Bartonella; species Bartonella sp. JB63. The sequence goes on from NZ_CP019788.1 coordinate 1,317,906, forward strand.
TAACCCTAAAATATATGATCAGCATCACGCACATTCTTCTAAAGAACTTGCCCAATAATCTATTTATGATGAAACACAACAAGCTATGACATTGCATTATATACAATAATTGAGAAAAGAAAATTTCTGCTGCGCATATTCATAAAAATACCACAAAAACCGGTCTGGATATAATTAGATATCTCGTGAATCCTTTTGGTGTTTTGCAATAACTGCCAGTTCTAACAGAGCTTTGTGAATGATTGTTTTATTCAAAAGTGGGTTTTTACGACTCTCTAAGATAGTGGATTGTATTTTTTCCATCGCATATAAAATCTGCTCCAAACTCCAATATTTTAAAGCTTGTTCAACTGTTTTTTTTCTTTGAAAAAAAATTGGTGGTCGTGTTTGAGCAACTGCTGCAAAAGAATTTTTACCTTCAATTTCCACTTGATAACGTAAAAGCTGTAACTGTTGAAAATGTCTTTGAGCTACATTCAAAATAAAGAAAAATGTGCTGTTCATAGCTACATAACGACTAAAATAAATCTCAAAACCTACTAAATCTCCCAGTAAAATAGCATCAATTACTTCATCTTGAGAAAAAGCACTCACATTGCTAACAACAGCTTTTACATCCTCAAGAGTAACATGAGTCTTTTTTAAAGCATAAAGACAAATCTTTTCCAATTCACTACGTGATGCAAGACGATCTTCACCTATATTTTGGTGCAAAAATTGACGCGCTTCCAAAGAAACAGTTATATTGAACTCCTCTAAAACCTCATCAATCAATACATTAAGAGAATGAATGTCATCTGCATAACAAGGCAAAGCAATTGCTGTTGGTGCCGTTTCAATAATATTGCGTAATCCTACTCCTTTTTTTAAATCTCCTGCCTCAATTAAAATAAAACTTGTTGTTGGTGGTTCTGTTATTAAAAATTTAAGTGCTTTAAGAAAGCCTTTGTGGTTAGCACCATTCGATACCCATATTAAACGATCACCACCAAAGAGTGACACAGTACGCGCTTCATTTCCTAATCGTGCAGGGTCTTTATCAATTTCAGTAGCATCCAAACGAACAGTTGAAAAAGGATTTTCTATCGCCACTTGGGTGAGCTTAGCAAAACGCCGAGCACGTTCACAAACAAGACCGCGATCTGGTCCATAAATCAAAACAATGGGAAAAGAACGCGAAAAATATTCTAAAAACTGATCAACTTCATGTGCTTTCTTCTGAGCCAAAACATTAATCCATTAAAAGTCTATCATCAAAAGCTTCACTAAAAAACCTCTGAAATAGTTCAATTGAACTATCCACATCTAAACTTTTACACTCTGTTTGACAATGTCTCAGTTTCAGATTATTTTCCACTATGCAACATCGTAATCTGCTCTCTATAATCAAAAATCTAATGCACAGAATTCATTATTATCTAAATTATCTAACGATTTCTTTTTTTCTTTAATAATTCTTCGCCAAAAGATCATAAAATAAGCTGTTTTTAAATCTAATCTTGAAGAAGACGCATCAAACACTAAACCATTTATCCACATGCAGTAGCAACAACAAAATTCTTGATTAAGAATTATTAACAGCATTATTCATATTATTCTGAAGAGACTTTTCAAAATAAAAATTTCACCAGACAATTTTATTTTTAAAAATTACCGTTTCTAGAAACTTATAATCTTCTATAAAGAGCACTGTTAATGTGATCTTCTGCTTTTATCAAATTTTCATTCCCAAAAAAGTGATTACAATAAGACATAATCTTACTTTTCAACACGATCATAACCTTTAATGGTAAAATAATCATAGAGAATAATTGACCTAAAAAGCACTTTTAAAACAAATCTTTATTCTCATTTTAAACATCAAAAAAATAAATCATGCAAAATATTATTTTTTTGTTGCAATTCAGAAAAGCCTACGCCATAGATAATGTTTAAGAAAAAATATTTCAAATTCTCAAGCGGGTGTAGCTCAGGGGTAGAGCACAACCTTGCCAAGGTTGGGGTCGTGGGTTCGAATCCCATCGCCCGCTCCATTAATTAGCGTGGATTTATTCTAAAATGTGAACTAATTCTTAAAAATATAAAGCTTTTTTTAAGAATCCTTTTCATTTATGATCCCACAATTCACAAAAATGATGAAGCGGACCTCGTCCTTTTCCTACTTGTAAAACATTTGAAGCAGATAAAGCATTATTCAAATAATTTTTAGCTTTTTTGACTGCATCAACTAAAGACAATTTAGGCAAAAGTGCTGCAATCGCGGCTGAAATAGTACAACCAGTACCATGATCATTAGTTGTGATAAAACGGGAAGCGTCAAGCATTATAGCACCTTTAGAATCACAATAAAGATCTGGGCTAGAGAGATCGTAATGATTTCCAGTCTTACAAGCAAGAACATTCAGCTGCCCACCCTTCAATAAAATAGCACCACAACCCAATGCCAAAAGCTGCGCACTGCATTGATACATAGTATCTAATGACCATTTCACTTCACGTCTCAATAACATGGCTGCCTCAGGTAAATTTGGTGTAATCAATGTCGACATAGGAATAAGAACATTACGAATAACTTCAACCGCATCAGGTTTCAAAAGAACATCACCACTTTTTGCTACCATAACCGGATCAAAAACAATAAAAGGGGCTTTATAATAAGCTAAACGCTCTGCAATGACCTGCGCAATTTGAGCATTTGCTACCATCCCAATTTTAACGGCATCAACATGAATATCTTCGAAAACCGAATCAATTTGATCAGCAACAAAAGATGCATCCAACGCTTGAAAAGCCTGCACACCCTGTGTATTTTGAGCTACAACAGCTGTAACTACACTCATACCATAAGCTTTCATTGCTGAAAAAACCTTTAAATCAGCTTGCATTCCAGCACCCCCAGAAGGATCAGTACCAGCAATAGATAAAATTCGTGGAATAAAAAACTTATCTTTACCAATCTGTGATCTCATATGCTTTTTTCCCTAAATTTTTAAATATTTTTAAAAGAAGTTTTCGAAAAAATTTCAATTAAAGGTGTTTTCTCATATAAATTGTATTATAAATAGAACTTTTTGATAGACATGAAATGAGAAATATGGTGCTTATCTTTCGCTCTCTTCTTTTTACAGTCGTTTTTTACACAGCAACCTTTGTACAAATGGTTATTTACGCGCCCTTTTATTTTTTAATGCCGCGTAAAAAGGCGTGGATTGTACCTAAAATATGGGCACGTATTACACTGTTTTTGCACAAACACATTACTGGAACAGACTATGAAATTGAAGGTATAGAAAATCTCCCGACTGGATCTTATATTGTTGCTCCAAAACATCAATCCGCATGGGAAACCTTTAGCCTCGTTCCTTATTTTGATGATCCTGTTCTCATTATTAAGCGTGAATTAATGTGGATTCCCCTTTTTGGTTGGTATATGGCAAAAACACAAATTATTCCGATTAATCGGACAAGTCCTATTAAAGCTCTCAAAACCATTTTACACAATGCAAAACAAAAAGTAAAACAAGGCCGTGAAATTCTCATTTTTCCTGAAGGAACACGCAGACAACCTGGCCAAGATCCAGATTATAAACCAGGAATTACTGCTCTTTACAATGAACTTAAACTTCAAGTTGTACCTATTGCCCACAATGCTGGTTTATATTGGCCACGTAATAATTTTCGTCGCTATCCAGGAACAATCCGCGTCCGTATTCTCCCTCCTATTAAAGCAGGTTTAAATAAACGTGATTTCCTAGATCAACTCATTCAAAAAACAGAAAAAGCTTGTGATGAATTACTTCTATTAGCTGCTCAAGATCGCAATCCTCCTCCTATGCCACCCTCTGCTGTTCAAAGACTTCAAATACTTGGTCATAATTGGAAAGAGCCTGTGCGTGATTAAATATTCATCCTCCTTATGTATACACAAAAATTTTTACAATAAAACTAAATAATATCGGATAATTTAAATCTAGAAATAATGGGGGAATTTACTTTATGAATCAATTCTTTCACAAACTTTTTCTCTCTTTCACTCTGAGTATAACAAGCTCTCTAACTCTCGCCCACCCTTTTATTTCTGTTGATGCTACAACCGGAAGAATATTAAAGCATAATCAAGCTTTTGAACGTTGGTATCCTGCTTCTTTAACAAAATTAATGACGGCTTATGTCATTTTTCGAGCCATGAGCACAGGAAAAATTTCACCCTACAAGCACATCACCATCAGCAAAAATGCAGCGCAAGCACCTGCCATCAATTCAGGCTATAAAGCTGGCTCTATTCTCACACTTGATACAGCCTTAAAAATTACTCTGGTTAAATCCACAAATGATCTAGCTATTGCTATAAGTGAAGCTATTTCTGGTTCACAAGAAGCTTTTGTACAACAAATGAATGCCGAAGCTCAACGTCTAGGCATGTTTGGAACTAATTTTACAAATACAAGTGGGTTACCAGATCCAAATAATTACTCCACAGCCCGAGACATTGCTCTTTTAGCGGTTCAAATTCGTCGGGAATTTCCTCAATATGCTCATTATTTTTCTATTGCAGCCATTGATTTTGGCAATGGACAAAAAATCCAATTGAATTCAAACAATCTTATTGGTCGTTTTGATGGCATAGATGGTATGAAAACAGGATTTATTTGTGCTTCTGGCTTCAATCTTGTTGCTTCAGCAACAAGAAATAAGCGAACAATTATAGCTGTTATTTTAGGATCGGACAGTGTCAATAAAAGAGAAGAAAAAGCAGCACAACTGCTTGATGCAGGATTTTCAGACAAAGGATCTCCCCAATCAACATTAGCAACATTAGAACCTTATGGTACAAAAATATCACAAACAACCGATATGAGACAACAAATATGCACACCTGAAGCTCTAAAAATGCGCTTAGATTCTTATGATGAAGAAGGAAATATCATTCTCACGTCTCCTTTAATTACCCCTTTACCTTCTTCTATTCTTCCTTTGCAAGTAAAACTCATTAACGCACCAAAAGCATTAAAAATCAATGGAAAAATAATACGAGAAATTCCCATTCCACATAAACGACCTCCCTATCACTCTATGATAAAAGCAGTCAATCACATTTAATATTTCAAATGCAGACAACACGTATTCCCGTTACTCTCATTACCGGTTTTTTAGGTTCTGGTAAAACAACTGTTCTCAACTATTTGCTACGAGACCCTCTTTTAGCCAACAGTGCTGTTATCATTAATGAATTCGGTGAAGTAAGTATCGACCATCTCTTTGTTGAAAAAGCAACCGAAGGAATTATTGAATTAACAAACGGCTGTCTGTGCTGCAATTTGCGCAGTGATTTAATCGACACATTAGTTGATTTGATTGATCACACCCAAACACAATATCCCCAAAAATTGAATCGCATTATAATTGAAACAACAGGTTTAGCTGATCCTGCCCCTATTTTACAAGCCATTCTAAGTCATCCTTTTTTAATTCAAGTATTAGCTATTGATGCTGTTATTGCAACATTTGATGCATTAAACTCTTTTTCCATCCTCGAACATTCTCCTGAAATACAAAAACAACTGACTTTAGCTGATAAAATTATTCTTACAAAAACCGATCTTATTGATCATAAAATTCCTCTCGATTTGCTCACCAACAAACTCAAAGCTCTTAATCCTACAGCGCAAATTATCAACTCCCATTCTGATCAATGTAAACCACATGAATTAATAAACAAAATAATTTTGAATGAAAAAGGAGATAATATAGAGATAAAAAAATGGCTCCCCACTGTTCCACATAATCATTCTCATTACCAAAACTTTCGCGCCTTTTCATTAGACTATAATGAACCGATTCACTCCACTACGTTAGAAGCTTTCCTAGATCTCCTAAAAGATCTTTATGGTGAAAAATTACTCCGTGTAAAAGCACTTATCGCATTGCACGATAATCCACATAGTCCACTTGTTCTTCATGGTGTACAAACATTTTTTCATCCACCAATAAGGCTTCCGACATGGCCAGAAGAAATCACAAAAACTCGTTTTGTCATTATTACTAATGGCGTTGAAAAAGAAGCAATACAAAAATTGTTTGATGCTTGTTTAAATAACCCAGCAATAGATACTCCAGACAAAGCTGCTATGTTAAATAACCCTTTAATTATTCCAGGAGTAAAATTTTAATCTCCTTTGTCTATTAATAAATCAAACATTTGCACATCATTTATTCTCCAATATACTCATACTCCACTATTATTAAGGTTAATATATTACTATGAAAGAATTAGCAGGTCTTGTAACATACAAAAATCGTATATTTTATGATACAATTCACTGTCATAAGGCTCTAGCAACTGAAGCTTCATCAGTAAAATGATCAAAAACGTAACGTTTATTATAAACATTAATTTTGGGAGGTTTACGTTTTATTTCAAAAAAATCATAGCCTTCCTTGAGCATCTTCCAGAATTCATAATGAGGACTTGCGTGATGACGTCGCATATTAGCATTAGTCATGCGAAAAGGAAAAGCATGTAATTGAAATTCCTTTTGCCCACCTCTAAAAGCATCCCGCGCGAAAGCGTAGATTTGTGCCATATTGCTATCATTCATTGAATAACAGCCTACAGAAGAACAAGCTCCATGAACCATAATATAGCTCCCTGTACGGCCATGAATCCGATCATAAAGATTAGGAAAACCTATATTAAAAGAAAGATAATATTTCGAATAAGGATTCATTTGATTTGCCTGAATGGTATAAAAACCTTCTGGAGCTTGAAAATCACCTTCTCGATATTTAGGACCAAGCTGACCAGACCATTTACAAATGTTATAACTCATAACAAGAAAGAATACTCCTGAACGATTTTGCTTCCAAATTTCAGCAATATTTTCTTCTTTAAAAAATCGCATCATAATTGGTGCATACTGATCAATATCATGCATAGCCATTTTATTGAGGATTTCTCGAGGTAATGGCTGTTGAACTTTACCTTTGAAAGAAGTAGGTAATCTCTCCTGACATGCCATTAATATTCCAATTAGAATAAAAAATACCACTGAAAAAAATCTATTTAATTTCATTGAATAAAAAATCTCCGATAGCAAATATACTAATTCAAAGAACGACCGATTTGAAGATATTTCTCCCGCCGCTCCTGTTTAATAGTTTCACCATCCTTATCAGCCATAGACTTTAAAGCATCTGAAATAATATTACCTGCTGTCTCAATGACAATCTCTTTTCCACGATGCGCTCCTCCTAAAGGCTCAGGAATAATACCATCAATAATATGTAACTTATAAAGATCTTGAGCAGTAATGCGCATATTCGTTGCCGCATCTTTTGCACGAGCAGAATCGCGCCATAAAATAGAAGCTGCTCCCTCTGGGGAAATAACCGAATAAATCGAATGCTCCAACATATAAACTTTATTGGCTGCAGCAATTGCTATCGCTCCCCCAGAACCTCCTTCTCCAATAATAACGGAAACAACAGGAACCCGTAAGCGTAAAGTTGCTGCCGTTGATTGGGCAATTGCTTCTGCCTGTCCACGTTCCTCAGCACTCACACCAGGATAAGCACCCGCCGTATCAACAAAAGTCAGTAATGGTAATTGAAAACGATCCGCCATTTCCATAATACGCACAGCTTTACGATATCCTTCTGGCCGCGCAGAACCAAAATTATAGTGCAAACGGGTTTGGGTATCATGACCTTTTTCTTGACCTATATAAGCGATTGCTTCACCTTTAAAGCGTGCAAAACCAGCTTGAATAGCTGCATCTTCAGCGAATTTACGATCACCTGCCAAAGGTGTAACATCAGTCAACAATTGCACTGAATAATCCATAAAATGAGGTCGATCAGGGTGACGAGCTACTTGTGTTTTTTGCCATGGTGACAATTTTTTATAGAGATCTCGCAAAGCTGTTTGAGAACGCATTTCGAGACGCGCAATTTCATCGCTCATATCAAGACTCCCTTTTTCTTGAGCGATTTTTTTTAATTCAAGAATTTGCAGATCAAGATCAGCAACTGGTTTTTCAAAATCAAGATAATTATACATTGTACCCAACTTATTTTGTACAATTTATACACTTATAATTTATTTTATTAAAGTCTTTTTCAAAAGATCATCTTCTCTTTATTTAACCTTACACTGATCAACAAGCGGATGATGCTCATTAACCAAACGATAAAGCCTAGCTTCTAATACATGTGTATAAATTTGGGTTGTAGAAATGTCGCAATGACCTAACAAATTTTGAACCACGCGTAAATCAGCACCATTTTGCAACAGATGACTTGCAAAAGCGTGACGCAACACATGAGGAGAGAAGATTTCACTCCGTATTCCTGCTCTTTTAGCGAGATCTTTTAATCCACGGGCAACAAATTGGCGCGCAATATATCCCGTTGATGAACGAGCAGGAAAAAGATAAAAACTTGTTGCATCTTTCCCTTGATCCCGCAGAATTAACCACTGCGACAAAATTTGGCGTGCCTTCTTTGATAAAAGTACTACTCGCTCTTTTTCACCCTTACCGCGAACCAAAATAAATTGTTCTTTCCCCCGTACAGCCTGAACCGGAAGACTTACGAGTTCACTAATACGTAATCCTGTTGCATAAAGCATTTCAAGTAAGACCTGAAGACGCAAAGCACGGAAATAATCCTGGGATCCATACTCTTTTTGACTTGTCTCCAACTGTGCAAAATCAAGTAATTTTGTCACCGTATTTTCACTAATAATTTTTGGTAAAGGACGTACTTGACGAGGTGAATCAATATCACTAGAAGGATCATCCCCTCTTAATCCTTCAGCATAAAGGAATTGGAAAAATTGACGTAAAGTTGATAAACGGCGTGCTTGTGAAGTTGCAGCACAGCCAGCAGTCTGCATAAAAGATAAAAGATTGATCAAATCTTCTCTTTGTGCTGAAAAAAATGAAAGAGAGCGTAAAGATAATTTATTTTGCGCCCATTTTAAATCATGTTGATAAGCTAAAAGTGTACGAACAGAAGCCCCTCGCTCTACACTCATCATTTCAAGAAAATGATCTATGACAGCATCATTTTTCATTCATTTTCTTTCGAAGATGAATTTAATAAATCTAAAGGCACATGAATACGCATATCCACTGTCACTGGTTCAACATAAACTATAAGGGCAATCATAATGCTAAAAAGAGCAGCAATTAAAATGAAAAATATTATTAAAAATCGCGTTAATGTTGGCATAAACAAACTATTCCAAAAAAAATCTTAGTTTCCTATCATACTTGATAAAGATTAACAGGTCTTGACTTTAAGAAAGATAAATATCGAAATAAAATCATGAAAAATAATCATTCTACAAATATCCCCATGACACAAATAAAAAATCAACCCTTATCGTGTCTTAATCAATGAGTAATCATTTTTGTCGGTCCCATAAGTAGTATGATAAATCAGTCATTGGAAAATATGTCACCACCATGCTTAATTTACCTTTTTATGATTCTAATCAAGAAATTGAAAAAGCAGCACATAATGACAAATTCCGAATTTTTTGAAATTTATGGAGAAACAGAGTTTCGATCTTTTAAATAACGCATCATTTTAAAGATCCTCAAAAAAAACTCTCTCATTTTAGGAAAAGGTGGAGAAGCTTATATAAAGCAAAATATCCAGAAAACCATTCGTCAAAATAGGATATCAATATGGCTTAAAGCAGATTTCGATATTCTCATTGAACGTGTTTTAAAGCGTCCTACTCGACCATTTCTTCAGAAAAAAAACCCAGAAATTATGCAATAATTCATACAATAAAATTACCCTATCTATGCAAAAGCAAATTTAACGACTAACAATCACAGCAAAAAGTAGTACAAAATGTTGCACCAAATACCGTTTTAAATTCTCTGACACAAAAAATTAATGAAAACGCTTTAATAAATGTTTATAATGATTGATTAATATTGGCGCTTTCGTTATAAAATTAAATGTGATTGGGTCTGCGTAGCTCAGTGGGATAGAGCACAGGATTCCTAAAGAATTGGGCACTTTCAGGAGAAATCCTAAAAGTGAATCTGCTCAAATTCGGGGAAAACTTCACAGGAATTTGTATGTCAATCCCGAGCCAAGTCTCTTTATTAAATAAAGAGAAAGGTGTAGAGACTGAACGGGCAGCACCTAAGAAGAACAAGCTTTAAGGTGAAGAGACAGTCCAGACCACAAACGGTTTTTCTAACAAAGCTGGCGGTGAAAATCGAAGTGGTATGAATCCTGGGGTCGTAGGTTCGAATCCTGCCGTAGACACCATCACATAAATTACAATTTCTATTTTGGATGAATCATCATGAAAAAATTCTACTTAAGTTTATTACTCTTCAACCCGATCACTGCTTTTGCTGGCTCACTAGTCATCGATGTACCAGATGTGCCAGAACCTATGATAGAAAACGTTGTTTATCAATGTGATACTGGAGCGATTAAAGAAAAAATCGAAGCAACCTATCTCAATGCTGGGAATATTTCGTTAGTTGATTTCAAATGGAAAGGCGAACACATTGTCGCTGCAAATGTTATTGCTGCTTCAGGATCAAAATATGCAGGAGCACAGTATATTTGGTGGGTATCTAAAAACGAAGTTACATTCGTTGATCTTATTAATGATCCAGAAGAAAAGAAACCTATTTTCTGTAAAGTAGAAGAAAAGAAATAAGCTCTTGCTAATTAGTTCTATATTCGTTTGAATTTTATGATTTCTTTTTTTTCTTATGGAATAAAAGAGAAAGTGATTTTTTTTAAAAAATCTTCTAATTGTTCTTGATGAACTGCTGTTTGTGACAGTAGGAGAGAAGTTACTTGTGCTGTCATAAACAAAAAATCATCAACAATATTTCGTGAATACAAATTAAAGCTTTTTACCTTTTATATTCTTTACTCCTTGAAAAAGCTAGAAAAGCATTGCTTGCGAGGTCCATGAAAAGGTTGATAACTATTATCATTTTGATTATAAGAAAGATAACGAGCCTTACAATAATCAATATGGCCCTTTACGCTCCACAATTCTTTTTTCTCTAAAGAGGAAAAAACAGTAGGGTTGTATTTTTGGGTTGATATAGCATTTAGGGGCGTATCTTTTACATCTGAATATGTATATACAACAAATGCTTTTTCAGGATACCACCAGCCATCACTATATTTGCGATAACCATGTCGATAATGGCGATAACCTTTAAAACCATTCAATTCCTTACGACCAGTAACAATCAAAAGAGCTCGATTATCTTGAACAGAAAGCTGATCAACTGCTTTTGCCTCAGTGCCATTATTGTACACTATATTAGAAATATTGGGTGTTATAATGAAAATACTGACAATCGTTACAATGGACAAAATGTAACATAAACTTTTAATGATAGACATAACACATCTCAAAACAACTTAATAGAAACGAATTACAGAAAGTCTTTTTACTGAAAAACAAAAATAGATTTTCTCACTACCATTTTTTCTTGAGACATTCTGTTGCTATATGTACTAAACGTTAATATGAATAATAAGATCCTTCAAAAGAGAACAGATAACAAATGATTGGAACTCCTTATTATCTTATTGATAAACCTAAACTCATAAAAAATATGAAGACTATTACCCACTTACGAGCAATATCAGGAGTGAAAATTTTACTCGCTTTAAAGTGCTTTGCAACATGGAGTCTCTTTGATATTATGTCCCATTATATGGATGGTACCACATCATCATCCCTTTATGAACTTCGTTTAGGAAAAGAAAAATTTGGTAAAGAAACCCATGCCTATTCAGTTGCATGGGCAGATAATGAAATTGACGAAGCTTGTGGTTATGCAGATAAAATTATTTTTAATTCAATTCAACAACTGAAACGTTTTGCTAACGCTACAAAAACTATTCAACGAGGCTTAAGATTGAATCCAGGGATCAGTGCATCAAATTTTGATCTTGCAAATCCTTCTCGTCCTTTTAGCCGTTTAGGAGAAACTAATCAGAATGCTATTAAAGAAGTCTTACCCCTTATTAACGGTTTGATGATCCATAATAATTGCGAAAACAGTGATTTTAATCTTTTTAATCAAATGCTTAACCAAATTGAAGAAAAATTTAAAGAACTTTTCATCGAAGTTGATTGGGTTAGTCTCGGTGGAGGAATTCATTTTACTGCTGAAAATTATCCTTTAGAAGATTTAGCAGAACGTTTAAAATGTTTTTCTCAAACCTACGGCGTAACTGTTTTTCTAGAACCAGGAGAAGCCGCTATTACCAAAAGTACTACATTAGAAGTTAGCGTTCTTGACACATTATATAATAAAAAAAATCTTGCTATTGTTGATAGCTCAGTTGAATCACATATGCTTGATCTTTTAATCTATCGTGAAAATGCTAAATTAGAGCCAAATCACGGTCCTTATGAGATTATGGTTTGCGGTAAATCCTGTCTTGCTGGAGATATTTTTGGAACATTTCAATTTCCTGAACCCCTGAAAATAGGTGACAAATTATCCTTTCAAGATGCTGCAGGATACACAATGGTTAAAAAAAATTGGTTTAATGGCGTTGCAATGCCTGCCATTGTCATTAAAGAATGTAATGGGACTTTAAAACTTCAACGTCAATTTAGCTATAATGATTACAAAAACAGCCTTTCATAACAAACATAACAAATAAAAATCATCATGCAGCAGTATTAAAAGGAGATGAATCCAAAATGAAAAAAAACGTTCTCATTATTGGTGCTGGCGGTGTTGCACAAGTTGTTGCTCATAAATGTGCCCAAAACAATGATCTTCTTGGTGAAATTCATATCGCTTCACGAACACAAAAAAAATGTGACGCAATCATTGCTTCCATTCAAGAAAAAAAAGCTACAAAGGTGGAAGGCATTATCAAAAGTCATGCACTCAATGCAATGGATGTTGAAAAAATTATCAAACTTATTCAAAAGACAAAATGCGAAATCGTTATCAATGTTGGTTCCTCTTTTCTTAATATGTCTGTTCTTTCAGCTTGTATTGAAACCAAATGCGCTTATATCGATACAGCGATTCATGAAGACCCTTTGAAAATTTGTGAAACACCCCCTTGGTATGGCAATTATGAATGGCCCAGACGTCAGGAATGCGAAAAAGCTGGTATCACTGCTATTTTAGGAGCAGGTTTTGATCCTGGTGTTGTTAATGCTTATGCAGCATTAGCACGCGATAGTTATTTCGATACAATTACCGATATTGATATTATTGATATCAATGCCGGAAGTCATGGACGTTGGTTTGCCACAAATTTTGATCCAGAAATTAACTTTCGGGAATTCACAGGACAAGTGTGGTCATGGCAAAATAAACAATGGACTTCTAACCAAATGTTTGAAATTAGTCATGAATGGGATTTACCGGTTGTTGGAAAACAAAAGGCTTACATGACAGGACACGATGAAATACATTCCTTATCCAAAAATCTTGATGTTCCCAATATTCGTTTTTGGATGGGTTTCAGTGAACATTACATTACTGTCTTTACCGTTCTCAAAAATCTTGGACTCTTATCCGAACAGCCTATCAGAACAGCAGAAGGTCAAGAAGTTGTTCCTTTGAAAGTTGTGAAAGCTGTTTTACCTGATCCAGCCTCTTTAGCACCAAATTATAAAGGAAAAACTTGTATTGGAAATTTTTTTAAAGGTACAAAAAATGGAAATTCAAAAGAAGTTTTTATCTATAATATAGCTGATCACAAACAAGCTTTTAATGAAACTGGTGCACAGGGAATTTCTTATACAGCTGGAGTACCTGCTGCTGCTGCTGCTATTCTTATTGCTATTGGCTCATGGGATGTTAAAACGATGGTGAATGTAGAAGAACTACCACCACATCCTTTCCTAAAATATCTCGATCATATGGGACTTCCAACCTATGTAAGAGAACAGCAGAAAGATAAAAATTACAGTTTTAATTTACTCATATAACCGAAATACAATAAAACTGTCTTTTAAAAAGGCGGTTTTACCAAAATATAAAGGTATCAGTGCAAAAAAGCTCTCTCATTCTGCTTTCAAAAAGCACTATGGAACCCTGTTAAAAAATAATTTTAGGTATGAAGAGGTTTAGAAAATGCTGCTAAAGCTGCTTCCCGCACTGCTTCCGATAAGGTAGGATGGGCATGACAACAACGACCTAAATCCTCTGATGAACCACCAAATTCCATCAGAACTGCAACTTCATGGATCATTTCACCAGCACCAAACCCAAGAATATGTGCACCTAAAACTTGATCTGTCTTTTTATCAGCAAGAATTTTAACAAATCCATCGTTTTTTTGCATTGCGCGGGCACGACCATTTGCCATAAAAGGAAACTTTCCAACTTTATAGTTAATACCTGCAGATTTAAGTTCTTCTTCTGTTTTACCTACACTAGCGATTTCCGGCTGTGTATAAACAACACTAGGAATGACATCAAAATTAACATGGCCTTTTTGACCAGCTAAAATTTCAGCCACTGCAACACCTTCCTCTTCAGCTTTATGGGCCAACATTGGACCTTTGACAACATCACCAATTGCGTAAATTCCTGGAATATTGGTTTGCCAATGTGCATCTATTTTAATAAAACCGCGCTCATCCATCTGAACACCTGCCTCTGCTAAACCAAGCCTACCCGTATACGGAGAACGTCCTGTTGCAATCAAAACAACATCAGCCTCTAAAGTTTCTGCTCCACCACCTTGAACAGCTTCAAAAGTTACCTTAGCAACCGAGTCATACTGAGTAACTGCTGTTACCTTTGCACCAAGCTTATATTCAATCCCTTGTTTCTCCATTAACTTTTGAAATTGCCGTGAAACTTCACTATCCATGGATCCTAAAACTTTATCAAGAAACTCCACAATAGTAACTTTAGCGCCTAAACGACTCCACACCGAACCAAGCTCTGAGCCGATAACACCCGCACCAATAACCACCATGCGTGTAGGAACTTTTTCAAGAGCAAGCGCTCCTGTAGAAGACACAATCACTTTTTCATCGATTTTAACATTCATACCTGGAATACCTGATACATCTGAACCTGTAGCGATAATAATATTCTTTGTTGCAATATTTTTTTGATTACCATCTTTAGCAAAAATTTCAATCTGACCTGCACCTAAAATTTTTGCAGTGCCATGAAAAATATCAATTTTATTTTTTTTCATCAAAAAAGAAATACCACTTGTATTAGCCGTTACAACAGCTTTTTTATGTGCCATCATTTTATCAAGATCAAGCTTAGCTTGAGAAATAGAAATACCTAGCGTTTCAAAACCATGCTGCGCCTCAGCAAATAATTCTGAGGCATGTAACAATGCTTTAGAAGGAATACAGCCAATATTAAGACACGTACCCCCCAATGTTGCACGTTTTTCAATAACCGCAGTTTTGAGACCCAATTGAGTAGCTTTTATTGCTGCCACATAACCACCTGGACCAGCTCCAATCACAACAACATCATAAGACATCTGTCTTCCCTTTCATCTTAAAAACTGTGTTTTTATAAATCAAGAACAAGACGTTCCGGATCTTCCAAACTTTCTTTAACACGCACAAGGAAAGTAACAGCTTCTTGGCCATCTACAATACGATGATCATAAGAAAGCGCTAAATACATCATTGGACGAATTACAATTTGTCCTCCAACCACCATCGCACGTTCTTTAATCGCATGCATTCCCAAAATACCAGATTGCGGTGCATTCAAAATCGGTGTTGACATTAATGATCCATAAATACCACCATTAGTAATAGTGAATGTTCCACCCAACATATCAGCAACCGTCAATTTTCCATCACGAGCAAGACGTCCTAAACGACCAATTTCTTTTTCAATCTCTGCAATTGACATTTGATCTGCATTACGAACAACCGGAACAACAAGTCCTTTGTCTGTTCCAACAGCAATTCCAGCATTAACATAATTTTTATAAACAATGTCTGTTCCATCAATTTCCGCATTAACAGCAGGAAGCTCTTTTAACGCGTGGCAAACAGCTTTGGTAAAAAAGCCCATAAAGCCAAGCTTAACACCATGCTTCTTTTCAAAAAGATCTTTGTAACGTTTACGCAAATCCATCACAGTAGACATGTCAACTTCATTAAATGTGGTTAACATTGCTGCTGTATTTTGTGCATCTTTAAGACGATGTGCAATTGTCTGGCGTAATTTTGTCATACGAACTCGCTCTTCGTGCATTGCATTTACAGATGCAGCAGAAGAAACAGAAGCCAATGTTTTTTCTTTTTGTGCTAAAACATCAAGAACATCTCCTTTGAGAATCTGTCCACGCTTTCCAGAACCTGAAATATCGCTTTTCTCTATATTATTTTCAGCCATTAACTTTGTTGCTGAAGGTGCAGGAGGCATCCTTTCTCCTAAAGAGGAAGCTGATAGAGACGTTGTCACAGAAGCAGGTGTAGGTGTAACAGAAGGCGATGCAGCTGACGCAGAGATATTAATTCCCTCTTCAACTATCCCTAAGAGAGCATTCACTTCAACTGTATCACCTTCCTTTGTAATGATTTCAGATAACTTTCCGGCAACAGGAGAAGGAACCTCAACTGTTACCTTATCAGTTTCTAACTCAACCAAAGGCTCATCCATAGCCACGGCTTCACCAATTTTCTTAAACCATTTGCCAATTGTTGCCTCAGTAACTGATTCGCCCAAAGTAGGAACACGGATTTCAGTAGCCATAATATTTTTCCATACGTCAGAGTAATAATGAATTAAGAACCCAACGCGTCTTCAAGAAACGCGGCAAGCTGTTCAAGATGTTTCGACATTAAACCAGTCGCAGGCGACGCACTTGCAGAACGCCCAGCATAACGCGCACGTGAATAACGTGCACGAATATGAATCAGAACCCATTCTAAATAAGGCTCAATAAATGACCAAGCACCCATATTTTTTGGCTCTTCTTGGCACCAAACAATTTCAGCCTTTAAAAAACGCGATAATACATTCACCAGAGCTTTTGCTGGAAAAGGATAAAGTTGTTCAACACGTAACAAATAAACATTATCAATTCCTCTCTTTTCACGTTCTTCATAAAGATCATAATAAACTTTACCTGTACAAAGAACAACACGACGAATCTTACTGTCTTTTTGTAATTCAATCATAGAGGTTTTGAGACATTCTGCATCATCAAGCAATAAACGATGAAAATTTGTTTCTGGTCCCATTTCACTTAAAAAAGAAACCGCTCGTTTATGGCGCAAAAGTGATTTTGGCGTCATTAGAATCAATGGTTTACGGAAATCACGTCTAATCTGGCGACGCAAAATATGAAAATAATTCGCAGGAGTTGTACAATTTGCAACTTGCATATTATCCTCTGCACACAGTTGCAGAAAACGCTCTAAACGTGCTGAAGAGTGCTCTGGCCCTTGTCCTTCAAAACCATGAGGTAATAAACACACGAGACCAGACATACGAAGCCATTTACGCTCAGCAGATGAAATAAATTGATCAAAAATGACCTGTGCACCATTAGAAAAATCACCAAATTGCGCCTCCCAAAGTGTTAAACCACGTGGCTCAGCTAGTGAATATCCATACTCAAAACCAAGAACAGCTTCTTCGGAAAGCATGGAATTTACAACTTCATAAATAGCTTGTCCCTTTTGTAAATTATTTAAAGGGATATAACGGGCTTCATTTTCTTGATCATAAAGAACTGCATGACGTTGCGAAAAGGTCCCACGCTCAACATCTTCACCAGAAAGGCGAACCGGTGCTCCTTCCAAACATAAAGAACCAAAAGCTAAAGCTTCAGCTGTTGCCCAATCAATGCTCTCACCAGTTTCAAACATTTGAGCACGATTATTTAAAAACCGCTGAATCGTTCTATGTATATGAAAATCTGACGGAATTTCGACAAGTTTTTTTCCAATCTCCTTTAAAGTTTTCAATTCAATGCCTGTCGTTCCACAGCGCTGCTCATCACTATTACTGGCAGCCTTAAGACCTGTCCAGCTTCCATCAAGCCAATCAGCCTTATTGGGTTTATAAGAAGCGCTGGCTTCAAATTCATTTTCAAGCTTATCACGCCACGCTTTTTTCTTTTGTTCAAATTCTTGAGGGTCAACCACTCCTTCTGCTATTAGCTGGTCACTATAAAGCTGGACAATCGTTTTGTGATTACGAATCGCTTTATACATAAGCGGCTGTGTAAAGGAAGGTTCATCGCCTTCATTGTGCCCATAACGACGATAGCAAAACATATCAATTACCACCGGTTTATGAAAGATTTGACGGAATTCTGTTGCTACTTTTGCTACAAAAATGACAGCTTCAGGATCATCTCCATTCACATGAAAAATTGGCGCATCGATCATTTTCGCTACATCTGATGGATAAGGTGACGAACGTGAAAAGCGTGGATTAGTTGTAAATCCGATTTGATTATTGATAATTACATGTATCGAACCCGCAACACGGTAACCTCTCAGATCTGAAAGACCAAATGTTTCCTGAATAACGCCTTGTCCTGAAAAAGCTGCATCACCATGAATAAGAAGCGGCATGACTTTTGAACGTTCACTTAACGAAATAACCTCAGTACGCTCAGGACCAACAAGCTGATCTTGCTTAGCGCGTGCTTTTCCAATAACAACTGGATCAACAATCTCAAGATGAGATGGATTAGGCAAAAGCGACAAATGAACCTTTTTACCATCAAATTCACGGTCAGCAGAAGTGCCCAAATGATACTTTACATCACCTGATCCTTCCACATCATCCGGTTTATAAGAACCACCCTTAAATTCATGAAAAATAGCTCGATGTGATTTTTCAAGAACTTGAGAGAGAACATTTAAACGACCACGGTGAGCCATTCCTAAAACTATTTCCTGAACCCCTAAAGCACCACCACGCTTAATAATCTGTTCAAGAGCTGGGATAAGTGCCTCACCCCCATCAAGCCCAAAACGTTTTGTCCCCTTATATTTTGTATCTAAAAATTGCTCAAAGCCTTCTGCCTCTATAAGCTTGTTGAGGATAGCTTTTTTACCCTTTTGTGTGAAAGCAATTTGTTTATCTGGACCCTCAATACGTTCTTGAATCCATGCTTTTTGAGCAGGATCTGAAATATGCATATACTCCACACCGATCGTCGAACAATACGTACGATTAAGAATTTCAAGCATCTGCGGGATAGTTGCATACTCTAATCCCAAAACATTATCAATAAAGATCGGACGTTCATAATCAGCAGGACTAAAACCATAGGCTTCTGGAGATAATTCTTTATAATCTTCTCGATTTTCAGCCAGTTGAAGCGGATCAAGCTGTGCATGAAGATGTCCTCGAGCTCTAAAAGCACGAATCATCATAAGTGCATGAACAGAATCACGTGTTGCTTGAATAATATCTTCTTTGCTAGATGTCTTTCCATTTTGTGCAGCATTAACTGCTGCTTTTTCTTTTAATTTATCGCCAAAATGCTTCTCAAGAGCAGACCAATCATTATCTAAAGCAGAAACTAACTCTCCACTTTCCCTTAATGGCCAATGATCCCGTTGCCATGTTGCTCCTTCAGCATTTTTGATCACATCTTCCTTATTATCTTGAAAGGTTTCAAAAAAATTACACCACTGTGGATCAACATTAGTAGGATTTTTTTTATATTCGGCATAAAGTTGATCTATATAATCCGCATTTCCACCATACAAAAATGATGTTTGTGTAAAAAGATCATTTTTCTCATCCTGCCTTGCCATACATCTTTTCCGGAACCCTGTTCCGTCTCCTTAATATATCCGCCTTATTTTTAAAATAAGAATCGAAAAATTGCAAAAAAGCTTTTATTCTTATAATTCATATTTTATCTTAATGCTTAATATTCATTCAGATAAAATCTTCTTTTAACCCCTCAACACTGCAACTAAAGTTTCGCCTATTTGTGATGGTGAAGGAGAAACCCGAATTCCTGCTGCTTCCATTGCTGCAATTTTATCTTCTGCACCACCTTTACCACCAGAAATCACTGCACCAGCATGTCCCATTGTCCGTCCTGGAGGAGCTGTACGACCAGCAATAAAACCAACCATTGGTTTCTTGCGACCCTTCTTTGCTTCATCCCTTAAAAACTGTGCAGCTTCTTCTTCAGCAGAACCACCAATCTCACCAATCATAACAATAGATTCAGTTTCATCATCAGCTAAAAACATTTCCAATATATCAATAAATTCAGTACCTTTAACAGGATCACCTCCAATACCAATAGCTGTCGTCTGTCCAAGTCCTTCATGACTCGTTTGAAAAACCGCTTCATACGTTAGAGTTCCTGACCTCGACACAACTCCAACAGAACCTTTCCTGAAAATAGAACCTGGCATGATACCAATTTTACACTCATTAGGAGTAAGAATACCTGGACAATTAGGACCAATTAAGCGCGATTTCGATTTCTTTAATTTAGCTTTAATCTTAACCATATCCATAACCGGTATACCTTCTGTAATACAGACAATTAAACCGATCTCAGCGTCAATAGCCTCTATAATGGCATCAGCAGCTGCTACAGGAGGAACATAAATAACCGAAGCATTAGCTCCAGTCTTTTCTTTACCTTCCACAGCACTAGCAAAAATTGGAAGAGTTTCACCCTTTGATCCCTTCCATGTTTCTCCGCCCTTTTTGGGATTAATGCCACCAACCATTTGTGTACTATGGTAAGCAAGCGCTTGTTCTGTATGAAACGTTCCCGTTTTCCCTGTAAGGCCTTGAACAAGAACTTTTGTATCCTTATTAACAAGAATCGACATGGCTTAAGCTCCCTTCACTACTGCAACAATTTTTTGAGCAGCATCATCTAAATCACCAGCCGAAATAACGTTCAAACCACTTTCACTGATAATTGCTTTACCCTGTTCAACATTAGTACCTTCAAGGCGAACAACCAAAGGAACTTTTAAACCAACTTCTTTAACAGCAGTAATCACACCTTCAGCGATAATATCGCAACGCATAATCCCACCAAAAATATTAACTAAAATGCCTTTAACATTTGGGTCAGCTGTAATAATTTTAAAAGCGGCAGTTACTTTCTCCTTTGAAGCACCACCACCAACATCAAGAAAATTCGCTGGCTCAGCTCCATAAAATTTAATGATATCCATTGTTGCCATAGCAAGACCAGCACCATTCACCATACAGCCAATCGTCCCATCAAGAGCGACATAAGCAAGATCATGTTTTGACGCTTCAATTTCTTTTGGATCTTCTTCTGAAATGTCACGTAATTCCAAAATATCTGGATGTCTAAATAAAGCATTATTATCGAAAGAGACTTTCGCATCAAGAGCACGTAAACGGCCATTATCCATTACAATCAGTGGATTGATTTCAAGAAGACTCATATCTTTTTCACAAAAAGCCTTATAGAGTATCGGAAATAGTTTTTCGCCATCTTTACGTGCATTATCACATAATCTTAATGCATCACAAAGCTTCGTGCAATCATTAGAAGTAACGCCTTTCATAGGATCGATAGGAAGAGTGAGTATTTTTTCGGGTGTCTCTTCAGCAACCATTTCAATATCCATCCCCCCCTCTGTCGATACAACGAAAGCAACTTGACCAACTGTACGATCAACTAAAAGTGAAAGATACAGCTCCTGTTCAATATCAGCACCATCCTCAATATAAAGGCGATTAACCTGTTTACCTTCTGGACCTGTTTGCTTAGTTATCAAAGTTTTACCAAGCATTTCTTTTACATTAACAACAACTTCTTCAACTGATTTTGCAATCCGAACACCACCTTTTGAATCAGGACTAAGTTCTTTAAACTTCCCCTTTCCACGGCCTCCAGCATGAATTTGACTCTTAACTACATAAAGTGGTCCAGGTAATTTTTTCACCCATTTTTCAGCTTGTTCTACAGAATAAACAGCAACACCATTCGCTATTGGCGCACCATACTCATGAAGCAAACGTTTGGCCTGATACTCATGGATATTCATTTATTTTCCCTTTTCTTCTACGGATCACTAAATCGATCCTTAAAACACTTAAGGTAACTATCTTTACCTAGCAAACACTCTTTTAAATCATCGAATTATCCAAGATTAGGTTCGATAGCAACACATGCTTTACAAAGCTCGTACACTGAATTTACTGATTTTTCAAAAGCAGCTTTTTCATTGTCGTTAAGATCAATTTCAATGACTCGTTCAACACCACCAGCGCCAACAACAACAGGAACGCCAACATACATGTCCTTAACACCATATTCACCTGAAAGGTAAGCAGCAACAGGAACAACACGTTTAGTATCTTTTAAATAAGCTTCAGCCATCACAATAGCAGAAGAGGCTGGAGCATAAAAAGCAGAACCCGTTTTTAACAAATTCACAACTTCTGCCCCTCCATCCCTTGTACGTTGAATAATTTGGTCAAGCTTCTCTTGTGTTGTCCAACCCATTTTCACAAGATCGAGCAAAGAAATACCAGCAACAGTGGAATAACGGGTCAAAGGAACCATCGAATCACCATGGCCTCCCAAAACAAATGCCGTAACATCTTTAACAGAAACTTTAAATTCTTCAGACAAGAAATAACGAAAACGTGCAGAATCAAGAATACCAGCCATACCAATAACTTTTTGTGTTGGAAGACCAGAAAACTTCTGCAATGCCCATACCATTACATCAAGAGGATTCGTAACACAGATTACAAATGCTGAAGGTGCATATTTCTTAATTCCCGTACCAACTTGTTTCATAACCTTTAAATTAATAGCTAAAAGGTCATCGCGACTCATACCAGGTTTACGTGCAACACCTGCTGTTACAATAACAACATCCGCATTTACAATGGCTTCATAAGTATTGGTCCCTGCTAAATTTATATCAAAACTTTCAACCGACGATGATTCTGCTATATCCAAAGCTTTACCCTGCGGCAATCCCTCTGCAATATCAAATAAAACGACGTCTCCAAGCTCCTTGAGCCCTATTAAATGCGCTAAAGTACCACCAATCATACCTGAGCCAACTAAAGCTATTTTCTTCCGTGCCATTTTCACTTCCTCTTCTTTAATACTAAGCGCAAAACTCCCCATGCTACAGATTAAATATTTTCACTTAAATCTAATCCCACTTTTAATAAGACCGCCTAGGAACAAGATGATCAAGGTTCACTAAATTTTTTTTCATTGCTAGAAACTCTTCTCTAAAATATTAAAGTTAGTGATTGAACTACAATCATATCGATAAGATGAATTAAAAAAAAATACAACAGAATTATTACAACATTTTTAAATTCAATGGGTTATTATTTTAGCAGATTACGTAAAGGTAAAGTAAAGATTCATTTATTTCTTTAAAAATTGTTCTGCCCAAATATTGAGATAATCTTGGCTTTGCATTTCAAATAGACGTGATTGCGTTCTTCGAAACTCAAATGTTTCTGTTGTTTGTGCCTGCCCTTTATATAACTGCTCAAGTTCTGCTTCCGCGGATATAAAAAGTCTTATGTGGCGTTCATAAAGAATATCAATAAGCAAAATGAACCGTTTAGTTTCATTGCGACGTGCATCATCCATAACAGGAACGTGATCAATAAAAATCGTATGGTAATTCTCCCCTAACGCTAAATAATCAACTGCTGCTAAAGGCTTTGCACAAAGATCCTGATAATTAAAGCGTGCACATCCTGCACCAAAACGTGGAACATGAATAGAACGCCCCTTCACAGATATATTATCAGATGTTTCTTTTTGGCCTTGTAAAACTAATGTCCATGCATGATCCATGCTTTCATCTGCAGCTTGCCCCAATGGAGTTATAAACATATTTTGTGGATTTGATTTCTCAAGGCGATAATCTGTCTTTGCATCAAGATTAATAACAAAGACTCGTGTTTTTAAAATTTGAATGAAAGGCATAAAGAGTTCTCGATTCAAACCATTGTAATAAAGATTATCAGGAGCGACATTTGAAGTAGCAACAAAAATTACTCCTTGATTAAATAAAGCGGAAACAAGACGACCGAGCACCATAGCATCCGCAATATCTGTTACACTAAATTCATCAAAACAAAGCACACGGGTTTCTCGTGCAAGATTTTCTGCAACTACTAAAATAGGATCATTTTTCTTGGATTTTTCATTTCTAAATGCTTGTCGATGTTCATTAATACGTTCATGTACATCAGCCATAAAATCATTAAAATGAGCGCGTTTTTTATTACCTTCTGGCAAACAAGAGAAAAATAAATCCATGAGCATGGTTTTACCTCGCCCGACCTCACCATAAATGTACAGTCCCTGAACTAAATCATCAGCACTATATTGTTTTGAAACATAAGAGTACTTTTGTTTCTTAAAAAAATGCCAGAATGTCCAAGGCCGAGAAATCTTTTGTGCTGAAATTTCTTGTAATAAATCATCAAAATGTTTTGTTAAATTCCATTGAGCTGCATCAAAACTAATTTCTCCCTTAGAAACAAGTTCTTCATAGCGCATCGAAACTAAAACCATCCAAATATCCTTTTTTCAAATCATTCTGAAAAAATACAAATTTTATAGACAGAAACGCTTCTTTTTTGCATCATTTCGTGATTAAATAATGCAAATTTGTGTATATATTTCCCGTTTCAATAAGTAGTTTAGAATGAGCGATCTAAAATAATTTGTTGATTATCCAGCGTACGCCCTTCCAAATAATCTCTTCCGAAAGAATAAAGAACCGCAACAACACTTCCAGATTTATCATAAAAATATAATTTTTTCTCCTTAACAGCCCATGAATTAACTTTAGCAAATATTCTTGGACAATTTAAAGGGCTAGCACGATACCCTGAACCAAATTTTGTTCGTGGAGTTGCTATTCGGCAAGATTTACCGCCAATAGAGATGTTCCATACACCAGCAATACTCGTGGATAATAAATCAATCGCATCGTTTGGTGTTTCAAAGTTAGTTAACTGCACATCATTTTGAGTGTATTCCTTTTCATAATCTGAGGAACTTAACATCTCAGACTTTAATGTATCAGATGCTTTAGGTTCTAACACTTGCTGAACAGGATAAAAAACTTCCGCTATGTTGTTTCCATCACTTTTACCAAACCTTGAGGTTGAACAACCACTTAAGATAGCTATAATTGATAATGCAACGGAAAATGAAATTTTTGAAAATATCATATCTTCACTCTTTCTTATGAAAATAAAAAGCTTACTCAAAAAACTTAAGTGGGCATATTTTATGTAAATACACCATTTTACAAAGATAAATTAATAAAATAAGAAAAACATAACAAAAAAACATGCGATCATGATGAAAATTGTTCATTTTGAATAATAATATTCACTACCGCTTATTTTATTTATATCAATACTGGTAATTTAGAAAATTTTCAGCCATTATATTTCTTTACCAAACTTACCTTTGCACAAAAAATAAAGAAATCTTATGAAAACCCCATTTAGCAAAATGAACGGTCTTGGAAACAAAATTATTGTTGCTGATATGCGTGAAAGCAAACATAATATTACACTGCAAGCAATTCTTGCTTTAGCTAAAAAGCCAAAAACGTATTTTGATCAAATTATGACGATTCATCCGTCAACCAAAAATGGAACTGACTTTCGTATTGAAATCTGGAATGCTGATGGTTCAAAAGCAAAAGCTTGTGGTAATGGTACACGTTGCGTTATTGAATGGCTGACGAATCATAATCTTGGTGAAAGTTTTCAATTAGAAACACCTTCTGGTATTGTTGAAGGTAAACGTCAAGCCAATGGTCTGATCTCTGTTAACATGGGGTGCCCAAATTTTGACGCAAAAAACATGCCTCTTGCCTATGAAATACCTGATACCAGTCACGTAGAAATAACTGCCGGACCTTTAAAAGATGCTTTTCTTGTTTCTATTGGAAATCTTCATGCTATTTTTTTCGTTGAATACAATATCCAGCATATTCCTCTAGAAAAATACGGCCCTAAACTCGAACATGATCCGCTTTTTTCAGAACGGTGTAATATTTCCATTGCTTTTGTAACATCAAGGAACAGCTTAATTTTAAGAACATGGGAGCGTGGAGTAGGATTAACAAAAGCATGTGGTAGTGCTGCTTGCGCTAGTGCAGTAGCTGCCTATCGACGTGGATTAACAGAACGCTGTATTAATGTTAATTTACCGGGAGGAAATCTTTCCATTCTTTATCGAGAAGATGATTATATCATAATGACAGGCCCAGTAGAATATGAATTTAGTGGTCTTTTAAGCCCTTTAACGGGGGACTACAAAAAGGATTCTTTTTAATGACAATAGAAATTGTGACCTTTGGTTGTCGACTCAATAGTTATGAATCGGAAATCATACGTAAAGAAAGTACTGCTGCTGGTCTTGATGAAATTAAAGACAGTGCGATTATTTTTAATACCTGTGCAGTCACTGCTGAAGCTGTAAGACAAGCTAAACAAGCAATTCGAAAAGCTAAACGAGAAAATCCTAATGCGCGCATTATTGTTACCGGATGTGCAGCACAAATAGAAGGAAAAAGTTTTTCTCTTATGAAAGAAGTCGATCTGATCTTAGGCAATGAGGAAAAACTTCATGCTCATTCCTATCGTCAACTTCCTGACTTCGGCATTAATCATGATGAAAAACTCCGCGTTAATAATATTATGGAAGTCCATAAAATTGCTCCGCATATGATTAATGCATTAGAAGGACGCACACGTGCTTTCGTCCAAGTGCAAAATGGATGCGATCATCGTTGTACATTTTGCATCATCCCTTATAGCCGTGGACCATCACGCTCAGTCCCCATGGGCATCATTATTGAACAAATTAAACAGCTTGTAGGTAATGGTATTCAAGAAATCGTTTTAACAGGTGTAGACCTCACAAGCTATGGCCTTGATTTACCTGGAAAAATCACTTTAGGAAAATTAATTTCAACCGTTTTACACCATATTCCTGATTTGCCACGATTGCGTCTTTCATCCATTGATTCTATTGAAGCAGATCAAGAATTAATTAATCTTTTAGCATATGAAAAAAGAATAATGCCACATTTGCATTTATCCTTACAAGCCGGTGATAATATGATTTTAAAAAGGATGAAACGACGGCATTTGCGTGAAAATGCAATTCAATTTTGTCAAAACTTACGCGCTAAGCGTCCTACAATGGTTTATGGTGCCGACTTGATTGCTGGTTTTCCGACTGAAACAGAAGAAATGTTTCAAAATAGTTTGACTTTAATTAATGAATGTGGCTTGACACATCTCCATGTATTCCCCTTCAGCCCAAGGGAGGGAACACCTGCTGCGCGTATGCCACAAATTAACCGTGAAATAATCAAAATTCGTGCAGAAAAATTACGTAAAGAGGGCGAAAAAGCTTACCAAAAACATCTTTTTCATCTAAAAAATAGCCAACAAACAATTCTTGTTGAAAGAGACGATATTGGAAGGACCGAAGATTATACGCTTACACAAATTAAAGGTGCTAAAGCTGGAACAATTATTAAAGCTTTCATTATTGATCACGACGGAAATAAATTAATTGCCACACTTCCTGAATCAAATGCAGCCTAAGTGAGAAAATCCTCATGAAAAAGTCTTTTATCAAAAAAATACTCTCTTTTAATACATCTAAAGAAAAAACAATTAAAAAAAAGCAAAAACTCAATGAGGAAAAACAAAATGAAGATAAAAGTGAAAATACAAAAACCAAATATTATTCTAAAGACGTAAAAAGGGAAGAACGAGAACAAAAGAAAATACAAGAGACAACATTCATCGAATCTCCTGAAGAATCCTCTCGTAAAGTGATCGTTGCTGATACGATTATAGAAAAAAAAATTAAAGAGCCTTTATCTACCTCAACTGTTGAACAAAAAAACGCGGCATGGTTTGAACGTCTTAAACAAGGATTATCTCTTTCTTCACAACAATTAAGTGATTCAATTAGTACGCTTTTTATCAAAAAAAAACTCGATGAAAACACACTACAAGAATTAGAAGATATTCTCATTCAAGCAGATCTTGGTATAGAAACAACAACATGTATTATTGATATATTAGCTACTGGTCGTTATGAAAAAAATTTATCTCCAAAAGACATTTATACTATTGTGACTAATGAAATCAAAAAAGTGCTCGAACCAGTTGCTTTTCCATTGGAAATCGACCTTAATCATAAACCTCATGTTATTTTATTAGTTGGTGTAAATGGAACTGGAAAAACCACAACTATTGGAAAATTAGCTGCTAAACTAACTGCAGGAGGTCTAAAAGTTATGCTTGTCGCTGGAGATACGTTTCGCGCTGCAGCTATTGAGCAATTACATATTTGGGGTGAACGTACAAAAGCTCCTGTTATTTCAACCAAGCTTGGTGCAGATGCTGCAAGCTTAGCTTTTGATGCTTATGAAAAAGCTAAAAAAGAAGGCTGTGATGTTTTACTTATTGACACAGCAGGACGTTTGCAAAATAAAATTGAATTAATGGATGAATTAGCAAAAATTATTCGTGTCTTGGGTAAACATAATCCTCAAGCACCTCATACGATTCTTCAAACACTTGACGCAACCACAGGACAAAATGCACTCAACCAAGTGAATATTTTTCGTGATATTGCTGGTGTAAATGGCTTAGTTATGACAAAACTTGATGGTACTGCGCGAGGGGGAATTCTTGTTGCCATTGCATCTAAACATAAACTGCCTGTTCATTTTATTAGTATAGGAGAAAATGTTGAGGATCTCGAGCCTTTTTCTGCATCTGATTTTGCCGAAGCTATTATAGGAAAACACACATGAAATTTTCTCTTTTTGAACATAATTCATATAATGACCCTGATTTGAAAAAAAACGATAACAATCAAAAAACACTTTCTTTGCCACTTCTTAAATTTCTTTTAGAGATGGGACCATTAATTGTTTTTTTCCTTGCTAATTATAAAGGTGAATGGTTGATAAATAATATCGAATTTTTTAAAGGCTTTGATAAACCTATCTTTCCTGCAACAGCTCTTTTTATGATAGCAATCATTATTGCCTTAAGCTTATCATGGTTTCTTGCTCGTGTAATTCCTATAATTCCACTTATTTCAGGAATATTCATCCTTGTTTTTGGTTTTTTAACTCTTTGGCTTCACAATGATACTTTTATTAAAATGAAGCCTACTATCATTAATGGCCTATTTTCTTTTATTTTATTTAGTGGGTTATTTTTAAAAAAACCACTTTTGCGTTATGTTTTTGATTCCGGTTTGAAAATTGACGAATGTGGATGGAATAAACTTACTTATCGTTGGGCATATTTTTTTGCTTTTCTTGCTATTTTAAATGAAATCATTTGGCGTAATTTTAACGACAATTTTTGGACTAATTTTAAAGTATTTGGTGTTATGCCTATAACATTTCTATTTATGCTGACACAAATGCCCCTTATCATCAAACATTCAAAAAATTTAACAAAAAAAGATTAATAATCCTGCTTCACATTGCGAATTTATCACCACGAATTGCTTCTAAATTTAACATACACTGTTGAGAAGAGAAATGTTAATTGAACAATTTATCTGTCGAAAAGATAATTTTGGTATTATCATTCATGATGAAAAAAGCGGTTATACGGCTGCTATTGATGCCCCTGAAGGCAAAGCAATTCAAAACATTCTAAATCGGCGAAACTGGACACTTCAATTTATTTTTGTCACACATCATCATCATGATCATGTAGAAGCACTTGCAGAATTAAAACAAGTCTATAATGCTGTGATTATTGGACCAGAAGCAGAAAGAAAAAAAATTGCTCCTCTTGATCATACATTTCAATCTAATGAAAATTTTTGTTTTGGTACATATACTCTTACTGCCTTTTCAACACCTGGCCATACATTAGGAGCATTATCTTATTATTTTCCTCAAGCTAATTTATTATTTACTGGAGATACGCTTTTTTCACTCGGTTGTGGACGTCTTTTTGAAGGGACACATTTACAAATGTTAACCTCTTTAAAAAAACTCCGTCAACTTCCTGATGAAACAATCTTTTATTGCGGACATGAATATACTAAAAAAAACGCTCTTTTTTCATTGACTATTGACCCACAAAATAGAAAACTTCATAAAAGAGTAGAAGAGGTTTTTTTGTTACACGCGCAAAATGCTATGACCTTACCAACGACTTTAGGACAAGAAAAAGCCATAAATCCATTTCTTCGTTGGGACGATACTATTTTAAGAAAAAATCTCGCAATGGAAAACGCGACAGATGAAGAAGTCTTTGCTGAAATCCGTAAAAGAAGAGATTATTTTTAACTTTATTTATAGATAACACCCTCTTTTAAAATAGAAAAATTTGAAACTTAGTTTTAAATATACAATTGAATTTATTTTTTAGATCAGCTTTGCAAACGTCGACAAATATCATCTAACTGCTCTAATGAGGAATAATGGATCTTCAAATTACCACCTTTCTTACCATGTCGAATGATAACTTTCATTCCGATCACATCAGTAAGTAATTTCTCTAAGGATTGTGTTTCTATATCTTTTTTGATTGGAATTTGTTTTCTAATCTTAGAAATTCCATATTTATGTGCGAGTATTTCTGTCTGGCGTACAGAGAGTCCTTCACGAATAATCTTTTCAGCTAATTCTTGTGGATTTTCAACAGTAACAAGGCAACGTGCATGACCGGCTGAAATCTGACCATCTGTTAAAAGTTGTTGCACTTTTTGTGGTAATTTTAACAAGCGAAGAGTATTCGTTACGTGACTACGACTTTTTCCAATAATTTCTGCTAAATCTGCTTGAGTATATCCATGTTCATTTAACAAAAGCTCATATCCTATTCCTTCTTCAATAGGATTAAGATCAGTTCGTTGAACATTTTCAATAATTGCTAATTCCAAAGCAGTTTTATCGTCTACATCGCGAATAATAACGGGCAATTCACTTAAATTAGCTCGTTGTGCAGCCCGCCATCTTCTTTCACCAGCAATTAGTTGAAATTGGTTAGGATGAATATGAGAAGGTCTAACGATTATGGGTTGAACAATACCATGTTGACGAATTGATTGCACTAAATCATCAAGTTCCGGATCAGTAAACTGGCGTCTTGGATTATTTGGATTACGAGAAATAAATTCAATAGGAACAAATCTTTCAGAGCCTATAGAAGCAACACTAGGCTTCGACGTGAATTTATCAAAACTTGCTGAATATGCAGGATTGCCATTTAAGTTGATATCCCCAATCAATGCTGCTAACCCGCGTCCTAGTCTTTTTTTTGATTGATCATTATTCATAATTTTTCTCTTTAAAATTTTTAAAATTATTTTTCTTACACTTTCTAACTAAGCTGCAGCTTGTGCTTGCTTTTCACGTTGAATAACTTCCGACGCCAACCGAAGATAAGCTTGGCTACCAGCGCATTTGAGATCATAAAGCAGTACTGGTTTGCCAAAAGAAGGAGCTTCAGACACACGTACATTACGTGGAATAACAGTACGATAAACTTTTTCTCCCATAAAAGAGCGAACATCTTCAACAACTTGATTTGAAAGATTATTCCGTCCATCATACATTGTTAAAACAATACCCTGAATTTCTAAAGATGTGTTTAAAATAGACCGTACTTTTTTCACAGTTTCAAGTAATTGGCTTAAACCTTCAAGAGCTAAAAATTCACATTGCATTGGAACTAAAACAGAATTTGCTGCTCCCATAGCATTTAACGTCAAAAGGTTAAGAGAAGGGGGACAATCAATCAAAATGTAATTAAATTTTTTGGCTATTTTTGAATCATGACAAAGAGCCTTACGTAATCGTTGAATACGATCTTGTGAAGAAGCAATTTCCATTTCAATGCCTAATAAATCAAGTGTAGACGGAACAATATGCAGATTAGGGACAGCAGTTTTCAAAGCAGCTTCTGCAACTGAGATTCCAGAAACCAAAACATCATAAGATGATAAAGGACGACTATTACGGTCAATTCCCAATCCTGTACTTGCATTTCCTTGTGGATCAATATCCATAATAAGAATATTTTCACCAATAGCAGCTAAAGCTGTTGCAAGGTTAATCGTCGTCGTTGTTTTACCTACCCCACCTTTTTGGTTTGCAATAGCTATAATTCGTGTTTCGCTCATTTTGTTTTACCCTTTTTACATGATTGAACACGAGAAATTTCTAAAATAACAGAATTTTCATCAATTTTACTTTCATGTTTTAGCAGATCAAAGTGCCAATTGGCAGTAGCATTTTTTATTTCTTTAATGTAATCCCGACCTTTTTGCAAAAGAGCAATTGTTTTTTGTGTTGACCAAGGTGACATAAGCTCTAAAAGAATGTCTAATGAAGCTAAACCTCTTGCTGTCAGAACATCCGGAGCTTTTATTTTTTGATATACATCTTCGATTCTACAATGATGGACTGTTGCTGGAAGTTTAAGTTGTGCAATAACATTTCGTAAGAAAGCTGCTTTTTTTCCATTACTTTCGACTAAATCAATATGTCCGCCTTTTTTTTCTCTAAGAAAAATAGCAATAACAATCGCGGGAAAACCTCCTCCTGATCCAAAATCACACCAGTTTAGAGATTGACTTTTTAAAGGATAAATTTGTGCAGAATCTAAAATATGACGTGTCCATAAAACTGGTATTGTTGCAGCAGATACTAGATTAATATGTGTATTCCATTGAATCACTAGAGATTCAAATTGTATTAAATGTTTCATCGTTTCACGTGAAACAGAAGGTATTATTTCTAAAATATACTGATATTTTTGTTCTACAGAAATAACCATCAAGCTAATTTTGCTTTTTTACGTTGTTGACGTTGAATATATGTAAGGATTAGCGATAACGCTGCCGGTGTCATACCATCAATTTTCTTTGCATCAGCAATTGACCGCGGTGATATTTGTTGAATTTTTGTTTTTAATTCATTCGAAAGGCCTGAAATTTCTTGAAAATTAAGAGAAGAAGGAATTTCTAAACATTCATCTCTCTGAAGAGTTATAATATCTCGTGCTTGTCTTTCTAAATAGACTGCATACTGCGCTTCAATTTCTAAAGCTTCAACTGTTTTGGAATCAATTGAATGTAATTGTGGCCAAAAATGTGCAAGACGTGCTACATTCATATGAGGACGTGCTAAAAGATCATAAGC
Source organism: Bartonella sp. JB63 (assembly GCF_002022665.1). Taxonomy (NCBI): domain Bacteria; kingdom Pseudomonadati; phylum Pseudomonadota; class Alphaproteobacteria; order Hyphomicrobiales; family Bartonellaceae; genus Bartonella; species Bartonella sp. JB63. The sequence goes on from NZ_CP019788.1 coordinate 1,351,099, forward strand.
AGAACGCCTAATTCCATCATTATTAATTTGCAATCCATGAATAAATGCTTCGTTAGGGGTTAAAAAAAGCTTTTGACACATTAAACGTGCTTGATCAAGACGCTGTTGTTTCTCTTGATAAAAATTCCAACGAGTCTGGCTAATAATTCCCCATTGTTGAGCTAAAGGTGTTAAGCGAGCATCAGCATTATCAGCTCGAAGTGATAAACGAAATTCAGCGCGAGATGTAAACATTCGATAAGGTTCATGAACACCCCGTGAAATTAAATCATCTATCATAACACCAATATAAGCTATAGAACGACTTAAAATAATTTCTTCTAATCCACCGACCTGACGTGCAGCATTTAACCCAGCTAAAAGACCTTGAGCTGCAGCCTCTTCATATCCTGTTGTCCCATTGATTTGTCCTGCAAAAAATAAACCTGGTAAAGATCGTAATTCTAGATTTTTTGAAAGTTGCCTAGGATCAACAAAGTCATATTCAATTGCATAGCCAGGTTGTAAAATTTCGACATTTTCTAATCCTTCAATCGTTCTCAAAAAAGAGATTTGTATATCTTCAGGAAGAGATGTAGAAATACCATTTGGATAAATTGTATCATTATCTAATCCCTCAGGTTCTAGAAAAACTTGATGACCATCACGATCACCAAATTTAATAATTTTATCTTCAATTGAAGGACAATATCGTGGTCCTAATCCTTCAATAGCTCCAGAATATAAAGCTGATTTATGAATATTTTCACGAATAATTTGATGAGTTCTTTCGTTTGTTCGTGTTATTGCACATTCAATTTGAGGTTGCTCAATTTTTTCTGTTAAAAAAGAAAATGGAACAGGTTCTTTATCTGCCTGTTGTTTGAGAAGTTTATTCCAAGAAATCGTTTTTTTTCTAAGGCGAGCAGGTGTTCCTGTTTTTAATCGTCCAAGATTTACACCATAATTTTTTAAGCGTTCAGCAAGTTGTATGCTTGATTGTTCACCCATGCGACCAGCAGACCATGTTTTATTGCCAATATGAATAAGTCCACGCAAAAACGTACCTGTAGTTAGAACAACAGCACTAGAATAAATATTTCCTTGTTTTTTTAAAAATACACCTGAGACACGACCATTTTTAACAATTAGATCAATAACCTCATCTTCAATAAGAACTAAGTTATCTTGCTTCTGTAAAAGTTGTTGAATTTTATTTTTATACAATTGTCTATCAGCTTGTGTACGTGGACCTCTTACTGCTGGTCCCTTTCGTCTATTAAGAAGTCTAAACTGAATTCCAGCAGCATCTGCTGCTTGTCCCATTAAACCATCTAAAGCATCTATTTCACGAACCAAATGCCCTTTTCCAAGTCCACCAATAGCCGGATTACATGACATAGTTCCAAGTGTTGATATTTGATATGTAACAAGTGCTGTTCGTGCTCCAACACGTGCCGAAGCTGAAGCTGCTTCACAACCAGCGTGTCCACCTCCTATAACAATGACATCATATGATTGCATTTAATTCATTCCACAAAGAATTAATTTTAAAATTAACATGAAACAGAATATAAAATACATGATCTTATAGATCTGTCTATCAAATAATTATAGACAAATTGAAATGTTTCACGTGAATCATTATTTACCAACACAAAATTGTGAAAAAATAATATCAAGTAAATCTTCAACATCAATATCACCTGTAATTCGTCCAAGTGAATGACTCGCTCGACGGAGATGTTCGGCACGTAAACTTAAATCAAGGGAGTTAGAATTTACTGATAAATTAATTTCTTCTGCAGTTTCCTTCAATAATTGAAGTTGCCTTTTTCTTGCTGGGACAGCATTTCCAATTTCGGTAAAACGGCGTGAACAGAATAATTCAATCTCTTTTATAAAATATTCAAAATTTAAACCACTTAATGTAGAAAATTGTATTGGCCAAAGTGTTTTATCCCCTTTACAAAGATCCAGTTTATTACCTACATGCCAAATTTCAGCTGAAGTTTTTGGTAAATTAACCTCCTGAGGATTATTCATATCATAAACAATAATAACTAAGTCAGCTTCCATAACATGTTGTTTTGCAGTTTCTATTCCCAGTAGTTCAATCTTATTTTCTGTTTCTCTTAAACCAGCAGTATCTGTAAAAAAAACAAGTAAACCACCAAATACTAACCTAACTTCTAAAGCATCACGTGTTGTTCCTTCTTCTTCTGATACAATAGCAACAGATCTTCCGGAAAGACGATTAATAATACTTGATTTTCCAGAATTTGGAGCACCTGCTATAACAATTCTAATTCCATCACGTAAAATACTTGCACGCTCCCCTGCAGAAATATGCTCGCATAGTGAATGATAAAGTTTCTCTATGTCTTGCCAAATTTTATCAGATACTGAATCAGGAACATCATTTTCATCAGAGAAATCTAGTTCTGCTTCTATTAAAGCACGTGCTGTCATAAGTCTGCGGCGCCAATCACGATAAAGTTTTGTTAAAGTACCACTCGTCCCCATAATCGCTAAACGCCGCTGACTTTCCGTTTCTGCTTGAATTAAATCAGCAAGGCTTTCTGCTTGAATTAAATCTAATTTACCTTCAATAAATGCTCGACGCGAAAACTCTCCCGCCTCTGCAAGGCGACATTCTTCAAATGTGATCAACTCATCAAGAAAGCGATTAACAACAGCCTTACTTCCATGTAAGTGAAATTCTGCACAGTCCTCTCCTGTAAAACTATGAGGTGCAGGAAAAAAAACAGTTAGAGCAGAATCTAAAAAGCTTCCATCACGAGCAATAAGATCCCCGTAATGCATCAATCGCGCTTTAGGTAAACAACCACAAAGTGTCTTTACAATATTCTTAACACGAGGACCAGAAAGTCGAACAATTGCAACCCCTGAAGGCAACAATCCACTTGAAACAGCAAAGATTGTATCCACAGGATTAATCCTAATTAAAAATAAAAATCTACGTATTCATTGAATCAAAAAATTCACTATTATTTTTTGTTTGTTTTAATTTATCAATTAAAAATTCTATCGCATCTGTTACACTCATAGGTGCTAATATACGACGAAGAACAAAAATCTTATGTAAATCCTGACGAGCTACTAAAAGATCTTCTTTACGTGTTCCTGATTTCAAAATATCCATAGCTGGGAAAGTACGCTTATCAGCAACTTTACGATCAAGAACGATTTCTGAATTACCAGTTCCTTTAAACTCTTCAAAAATAACCTCATCCATACGGCTTCCTGTATCAATTAAAGCTGTTGCTATAATAGTTAGAGATCCTCCTTCTTCAATATTACGAGCTGCACCAAAAAAGCGTTTAGGACGTTGTAAAGCATTTGCATCAACACCACCCGTTAAAACTTTTCCTGATGAAGGAACAACAGTATTATATGCACGTCCAAGACGTGTAATTGAATCAAGAAGAATAACTACATCACGTCCATATTCAACTAATCTTTTAGCTTTTTCAATAACCATTTCAGCTACTTGTACGTGACGTATTGCTGGTTCATCAAAGGTAGAAGAAACAACTTCTCCTTTCACAGAACGTTGCATATCAGTAACTTCTTCTGGACGCTCATCTATTAATAAAACAATAAGATAACATTCAGGGTGATTCGTCGTAATAGAATGAGCAATATTTTGTAATAGAACTGTTTTTCCTGTTCGTGGAGGTGCAACAATCAATCCTCTTTGACCTTTTCCTAGTGGAGATATCAAATCGATTACCCGTGACGACATATCCTTATCTGTAGGATCTTGTACTTCCATTTGGAAACGCTCATTTGAGTAAAGGGGAGTAAGATTATCAAAATGAATTTTGTAACGAATTTTTTCAGGATCTTCAAAGTTAATCGTGTTAACTTTAAGAAGAGCAAAATAACGCTCTCCTTCTTTTGGACCTCGTATAGGACCCTCAACAGTATCTCCTGTTTTTAATGAAAAACTTTGTATTTGTGTTGGTGAAAGATAAATATCATCTGGTCCTGGAAGATAATTAGCATCAGCAGATCGAAGAAATCCGAATCCATCTTGTAATACTTCAACAACACCTTCCCCTATGATTTCTACATTTTGCAAAGTAAGTTTTTTTAAAATAGCAAACATCAACTCTTGTTTACGCATTAACGAAGCATTTTCGACTTCTAATGTTTCAGCAAAAGAGACGAGTTCAACTGGATTCTTACTTTTGAGTTCTTGTAATTTCATTTCTTGCATAAAATATGCTCTTTTGATTAATGGGGAGAATTATTTTTAGAAAATTTTAGGGAAAAGAACATTCCTTTAAATAAAATTATACACTTAACTCTTTTGAACTGCAAGCATTGCTCTTAATAATTTGCTTCTATATGTATCGATTAATCATTAATATTAAAGAAATAATAACAGATTTATCCTCTTTTAAGGATCTCTATGAGATTTTAGAAGTTACTTAATTTCCTTTTTAATAAGAATAAAAGTGAATTTCTATATTTATAGCATTTATCTAAATTCATTTTTACTCTGATAAAACATAAAAGCTCTTATATATCATTTATAAAAGTATTGCTATTTTTTATTTTATTATTTTTCATATATAAAATAATTTAATTTTTAAATTATTTTTTCTTATTTAAACCTGTGTTTAACGTGAATTATTATTTATCCTCAGTTTTATCAACAAAGAACAAAGAAATAATAATAAACTTTTATAGAGTATTATCCTTGTTTTTTTCCATAGACAAAATTTGTTTATTACTCTTTTTGAATTTGTGCATAATAATAATAAATTCCGTCTAAATTTAAATTTCTTTTAAAATTTTAGGAGTTTTATATACATTTATTAACAAGGAGTTAAATTTTCTGTGGTTAAAAAAAAATCCTTCCATTTGCATATGATTTCTGATGCAACGGGAGAAACACTCATTTCTGCTGGAAGAGCTATAGCATCGCAATATAAAATAAGACAGGCAATAGAACATATTTATCCAATGATTCGCAGTAAAATTCAGCTGCAGAGAGTTCTTAATGATATACAGCAAGAACCAGGTATTGTTCTTTACACGATTGTCGATAAAGAAATTAAACAGCTGATTGATGAAGCATGTATAAAAATCTCTGTTCCTTGTGTTGATATATTAGATCCTATTCTAAATGCCTTTCAATCTTATCTTGGAATACCTAAAAATTTACGTGCAAGTGCACAGCATGAACTTAATGCGGATTATTTTCGTCGTATTAAAGCTTTAGATTTCACAATAGAACATGATGATGGACAATCTCCTGATAGTTTAATAGATGCAGACGTAATTCTTATAGGTATTTCAAGGACTTCTAAAACACCAACAAGTATTTATTTAGCAAATCGTGGAATCAAAACTGCTAATGTTCCTCTTGTTAAAGGAATTGATTTACCTCAGACTCTTTTTGAGGCAAGCAACGCTTTAATTGTCGGTTTTATTGCTTCAGCTGAAAGAATTTCACATATTCGTGAAAACAGAGATTTAGGAAATGATTTTGCTATTGAGAGTTATACTGATCGTATTAGAATAGCAGAAGAACTTATTTATACAAAACGTATTTGTGAACGTTTTGGGTGGCCTATTATTGATGTTACAAGGCGTTCTATTGAAGAGACAGCTGCGGCGGTTTTTGAACTTTTATCGCAATTTAGTGAAGGGAAAAAAAGAAAATATGATAGAAAAATTATTAATATTAGCATCTCTTAGTCCCTATCGCGCCCAATTGTTAAAGAGAGCTGGTTTAAAATTTTCTATTGAAGGAGCTTCCTTTGATGAAAGGAAAATAGAAAAAAAAGCAAAGATAAAAACTCCTGAAGAACTCTGTTGCTTTCTTGCAAATATGAAAGCGAAAAATGTTTCCGACCGTTTTCCTAATGCATTAGTTATTGGTTGTGATCAAGTCCTTGATTTTGAAGGTCAAGTTTTTCATAAAGTAAAAAATGATCAAGAAGCACGTCAACGTTTATATATGTTATCAGGAAAAAAGCATTCTCTTCATAGCGCTATTGCTTTAGTTCAAAATGGTGAAAAAATTTGGTCTGAAGTTTTTAGTGCTTATATGACAGTACGTCCTCTTTCGTCAAAGTTCATTGAAAGTTATTTAACACGTATAGGAACAGATATTTTAAGAAGCATAGGAATCTATCAGATTGAGGGAGAAGGAATCCACCTTTTTGAAAAAATTGAAGGCGACTTTTTTACTATTGTTGGTTTACCTTTACTACCTTTATTAACTAAATTACGTCATTTAGGAATTATTGACGGCTAATTTAGTAATAAATTACAAAAAGAAAATGTTCTCTTGTGCTTGTATTGTTGGTTATCCGATTTATCATTCAAAATCACCAAAAATTCATAATTTTTGGTTTGAGATGATTTTATACTAAGCTGTTCCTGTTTTTAAACGGTGGTTTAGAATAAAACCATTAGTAACAAAAGAATTGCGGAAAGCAACCTAGAATATATAGGTGAAAATGAATTATGAAAATTATAGGGTTAACTGGATCAATAGCTATGGGAAAATCAACAACTGCTGATTTTTTCAAACAAGCAGGTGTTCCTGTTTTTAGTGCTGATGAGGTTGTACACCAACTTTATAGAAGTGAACCAATAGTGTCTCTTATAAAAGATGTTTTTCCTGATGTTATTGAAAACGGCCAAGTGAATCGTCTAAAACTTTCTGAAATACTAATCAATGATAGTGAAAAATTAAAGATTTTAGAAGAAATAATTCATCCTTTGGTGAAGAAAAAAGAAAGAGAATTTATTAATATAGCACGTCAACAGAAAAAAAATTTAGTTGTTCTTGATATTCCTCTTCTTTTTGAAACAAAAAGTGAGAATCGTGTGAATAGTGTAGTTGTTGTGTCTTCACCACCAGAAGTGCAAAAGACACGCGCAATGAACCGCCCAAATATGAACGAAGAAAAATTTTCAATTATTAATACTAAACAAGTATCTGATAAACAAAAACGAGAGTACGCTGATTTTATTATTGATACGGGAAAAGATTTGGAAAATACACGTCAACAAGTTTTACAGGTGATAAAAAATTTATTAAAAAATGATTCTTAAAAGAGAAAAAGTTAGAGCAATGCGTGAGATTATTTTTGATACTGAAACAACAGGATTAAATAAAAAAAGTGATCGCATAATTGAAATCGGTTGTATCGAAATGGTCAACCGTTATCTTACAGGACGTCGATTCCATGTTTATTTAAATCCACAAGAAGTTGTTATTCCTGATGAGGTTGTTGCTATTCATGGATTAACGAATGAACGCTTAAAAAATGAAAAAAAATTTGATGATATCGTCGATGAGCTTTTGGATTTTATTGATGGAGCAATGGTAGTTGCTCATAATGCAAATTTTGATATTGGTTTTCTTAATGCAGAATTGGAGCGAGTTAATAAACCTCTTATCAATATTAATAATGTCGTTGATACATTGGCTATGGCAAAACGCAGATTTCCTATGGGACCTAATTCTCTTGATGTCTTATGTAAACGTTTTGGAATCGATAATAGTCATCGTGTATTTCATGGAGCTCTACTTGATGCAGAAATTCTTGCTGATGTGTACATTGAGTTAATTGGTGGAAAACAGGGAATATTTGGTTTTGATAACTGTGAAAGTTTTGATGCTATGAATGTTCAAGATGGCAAGAATGTTTTTCATACAATTAAAATTCGCTCTCAAACTTTACCTCAAAGATTAAGTAAACAGGAAAAAGATATGCATGCTAATTTAATCAAAAGTATAGGTGATAAAGCTTTATGGAATTACTTTAAAATTATTTAAAAATAGAAAACTGTTCCGCCTTTATTGAAAAACTTTCTTTAAAAAAAACGGTCGCTGTGGGGAGGGGAACACCACAACGACCTCATCGCTACATTGTACCCCAGCTATCATAGGAGGAACAAAACAAAGCTATTATATCCTGTAACAGCAAAGAAAAGCTCTAGGTACTAAACACAAAACGCAACGATATCGTAAATACATAACAATAAAAAATGGCTTTTTAGAGGCAAAACTAATAAATTTCAAAATAGGATCAAGAAAAATATAAAAGTGTATTTTCTTTATGTGAAAATGGAGAAACAAAATCGTTATGAAAGCAAAAGACCACCTTTTTTTAGTTGATGGATCAGGTTATATCTTTCGCGCTTATCATGCTCTACCACCTTTAAAGCGTAAAAAAGACGGACTTCCTGTAGGAGCTGTCGCTGGTTTTTGTAATATGTTATGGAAATTACTTTGTGATGCTCGTAATACAGCTATTGGTGTTGTTCCAACCCATGTTGCTATTATTTTTGATTATTCATCTAATACATTTCGTAAACAAATTTATCCTCAATATAAAGCTAATCGAGCAGCACCTCCAGAAGATCTCATTCCTCAGTTTGAGCTAATACGACAAGCAACAAAAGCTTTTAATTTACCTTGTATCGAAAAAGAAGGATTTGAAGCAGATGATTTAATCGCTACCTATGCTCAATTAGCAACACAAGTTGGAGCAAAAACAACTATTATTTCTTCTGATAAAGATTTGATGCAATTAGTAAACACACATGTATCTTTATATGATGGCATGAAAGATAAACATATAGGTATTTCTGATGTCATAGAAAAATGGGGTGTAATGCCTGAAAAAATGGTTGATTTGCAAGCTTTAACTGGAGATCCAACAGATAATGTACCAGGCGTTCCTGGTATTGGCCCAAAAATTGCGGCACAATTATTAGATCAATTTGGTTCTCTTGACCTTTTATTGCAACGTGTGACAGAAATTAAGCAAATAAAACGACGTGAAAATATTCAAGCTTATAGTGAGCAAGCAAAAATTTCTCGTGAACTAGTTAAACTTAAGACGGATGTCCCTATAGATAAAAGCTTAGATCATCTTTTTTTAGAACCACAAAACGGTCCACGTTTAATTGCTTTTTTGAAAGCTATGGAGTTTACAGCACTAACACGTCGTGTAGCAAAAGAGACATCTTGTGATGCAGCAGTTATTGATGCATTGGATATAAATATTAATTGGGAGGAAACTACGTGTGAGGCTGATTTGGGTATCAAAAATAATAAAGCCTTATTTCATGATTTTTTTGAAAATTCTCCTCAGATTTTAGCGCGAAAACGCAAGAATCAAGCCCGTACTCAAAAAATTACAAGAGATTCCTATAAGACTATTCTTGATGAAGAAATTCTAAAAGAGTGGTTGTTAGCAGCAGAAGAGCAAGGTTACTTTGCTTTTGATACTGAAACAACCTCTCTTGATCCTATGCAAGCAAAGCTTGTTGGTTTTTCATTGGCGTTACAGCCTGGAAAAGCGGCTTATATCCCACTTGAACATGTTGCAGGAGGAAATGATCTTTTGGGAGGTGGGCGCATTGTTTCACAAATTGAGACACAAAAAGCTTTAGCACTTTTGAAACCGGTATTAGAAAATCAAGCAATATTAAAAATTGGTCAAAATATAAAATATGATTGGTTAGTGATGAAGCAACACGATATTGTAATGCGTTCTTTTGATGATACGATGCTTTTATCTTATGCTTTAGAAGCTGGAATTTCAACCCATGGTATAGATGTTTTATCTGAACGTTGGCTTGGGCATAGGCCAATTAGTTATAAGGATTTGACTTATAATGGAAAAAAGATAGTCTCTTTTGCACAGGTGGATTTGAAACAGGCGACTCTATATGCAGCTGAAGACGCTGATATAACACTTCGTTTATGGAAAGTGTTAAAACAAGAACTTGTAGCACAAAGAATGACGAAAATTTATGAACGTCTTGATCGCCCATTGATAGAGATTCTCGCAAGAATGGAAAAACGCGGAATTCTTGTCGATCGCCAGATTTTATCACGTCTTTCAAGAGAGTTAGCACAGGCTGCTTTAAATCTGGAAGAGGAAATTTATCAGCTTGTTGGTGAAAAATTTAATATTGCTTCACCAAAACAATTGGGAAATATACTTTTTGGTAAAATGGGTTTGCCTGGTGGTACTAAAACTAAAAATGGCCAATGGTCAACATCGGCACAAACTTTGGAAGAGTTAGCTGCTGAAGGCTATATTTTACCAAGAAAAATTGTTGATTGGCGTCAACTTGCAAAACTAAAATCTACCTATACAGATGCTTTACCTTCCTATATTTTGCCTAAAACAGGTCGTGTTCACACAAATTATTCTCTAGCAACAACATCGACAGGGCGATTATCGTCATCAGAACCTAATCTGCAGAATATTCCGATACGAACTGCTGAGGGACGAAAAATCCGATCAGCTTTTATTGCTTCAGAAGGACATGTATTGTTATCTGCTGATTATAGCCAGATTGAATTACGTATTCTTGCGCATGTTGCTGATATAGCAGCATTAAAAGAAGCTTTTTCCCAAGATCAGGATATCCACGCTATGACTGCCTCCCAAATGTTTGGAGTTGCGGTTGAAAGAATGCCTTCAGATATACGTAGACGTGCGAAAGCCATTAATTTTGGTATTATTTATGGTATTTCGTCTTTTGGATTAGCAAATCAATTAGGAATTTCCCGAAAGGAAGCTAGCAATTATATTCAGCTCTATTTTGAAAGATTTACAGGAATTAAAGATTATATGGAAAAAACAAAAATGTTTGCGCGTCATCATGGTTATGTGGAGACCATTTTTGGTCGTCGGATACACTTCCCTGAAATAAAAATAGCTAATCCACAAATTCGTGCCTTTAATGAACGAGCTGCTATCAATGCACCAATACAGGGGTCTGCAGCAGATATTATTCGTCGTGCTATGATTCAAATGGAAAGTGCTTTAGAAAAAGAAAAATTGTCCGCTAAAATGTTATTGCAAGTACATGATGAACTTATCTTCGAAGTACCCAAATCCGAAAGTACAAGAACTGCGATTCTTGTTAAAAAAGTTATGGAAAATGCTACAATGCCCGCATTATCTTTATCTGTACCGCTTGAAGTGAAAGTTGTAGTAGCTCAAAATTGGGATGAAGCACATTAGTTTTTTTCATTCATTTTATGTTTAAGAATGGCCATTGCTTTTGCAAGATTAAGATACGCTTTAATGGGTAAGTGATCAGAAGCAATACGCGCTAGAGGTGAATAATGGCTTTCAACGTTTATTACTAATTGATGAGGAAAAGCAAAAATTCTATCAAGAGCTAAAAAAGGAAAACGAGATGGAAAACTTGACACGCCGTCAAGTGTGATATCAAAGTAAGGGGAAAAAAAATTTAATGATGAGCCTTTTCCCTTTCGCCATTCGTTTAAGTCACCAATAAGAAGTGTAGGCATAACAGAATATTTTTTAAGAAGAGCAAGAAGCATTTTGACTTGCTGATTACGAGAATGGCGTAACAAACCAAAGTGAGCAGCTATAACACGAATAAAACCTGACTTCATTTTTAATTCTACAATTATAGCACCACGTGGTTCAAAACCAGGTAAAGTGATTTGTGAGATATTATGTATACGTCCTTGGCGCAAAAAAAGAGCATTGCCATGCCAACCATGGCCATTCGGAGACATGGTATTTAGAGGCACTGGAATTAACCCTGTTTCAGCTTTTAAGAGCTGAAGATCAATCAAACCAGTCCGCTCACCAAAACGCTTATCGGCTTCTTGAAGAGCGAGAATATCAGTTTGTAATTCAGAAATAACATGCACAATACGAGCAGGATTAAAAATTTTATCAACACCAACACATTTGTGGACATTATAAGAGGCTATAGTAAGGTCATAGTTATCATTATGATAGGTTACATTTTTCTGGTAACCAGAGCAGTTATGAGCAGTCTTTAATAAAGAATTGTGAAATTTTTTCTTGATCGATATAAGAGGCCAAAGGAATTTTAGTTTCTTTGTTATTTTGTATTGTTTAATCATGTCAACGAATTTAAAGACAATGGTTACATTAAAGATTAAAAAGCCCTGTTTTCTAAAGAAAACAGGGCTTTTATTTAAATAATAATTTTTATTAATCCCGATTCGAACCAAGAAATTGCAACAAAAAAACAAACATATTTATGAAATCAAGATAAAGATTCAACGCGCCCATGATAATTTTACGACCGCGAGTGTCATCTTCATCTCCTTCATAATACATCAACTTTATATTTTGCGTATTGTAAGCTGTTAAACCGGCAAAAACGAGAATACCAATCACAGAGATCGTAAATTGCAAGGCACTTGACTCAAGAAAAACATTCACAATTACGGCTAACATTAAACCAATTAAGCCCATAAATAAAAATGAACCTATAGCCGTAAGATCACTTTTCGTAGTATAACCATATAGTGATAAAGAGCCAAAAGCAGCAGAAGTAATAACAAATGTTTGCACGATGCTTTCTGGCGTATAGCGTAGAATAATCGACGATAGTGAAAGTCCTACAAGAGTAGCGTAAGCAAAAAAGAGACTTCGAGCAACACTGGTACTAAGCGTATTAATTTTAAAACTGAGAAATAATACAGCTACAAGCGGTGCAAACATAATAACATAAGAAAACGGTGACATATAAAATGTCACACCAAATGATGTTAAATAAACACTTCCATTGATCTGAGCTGCAGCTTGATTCATATCTGTTGTCGTAACCAATGATGCGATTGCATAAGCCGCAACAGCTGTAATAAGCAAACCAATGGCCATTGTATTATAGACACCCAGCATATAACTGCGCAACCCTTGATCAATTGATGCATCAGTATTAGAAACAGATACCGAACGTAAATTTTTAAAATCAGCCATAATATTAAGTCCTTTAGCATATGTTCCGTAGGATATATGAATTAAAAGAAATTTATATCCTTTTATGGTCTTTAATATAAGCTTTTTTAAGCAAATACAAAAACTCCTCAAAACCCTGACAGAATTCTAGCACACTTATACCTATTATGGAGATTTATTTAAAAATTACAAGAGATTTTTGTTGAAAGAAAAACTTACAAATTAGTAATAAAAGGGTGACTTTTTCAAATTAAGAGAAATACAATGTAATTTTGAGTAATGATTTTTCTTCTAAATGTGGTTAATGTAAAAAACGGTAAGCATAACAATAGTACATATTTTGTTAGTTTTAATGTCTAAAGAAAAATAAAATGAATAAGTGAAAATCAATATAGCGGGTGTTTTCTATGCCGACTGTAAAGTGGAAAAAGTTAATACCATGTCATGCTATTCGAATGGGAAAGAAAAATTCCAATATTCTTTTTACTTTTGAGTAAGTTCTATTAATTTTTAAGTTAGTTAGAATTTCGATTTCTGTGAGCATTAATCTTTAGTTTTTAGAATTTGTAAGAGGATTTTAAATAACTTTTACCTATATCTTAATATGGAAAAATGAATTTTTCACACATAATTACAGTTACATGGAACATTTACGAAGAGACCAGGAGGAGTTGATTTATAAATTAAAAGAAATCAACGTTTCTTTATTTATTTTATACAAAAGAAAACGATCTTTTTATTCAAGAGATGTATTGTTAGGATAACGTTTTTTTTTAGCTAATATAAGAGATTCTTCGATTAAAAAGGCAACAGCACCAAGCGTGATAAAAGTATCAGCAAGATTGAAAATAGCAAAAGAAAAAACATCATTAATATGAAATAATATATAATCTATAACATAATGAAAGAGAATACGATCAATGAGATTACCGATTGCTCCACCAATAATAAGAGCAATACCAAAATGCGATAAAAATTTATCATTTTCAGTATTTTTCCACAACCATAAAAGAAAAGCAATAATAATAAGCGTAAGAGCAATAATCCCCCAATGAGGATAGGAAGAAAGAAATGAAAATGCAATGCCAGAATTGTGCACATGATAGAGAGAAATAAAAGAAAGAATCGGTATTTCTACACCTAATTGTATGGTATGCGTAACCCAATATTTGATTCCTTGATCAAGTCCTGCTGTAAAAATTAAGGTGAAAAAAAGAAAGAGCAATGATTTGCGTGTCATCCTTTATCCTTGCGTGATTCAAGAGTTAAATAAGGGCGGCGAATTTCATAGAGCATAATAGCTGTTGCTACTGCTAAATTAAGTGAATCGGCATTTCCAAGTTGTGGAATACGCGCCAGATTATTACAGTGATTTGCAAGGGCATCCGATAAACCTTGTTGTTCATTTCCCATTAAGAGTATAATGGGACCATTTTTAAAATCAATTGCGCGATAATCGATAGATCCTTTAAGATGTGTGCCAACAATCATACCTCTAAAATTTGTAGACCAATTTAAAAAAGTATTTTCGTTACAACGGTAAAGTGGTACGGAAAATATAGATCCCATTGTTGCACGTATTGTTTCAGGTGAAAAGGGATCTGTTGTTTCGCCAATCAAGAAAATTCCTTTTGCTCCTACTGCATCAGCAGTGCGGATGATGGTTCCAAGGTTTCCAGGATCACGCACACGATCAAGTGCGATATAGACATCATCGATTCGTCTTATGATTGTTTCAATGGAGTGCCATTGTTGTTTAAAAATACCGACAACTTTTTGCGGGTTATCACGATGAGTAATAGCTTCCATAACCTTTTGTGAGGCTTTAATTACAGAACCACCTTTAGTTATAGTGTTTGCAGCGATATTTTCAATGATGGTATTACTAAGTGAGCTTTTAGAAATAATGAGTGTTTGAATTGTCCAACCAAGATTTAAAGCATCAATGATCAGTTTTAATCCTTCTGCAGTAAAAATACCTTCTCGATTACGGTTCTTCTTTTTATTTAGCGCTTTAAGAGCCTTAATAATAGGGTTGCTAAGGGACGTAATTTCTTTAACTTTGCCGGTTTTTTGTTTACACATGTTCAAGCAATCCAACGGCTAAAAAGAGAAGTAGAAAGAGCGCGTCCAGCAGATTCTTCACGCAAAATCAGTTCTCCTGACTCTATTGTACCACCAAGATTTTTAAATATATCATGCATTAAGGTATGAAATGTATAAAAAGAAGCACGAATAGAATAAACTGTGAGAACGACAGCAAGTGGTTTGTTCGATAAAAGTTTACGGCAGTTTTTGATCATCGTTGGTAGATGATCGAATAATTGCCAAATTTCGTTATGAGGTCCGCGTCCATAAGCAGGGGGATCGAGGAGAATCAAATCATAACTTTTTTGACGGCGTAGTTCACGTTCAACAAATTTTACTGCATCGTCGCATATCCAGCGAATGGGACGATCTAATAATCCTGCTTTTTTTTGATTAGCTTTCGCCCAAACGATAGCCTTTTTAGAAGCATCAACATGGGTAACAATTGCACCTGAACGCGCACCAATCAAAGATGCAATACCTGTATAGCCAAAAAGATTTAACAATTTGATAGAACGATTAGTTTTAATAATTTGTTCTTCTAGTGAACGCCAATGAGCATCTTGTTCCGGAAAAACACCCACATGGCGAAAAGAAGTAAAACGTCCCAGAAAAGATAAACCATTCCAAGAAAGTGGCCATGTTTCACCAAGTGGTTTTTTAGGAAAAAACCAACGACCAATACCTTCTTCATCTCGATTACCTGTAAAAATTGCATCAACATTAGCCCAATTTTCTTGTGATAAGGCTGGTTGCCATAGCGCTTGACTTTCTGGCCGAATAATATGGTAAGAACCATAACGCTCTAGTTTTTTTCCATTACCAGAATCAACTAAAGCATAATCTGCACTAGCACCTGTTTCTAGAATAAAAGGTAATTTCTCTCGTAAGTATACGTTACTAAAGTGTGGTTGAAAACATTGTGCGGGCATATTGGGTGTCATAATATATTGTTATGAAAGCTGAAATCCTTATGATATAAGAGTCTTAAGTTAATTAAACTATGTATATGAGACAAGAGAAAACATTTTTAGACTTTTTATCCGACACTATAGAGAAAATTTCATTAAAATGTCATTATATTAGTTTTATTGGCAATTGATACTTTTAATTTCTCTATCTCAGCTTTCCTTTCTTTTAAGGTTTTACGGTTTTTATGTTGTGCAAACCAATTGGTTATACTGCTAAGTAAAATACCAAGACAAAAAAAAATAAAAAGCCAAACAAAAAGAGGAGCTTGATAAGTAAAATATTCAGAATTTTTTTGAAGAGGATTAAGTGTTAATATAACCTCTTGGCGATTAGCAACGATGAAACCAATTAAGAAGGCTGTAATAGGCACCAAAATTACTGCTAAGAGGATACGTTTTATGATCATGAATCTACTCATTTATTAAGTATTAAGCCGTTCACGCAAATCTTTACCTGTTTTGAAAAAAGGAACCCATTTCTCTTCAACCATAACAGTTTCACCTGTTCGTGGATTGCGACTATTACGAGCTGAACGTGTTTTTGTAGAAAAAGCACCGAAACCACGTAGTTCAACACGTTGACCATTGGCAAGAGCTGCTGAAATTTCTTCAAAAATAGCATTCACAACATTTTCTGCATCACGTTGCATAAGATGTGGATTATGACGAGCAATAATTTGTACAAGTTCTGATTTAACCAAAATAACCCCTCTTTCATATGAAAAAAGATTTTTCGTTGCAATTGTGTGTCTCATACATATGGGTTACATATATAGAGTATATATATATTCCAATATATAAATCATTAAAAGTAAAAAACCAATAAAAGGAATATTGCAATAAATAAAATTAAAATATGTCTTATAAAAACTCCATAAATCAAAAAAACCGAATATCTAGGAAATTAAAAATATGATTATGCGTAATCAATATGAATTCTTTTAATAGAATCGTCTTTTAACAATATTTTAAAAAAAACATATTTTCATTCCTATCAAGTTCGCTTGCTCAAAATTTGTTTACCGATTTTTGCATTGATTATAGCATTAGTTTTTTGCTGGTTTACATTTTTTTCTATTTTTGTTTCTTTTAATAAGGTGCTTTTGAATCATGAAGAAGAGGAAATAGCACAATTAACAATGCTTAATCCAAGATTGGAGGGGTATACAAATTTTCATAAGCCTTATTGGATTAAGGCAGAAAAAGCTTTTCAAGAGCTTAAGTCTTCTGGGATTATTAGACTAAAAAATATTACAGCTGAAGTACCTACAAGCAAACAGGGGCAAATTTTTCTTAATGCACAAGAAGGGGTTTATGATAATATTAACAGTCATTTAAAATTGGATAAACCTTTTACGGTTACAACGAAAGATGGAATAATTGCACAATTTATAGCTGCGAATATTAATTTATCTAAGAGCCAATTAAATACAGATCAACCTGTAAATATTCAAAGCGCAGGTCTTCATCTTATGGCGAATGCTCTGCAAGTTTGTGAGAAAGAACAAATTATTTATTTTCAAAGGGGAGTACATATCATTCTTGATCAAAAAGAAAAATAGCATAAGGAATTTGAAGTAGTGTTTATAGAAGAATACGTATGTTTATACGAGAAAACAGATCAAGAATGAAGTCAAAAAAATCGTGTAAAGAATGGATAAGTATCTTAGTTTTAAGTATTGTGATATTGGGACCAGTTAATGGATATGCTACAGTAACTCATTTTGGAATCGATGGATTAAATGGAAAAGAGCCAATAGAAATTCATGCAGATTCTTTAGAAATACGTTACAAAGAAGGCATTGCTATTTTTAATGGTAATGTTTCGGTAATGCAGAACGAAAGACTTTTACGAACGTCAAAATTAGTTATTTATTACAATAAAGCACATCTAACAGATGATATAAATCAATTACGAACAAAATCAGTTTTTCCTGGAAAGATTGGTTCAACTGATATTAAAAAGATAGAAGCTTTAGGTGAGGTTTATATTAAAATAGCAACACAAACTGCTACGGGTGATAAAGCTATTTTTGATGGGCAATTGAGTATGATAATCTTAACAGGTAATAATGTTGTGTTAACCGATGGCAATAATGTAGCTAAAGGGTGCACATTAACAGCTAATGTGAAAACTGGAAAAGCTTCTCTTGAAGGATGTAAGATATCTGGAAAGAAAAATCGTGTTTCAATTATTTTAGAATCAAGCTCAAAGAATGGTCGTTAAGATTTTATGTTTGGAATCAAAAGAAAAAAACAGACAATTGAACACACTCTTAAAAGTGAGGCTTTAAAAGAAACCTCAAATAGAACTTTAGTTGCTCATAATTTAATTAAAGTTTATCGGGGAAAACAAGTTGTTAATTGTGTTTCTTTTAATATTTGTGCTGGAGAGACAGTCGGTATTTTAGGCCCTAATGGTGCTGGTAAAACGACCTGCTTTTATATGGTTACAGGTTTAATCAAATCTGATGGTGGTTTAATCGGGATTGATGGGTTTGATATTACGCATCTACCAATGTATCGACGTGCTCGTTTGGGGATTGGATATTTACCGCAAGAAGCCTCAATTTTTCGTGGTCTTTCAGTAGAAAATAATATTAAAGCTGTTTTGGAAGTAACTCAAAAAGATCACTTTAAACGTTTTGAAGAATTGGATGTGCTTTTACATGAATTCAAAATTGATCATTTACGTAAAATGCCGGCTCTTTCTTTATCAGGAGGTGAGCGAAGACGTCTTGAAATTGCACGGGCTTTAGCCTCTCGCCCCAATTTTATGTTGCTTGATGAACCATTTGCAGGAATTGATCCCATCGCTATTTCTGATATTAAACAACTTGTTCGTCATTTAACTCAACGTGGTATCGGCGTTTTGATAACGGATCATAATGTACGAGAAACGTTGGAGCTTGTTGATCGTGCTTATATTATTCACGCAGGAAAAGTGTTAGTTCATGGTTGTCCGGATGACATTATCAATAATGCTGATGTCCGTAAAATTTATTTAGGAAATCAGTTTTCTCTCTAGTTTTTTAGTTTATATAAAATATTCAAGTTTAAAAACTTTGCTATGAGCAACAATTTTTTTTCTTGTGTTAAGAGTGTTTATTGATTTTAACGAGAGCTTTATTATGTTTTAATAGAAGCAATATAATGTACATTTTTGTAAAGAATTATGAGAGTATAGTTAAAATATTCAAATTAAGAAAGTGACTGTAGTGTAATGTATTCAATGAAGATTAGAAAATAATATTCTAATTCACTTATTATTTAGATTCACTATAATATTTTTATAATTATTGTAATACTCATAGTTTATTTTTTAAGTTTTTTATTTATAATAAATAGTAATTTCTTTATATTAAAATCAAAGCTCCTTATGCTTAGATCGTACCTGGTAATCTTTAAAAGCTACAAATTTTATTTTTGGTGCTCTTTCTGCTTCATAATTTAACGAAAAATGATTTTCTGCTAAAAAAACTGGATCGCTATCTAAATCATACGCAATAGCTGATCGATGATTAATAAGAAAATTTTGAAGCTCTTCTTTACTTTCTGCAGAAATCCAACGACATACGTTAAAACGCGATGATTCAAAGCTCACGGGTAGAGAATATTCTACTTTAAGCCGCTCTGTTAAAACATCAATTTGCAAAGCACCAATTACACCAATAAGAGCAAGTGAACCATCATAAGGGATAAATAATTGTACTACTCCCTCTTCAGCCATTTGTTGCAAGGCTTCTTTTAGTTTCTTTGCTTTCATAGGATCGCATAAATGAACGCTACGTAAAATTTCTGGTGCAAAATTTGGCACACCTTTAAAGAGAATATCTTCTCCTTCGGTCAAAGTATCCCCAATACGCAAAGTTCCATGGTTAGGGATACCTACTATATCACCAGCATATACTTGATTAGCAATTTGACGTGAACGAGCAAAGAAAAATTGCGGAGCCGAGAGTGTCATTGATTTTCCTGTTCGTACTAACTTAGTTTTCATACCTCTCTCAAGTGTTCCCGAACACACCCGCAAAAATGCAATACGATCACGGTGATTGGGATCCATATTAGCTTGAATTTTAAAGACAAAACCTGTCATCTTTGGTTCAATAGCCATTATATTCCGTTGATCTGCTATCTGATTACGAGGACTTGGACCAAAATCAACCAATGCGTTAATCAAATCACGAACACCAAAATTTCTTAAAGCTGAGCCGAAATAAATGGGTGTCATATGTCCTTCATAGAAAGCTTGAATATTAAATTTTTTGCAAGCACTACGAGCAAGCTCTACTCCTTCAATAAAGAGTTCTTGCTGATTTTCAGGAAGCAAGTTTGCAACTTTATGAAGATCAGAAACCGTTTGTGAAATTACCTCATGATCTTGTTGGCGAAAACAATTATGATGAAGATCAAAAGTACCAACAAAATTCTTTCCTATACCAATGGGCCAAGTAATTGGAGCAGTATCAAGTGCAAGCTTTTCTTCAATTTCATCTAAAATTTCTAAGGGATCACGTGCTTCACGGTCCATTTTGTTAACAAAAGTAAAAATAGGGATATCTCGCATTCGGCATACTTCAAACAATTTGAGTGTTCTAGGTTCAATTCCGCGCGCCCCATCTAGTACCATAATAGCACTATCAACAGCTGTTAGAGTGCGATATGTATCATCTGCAAAATCCTCATGACCTGGGGTATCTAATAAATTAAAAATATGATTTTTATATTCAAATGTCATTACGGATGTGACAACTGAAATACCACGGTCACGCTCAATATTCATCCAATCAGAACGGGTTTGAATACGATCTTTTTTTGCTTTCACCTCACCAGCCAACTGAATAGCACCACCAAATAATAATAGCTTTTCTGTCAGAGTTGTTTTCCCTGCATCAGGATGAGCAATGATCGCAAATGTGCGCCGCCGTTTTATTTCTTGCACTCTATGTTCCATTATTCCTCTACGGATCGTGCAAGTGCTGTAGCAATGAGTGTGCGCGTCTCATCAATTCCATACAGCGCTATAAATGATCCAAGTCGTGGTCCTCTTTCTTGTCCTAAAAGTACTTCATAAAGCATTTGAAAAAAGTCACTTGAAACACCAGGCCCTCCTTCTGGACTTTTTTTGCTATGATCTTGATAGCGTTCCGTCAAGCGCGCAATATCAAGAAGTACGTTTTGAATAGTATCTCGATCAACAGTTTTCGGCAAACTGGCTAATTTTTCGTCAATTTGAATCAATGTTGAGCGTTCATTTTCATCAGGTATACGAAATTTTTTATTTGGTTTTACAAAAATATCAAAATATTTAAGAGCAAATTGCACTAACTGGTCAAGCATCGGATATGTTTGCGCATTAGCTCCTTTAGTATAGCGAGAAATAAATCCCCAAAGAACTTCTTTATTTTCAGCATTAGAAGCACTAACCAGATTCAACAGCATAGCAAAAGAAACAGGCAAATTAATCTGAGGAGGACAACCATTATGAATATGCCATACGGGATTATTAAGACGCTCTTTCCATTGCTGACGCTCATAAGCTGAAAGATGTGCATAATACTCATCAACAGCTTTTGGAATAACATCAAAATAAAGCCGTTTTGCTGTTTTTGGCTTTAAAAACATATAGAGTCCTAAACTTTCTGTTGGTGCATAAGTTAACCAATCATCAATGGTCAAACCATTTCCTTTGGATTTAGAAATTTTCTGTCCCTTATCATCCAAGAAAAGCTCATAATTAAATCCCTCAGGAGGTCTTCCACCAAGAATTTTACAAATTTTAGAAGAAAGATTTGTTGAATCGATAAGGTCTTTCCCCGCCATTTCGTAATCAACTCTGAGCGCAGTCCAACGCATCGCCCAATCCACTTTCCATTGACATTTAACTTTTCCACCTATAATCTCTGTTTCAATGCGATCACCTGTCTCAGGTTCGATATAGGTAATGGTTCCTTTTTCAATATTTCGAGCAATTATAGGGACCTGTAATACTTTTCCGGAAAGTGGAGAAATAGGCAAAAAGAGTGAATAAGTTGCTCGCCGTTCTTCACCTAAGGTTGGTAGAATAATTTCCATAATCTTGTCATAACAGACAAGTATTCTTAAAAGTGTTTCATCAAAACGGCCAGAATTATAATAATCAGTGGCACTAGCAAATTCGTAGTCAAAACCGAAACGATCAAGGAAAGTTCGCAAACGTACATTATTAGCAGCCCCGAAAGAAGGATAAATATCCCCAAAAGGGTCGGGGACACGGCTAAGCGGTTGACCAAGATAGTTTTCCATTTTTTTTCGATTAGGCACATTATCAGGAATTTTGCGCAAACCATCCATATCATCAGAAAAACAAAGAAGTTTTGTTTTGATTTTATTTTGGGTGAGAATATGAAATGCATGACGCACCATAGTTGTACGTGCTACTTCCCCAAAAGTTCCAATATGGGGTAAACCAGAAGGTCCATAACCTGTTTCAAATAAAATATGCTCTGGAGAGCCGATTTTTTCGTAACGTTTGACAATCTTACGAGCTTCTTCAAACGGCCAAGCTTTTGATTGTACAGCTGAATCTATTAATTTGGACGGAAGGTTATAGGTATCATACTGATTGAGCATCATCTTTATCCTAAAAATAAATTATTTAATGACAAGGTGTATGATTGTTAAACTTTTTCGTCAATAATAGTAATATAAAAGCAGCAAAAATCTTCTCATTTCATTCTTGTCATAATCAATATATAACCTTTTCCAGTCATATCCTTCTTATCTTAATATAATTAAGTATCACGATATAATTTACTTATTTTAATTATTGGAGTTTTAATCTCCATTAACTTATGGCTTTTCTTACTACATTTTATCAAAAAGAAAATAAATCTTCTAGCATCTAACCAAAAATCCGAAAATAACGCATTTGCCAATAAAAATAAGTTTAAAAATACTAAATAAAGATTTTATATTAAAAGACTTTTTCCTATGACTTTTATCAAAATGATTTTATAATTTCGATGAACGTGCTGCTAATGTTCGTAAACGTAATGCATTCAATTTAATAAAACCTGCTGCATCTTTTTGATTATAAACGCCTTGATCATTTTCAAAAGTCACCAACTTATCGGAATAAAGTGATTTTTCACTTTGACGACCTTCAACAATAACATTTCCTTTATAAAGTTTTAACGTCACCTCACCTTCAACATTTTCTTGAGATAAATCAATAGCTGCTTGTAACATTTTACGCTCAGGTGAAAACCAAAAACCATAATAAATAAGTTCTGCATAACGTGGCATTAATTCATCTTTCAAATGAGCTGCACCACGATCCAATGTTAAGGATTCCATTGCTCGGTGAGCAGTTAAAAGAATAGTTCCTCCCGGTGTTTCATAAATACCACGTGATTTCATACCCACAAAGCGATTTTCTACCAAATCTAACCGGCCGATACCATTTTCACGCCCGTAATTATTTAATTGAGCTAACAAATCCGCAGGAGATAAAACTTCTCCATTAATTGAAATAGCATCCCCTTTTTTAAAACCAATTGTGATTATGGTTACTTGATCTGGTGCAGCTTCTGGTGAAAGAGTACGCATATGCACATATTCAGGAGCAGAAATTGCTGGATCTTCTAAAATCTTTCCTTCCGATGATGAATGTAGTAAATTTGCGTCTACCGAAAAAGGCGCTTCACCTTGTTTATCTTTCTCCACTGGAATTTGATGCGCATGGGCAAATTCAATCAAATCTGTTCGACTTTTAAAATTCCAATCACGCCAAGGAGCAATAATTTTAATATCAGGATTAAGAGCATAAGCAGAAAGTTCGAAGCGTACTTGATCATTTCCTTTCCCTGTTGCTCCATGGGCGATTGCATCTGCATTGGTTTCTTTGGCAATTTCAACAAGACGTTTTGAAATAAGCGGACGAGCAATCGACGTTCCTAAAAGATAAACTCCTTCATAAACCGCATTTGCTCGAAACATCGGAAATACAAAATCACGTACAAATTCTTCGCGTAGATCTTCAATATAAATTTTTTTAACACCAAGCATTTCGGCTTTACAACGCGCAGGCTCTAACTCTTCTCCTTGACCTAAATCTGCCGTAAAAGTTACAACTTCAGCCTCTAATTCATTTTGCAACCATTTGAGAATGATTGATGTATCCAATCCCCCTGAATAAGCTAAGACAACTTTTTTAATATCTTTCCATTTTTTCATTTTTAATCTCTATATATCTACTCTCTTTATCTTCCACATCTTCTACTCAGAAATCAAAATCGTGCAAGAAATTAAAATAATTTTTTTAAAGCAGTATAAAACAAAGATGCAAAAAAAGATGAAAAAGTGTAAAAAGAAAATATGTAAAAGGTATAAGTCATGACCACTTATTTTCAAGTATAGAGGAGATTGATATGTCATTTTTACCCGAATGGTCTATCATTATACAATTTTCCTTAGGAGCGTTAATTTTTGCTCTTATTCCAGGACCTGATATTATGCTCTCAGTGGGGCGTACTATTGCACAAGGTAAAAAAGCTGGAATTATTTGTGCTTTTGGAAGTGCAACGGGTTTTACCATTCAAGTTATCGCTGTAGCTATTGGTCTATCAGCGCTTATTTTTACCTCACCATACGCTTTTTTTCTACTTAAAATTGTTGGCGCTTTTTATCTTTTATGGCTTGCCTTTCAAGCATTGCGTCAACACTCAACATTTTCTTTAAAAGAAACATCTTCAGAATGTCATAGTCTTAAACACAATTATTTAACTGGTATTGGAATTAATCTATTAAATCCTAAAGTTATCCTTTTTAACGTGACGTTCTTACCACAATTTATCAATGCTAATGACCCTATGGCTACACAAAAATTATTTATTTTAGGATTTTCTTATATTCTTATTTCTTTGCCCATTACAATTTCTATGATTTTTATGGTTAATAAACTTTCTAAAAGTTTATTGCAAAACCCTTTTTATACCCGTTTTTTAAATTGGTTTATTGCGGGAGTTTTTACCATTTTTGCTCTGCGCTTGCTTATGTCAAAAAATTAAGCATATTCATTATCAATCTTATTTTCAAGCTGCATACGTTCAGATTTGCGTAAGCGCTCTGAAGTCGATTTAAGTTGTCCACATGCAGCTAAAATATCACGCCCACGTGGCATGCGAATAGGTGAAGCATAACCTGCTTTATTAACGATATCAGCAAAACGTTCGATTTGCTCCCAATCAGAACATTGATAATTGCTCCCAGGCCATGGATTAAAAGGAATCAAATTGATTTTAGCAGGAATACCTTTAATCAATTTAACTAACCGTCTTGCATCATCCAAACTATCATTTACATCTTTCAGCATAACATATTCAAATGTAATGCGCTTAGCATTCGAAAGACCAGGATAATTACGGCAGGCTTCCATTAAAAAAGCAAGAGGATATTTTTTATTGATTGGAACAAGTATATCTCGCAATGTATCGTGTACCGCATGGAGTGAAATAGCTAACATAACACCAATTTCTTTTCCTGTTCTTATAATTCCAGGAATCACTCCACTGGTTGAAAGAGTAATTCGGCGTTTCGACAAAGAAAGCCCATTTCCATCAGAAGCAATCAATAAAGCTTTTTTCACCGCTTCAAAATTATAAAGAGGTTCTCCCATACCCATCATAACAATATTAGTAATTTTACGTCCTTTAACTGGGATAATTGCACTATCAGGTATATTTTTATCAAGGAAATCACCTAAACAATCACGAGCAACCAATAATTGCATTAAAATCTCTTCAGCTGTTAGGTTACGAACAAGTCTTTGTGTTCCCGTATGACAAAAAGAACAGGTTAACGTACACCCTACCTGAGATGATATACACAAAGTACCACGCCCTTCTTCAGGGATATAAACCATTTCAATTTCAACAGGTCTTCCAGCTCCAGAGGCTGGAAATCGTAAAAGCCATTTGCGAGTACCATCTTGTGATATTTGTTCCGCAATAATTTCAGGACGCGCTATGGAAAAATGATCTTTAAGCATTCCCCGCATTGGCTTAGAAATATTTAACATCTTATCAAAATGAGAAACACCACGCACATAAAGCCAATGCCAAAGTTGACGTATACGCATCCGCATTTGATGTTCTGGTACACCAATGACTTGTAAAGCTTGTGCCATTTCATCGCGCGTTAAACCAATTAAAGATAACTTAGACTCTTTTGTTACTATGGTACTTTCTGCTTTTACTTTGTATGTTCCGACAGATCTAATATCATATGAAATGGCCATGACTTTCCATTTTGTCAGTTGTTTTAGAATTATAAATATTTTAATTACATTTTTGTACCATATTTAAAGCAGCAGTTACTCCTTTTAAAGAATAAGTATAAATGGTGTTAGTTCCTCTTTTTGAAATAGCTTTTACTGTCATATTTGCTCCTGAACGCATAGCAGAAACAAGTTGTTTTTCCATTCCTGATGACGTTAACCAAGCTGATGAATCTTTTGTAAAAAAGTCAAAATTCTTATCTCCAATGGTGACTGTAACTTTTGATCCTTCTTTGAGCGTATAACCAGCCATAAACTGTGGCTCAAAAGAAACAGGGGAATTAGAACGTTTAGTAACCAAAAAGAAATTATCGCCGTGCTTAACATTTGTTGGGAGTGCCTTTAAAGGAACTGATAATATATAACAAATCGTGCTTTCTGGTGATTTATAAGAATAAGCTCCCCACGCTTCAAACTGCTGTAAACGGTTTGGTGTTTGCGTCCACGCCGGACTGGAAAAAGTCATAATCATAATACATACAACAATAAAAATCTTTTTAAACATCTTCATCTCGCTCACTTTTTTATTTTCTAAAAAATTTCTTTCATTAGCAAAGTTTAATAAAGGCCGGAGTAATACGTCTTAATTCTTTCAATTGTTCAAAAAAGAAGATATTATTCTAGTCAAAATAAGTCTTTGATTCAATTGTGACCTTTTAGTTATTACTAAAACATGAATTATTTTATTCAATAACTAGATTTTTTTTAAAACATTTTAATTTCAATCCAATCAAATTTTTTTATATAAAAGCTTAATGCTTTTTATAATGCGATTCCAGAATAAAACAGAAAAAATATATTGATTTTCCATAAAATTTTTAACTTGATTTATTTTTTAAAACAAAAATAGAAAGAAGCGACTTGAGCTTCTTTCTATTTGGAAAAAGAATTACAAAGGAATTTAACCAAGGCTATTTTTAATCCAATCAGCAAGATGTCTTTTAGAGGAAGCTCCAACTTTATTCGATGATACTTCTCCATTTTTAAAAATTAACAAAGTAGGAATTGACCGTATTCCATATCGGGTAGCTAGTTCTGGACTTTCATCAATGTTAATTTTAGCAACTTTAATCTGGCTTTGCATTTCTTTTGCAATTTCATCAAGGATTGGCGCAATGCTTTTGCAAGGACCACACCATTCTGCCCAAAAATCAACAACGACAGGAAGAGAAGAAGTGAGAACTTCACTCTCAAAGTTGCTATTATCAATTTTTATACATGTCATTGATTTATCCTCTACTACTTTTTATACATGAGTATAATTTATTTAAGTTATTACAAAAATAAATTATAATAGATTTTTTAGAAAAAATTTTCTTTTTTATGTTTATAAAATGATTTCATCAAGAAGTGCATCAAGTTTTTCAGGAAGAAGTTTAAAGATCTTGGCTTTTTTAATATAAATAAGAAGAGCTTGCATATTTTTATCAGGATAGATATTTTGCAACAATTTCTTATAAAGAGCCATTTGTAATAAATGATGTTGAGCAATATCAGTATCGTTTTTTGGTGGAAAACCAGTTTTAAAATCAGCAAAAAAAACACTATTACAGGTGATACATAAACGGTCAATTTGACCAGAAATCATTTGTTCTTTACCATTAATTTTTACGATACCCATTATAGGGACTTCAGCATATGAAAGGTTAGAAAAAAGTGGCTTAAGTTTTTGATTATCTAAGATTTTCCAAATATGATTAATGGCATTTTCTCTTTGAGTTTTATGCCAATGAGAAGCTTTTGTATTTAAATAAAATTGCGCATAATCTTGGCGCTTTTTGGGGGGATAATCAGGCAGATGTTGCAGCAATTTGTGAATAAAATTACCATATTCAATAGAAAAAATTCCCTTGGTATTTTTTTCTCCTAAGACAGGTGAGAGACTAAGATGTTTTTTATTGGGAGAAAATTTACTCTTGGCATCAATGATTCCAGCAACAGAGGGTCTTAAAGGTTTTGATAAAGTTGATTTTGTAGGCATTTTATCATGAAAAAAAGCCGGTAAAGGTGGAAAAACTTGGTGAGCTTCACAGGGTATTTCTTGATACATTGGTGTTGAACATGAAGATGTGATGCAGTAACGCCAAGCCGCAATATCTTCTGCGGGACCTTTTATAGAAACTGCATGAGGTTTAAGAGCTTTCTTCACTAATTGCAGCCATGTGTTAGAGTTTTTTTTCTGATTACTATAACCACAAATAATTAGTCGATCTTCAGCACGTGTCATACCAACATAGAGAAGACGTTTATATTCTTCTTCAGCACATTCTTTTAAGCGTGAAAGCAATTGGTCAAAATGCTTTGTGTGGTGTTGTGCATTTGGACGCCAGATGAAAGTTTGTTTATCTCCTAAGGAGAATTTAAGAAAGTATGGTGCATATTGTGGATGCCATATTGCACTCCCTGGATCAACCAGAAAGACAACAGCTCCTTCCAGCCCTTTGGCAGCGTGAACCGTCATAATTCTTACTTCTTCACAGTTTTGATCAAGTTCACGTTTGATTTCTGGTTCATTTATACTCAATATTTCCAAAAAGGCTTGTAATCCAGGTAATCCAGTTTTTTGAATAGTGAGTGTGTGATCCATAAAAGCATCAAGCACTTCATTCGCTTCAGTTCCTAAACGAGCAAGGATTTTTTGTCGTCCTTTATCATTGTTAAGAATATAGCTATAAAATTCAAAAATTGGCATTTTATCAACTAAAGCACGATATGTATTGAGACGATCAAAAATAATTTTAAAAGAGGTATGTGATGAAGTATGAATACAAAGGCTTTCCCAAAGAGACCCCGTACGTTGAGCGGCAAGCTGGTAAAGTTCATTTTCATTAAGGTCAAAAAGTGGACTTTTTAAAACACAAGCAAGAGAAAGATCATCTTGCGGTTGCAAAACAAAACGCGCAAGTGCCATTAAATCACGCACACTAATATGGGCAGTTAATTGTAAACGATCAGCACCAGCTACAGGAACATGACGTAGTTTTAGTGCACGAGAAAGGGCAGGAATAAATTGATCACGTTTACGAACTAAAACCATAATATCACCAGCACGCAATAAACGTTTTTTTGCTGGAAGCATTTCACCATTTTTCAACCAATTGGCAATGGTTTCAGCAATTTTTTCTGCTAAACGTATTTGAGGTGTATCTAGATCATCAACAGTTGAGAGCCAATCATCAGGAAGTTCGTTTGTTTTTTGGGAGATGGCGTCCCATATGATGACATCCCCTGGACTATGAATACGGATAGGTTCATGTACTGTCTTTACATTTTCTTCTGAAAGTCCTTTATAATTTTCAGGAGTTTCGAACACAAGATCAACACTTTTAAGTATGTCAGCTGTAGAACGAAAAGAGTAATTGAGTTGTATTTTTTCAAATTTTTGTCCAACTTGTTGGACTTTTTTTTGGATCATTCGACCATTTTCAGCAAAATTTTCTGGTACAGCACCTTGAAAAGAATAGATGGATTGTTTTTCATCACCAACAGCAAAAACAGTACGTGTATTTATGCGTTGACTATGACCTGCAAAAAACTCTTGTGCTAAGAGTTGAATAATTTGCCATTGCTTAGGATTAGTGTCTTGTGCTTCATCAAGCAAAATATGATCGATTCCACGGTCGAGTTTATACTGTACCCACTGGCTTGCACCTTTGTGATGCAATAAGTTGAGTGTACATTCAATGAGGTCGTCAAAGTCTAAAAGGCTATTGGCTTTTTTTAAATCCACATAGATTTTGAGATAAATATCACAAAGCTGAAAAGCAGCTATATTAAGTTTAATGAGTTTTACACATTGATATTTTTCTAAAAGAATGGAAAGTTGGTTTTGTTTGTCTTCAATTTCCTTTTCAATAAAGGGCCAAATTTCGTCTGACTTTTTAGAGAACAATCGTGAAAAATTACGTGGTTTTCCTATTTTTAAAAAATAAATACTTGAAACAAGATTAATGATATTTGTTTCATCAGATGCTGTTGCTAACTGTAAAAATTTCTCGATTATATCTTTGTTTTTTGGGGTACTATAGGTTTGACAATATTTGATTGCATAAGAAGGGAGTGCAGCAGTTTGTTGAATTTTTTCTAGCAGTTGTTGGTTTGTTTCATTTGGTCCTAAATTAAAAAATGCACGTAAATGTTCTTTTCCATTTTCAGAAAGAATAAAAGATAAGAAATCAGATAATTCGTGCTGTTTTTGGGTAGCCTCATAGAGCAATTGGTCGAGTTTATTTTCATTGATAATTTTAAACAATTCTTTTAACGCTAATTGCGCATCACGATGAGTTAAAAGTTTACGACGGGCTTGCTGTAATAATTTTTTTTTGTTTATATCATCTAACAATTCAAAATGGCCAGCAATGTTAGCTTCTAGTGGAAATTGGTGTAATAAAGATTCACAAAATGCATGAAAAGTTTGGATTTTTAAACCACCTGGTGTTTCAAGGGCACGGGCAAATAATTGACGCGCATTGGCAAGTTTTTGTGCATTAGCAGGTTTATTTTCGAGATTAGATAAGGTTATTTGAAGCTGTTTATCATCAAACTCACTCCAGCTGGAAAGTGTGCGAAAAATACGCGACTGCATAACAGAAGCAGCTGCGTTGGTATAGGTAAGACATAAAATACGAGCTGGAGGTGTTCCATTTAAAAGTAAGCGGATGACACGTTCGGTTAAAACATGAGTTTTTCCAGATCCCGCATTAGCAGAAACCCACACACTTGTTGTGGGATGGGTGGCTTTTGCTTGTGTATCAAGAGCTGGTTGAGGAATAGAAAAAATAGTCATGATTGATCTGCTTTATCGAAACCAATAGACCATTCCAATAATCGCGCTAAATGGTCATAGTCACTTTCATAAGATTTTTTAAAAGGAACTGCATGTGAAAGATAGCCTTGTTGTGGATTTTGATAATAATTTATCAGTGAGATAAGGTGTTTCCATGCTTTTTTACCAAGAGAGATTGCATTTTGTTGATCCTTTTTATTTATAATGGCTATGGGCTTAATTTCACCTTTTCTTTTTAAGGGAATGTAAAGTAAATTTGAAGGAGTGAGATCTTTGAAGTCTATAAAAGCTCCTTGAATTAATAAAGCTGTTTCTAAAGCTAATTGTGGAGAAAATAAGTTGATAACCTGTGTAGATGAAGGAGGGATACTAGTTTTAAAATCAATGATTTCAACTGTTTTATCTGACAAAATATCAATACGATCAGCTCGTCCTGAAAGAGTTACTCCTGTTTCTCCTATCAGTGTGTTTTGAGCAATGACTTCAGCATGTCGTTTTCGTGATCCAAGGCTCTGTTCCCATTGAATCAAAAAAGGAGCAAAATTTTCAAAATTTAGCCACCAAATTGCTTCAATATCAGGAGGTAAATTTAATTTATCAAATTCTTTACGTCCAATAGTCAGCAATATATCCAGCATATCGGTGGCGTTTTGATTTTTTATTTGTGTGCAAAAAACAGCAAGAATAGTATGATAAAGTGTTCCAAGCTCGGCAGAGCAAGGGTCATGAATGAGTGCTTTAAGTGGTTTGAGTCGTAAGATTTTTTTTGCATAAATGGCATAAGGATCATGTCGTAATATTTCTATTTCGGTTACTGAAAAGTGGCGTGGACGTATATCAAGTGGTGGCACAGGGCAAGGTCGTTCTGAAGCGGTGATGCTGTTTGTGTTATCCAGCATTTTTGCCCAATGCAGTAATATTTCTCCTCGTGTGCAGATTTGTTTCCAAACTTGTTTGCCTACAACCGTTTCTAAACGCTGTAACCAACGTGAGGGAACAGAAGGAGTATGATTAACACGTGTGGCTCGACTCATTATCACTTTATCCATTCCCATAGCCCATTGAAAATCATGTGCGGAAAGGCCAATACGCTGTTCTGGTGGTTCAAGAGTTAAAGTCATTTTCATTGGTCGCGATAAAAAAGCATCATTGTGAGTTTTTATCGGCCATGATCCCTCATTCAAGCTACCAATAACCACTGTATTAACGGTTTGCAAACGCGATTCCAAAGTTCCCCAGATGAATAAACGCGGATGTCCTCCAGGGGAAGGACTTACAGAACGGGTAGCCATAAGAGCTGAAAACAGAGCAGGCCATTCGTGAAGACGAAATTTTAATCCTGATTGATCACTAACCAATTCACGCAAAAAAGTTACTAAAGCTTTGCCTGCCTCATTTTGATAGAGATGTTCAAGAGAATTATCAACATCACGACCAAAATTTTCAAAAACTTCAACAGTTGCTATAGCGGCTTCATTGATGGTGCATTCTCTATCTTGTTTTATCAAAGACACTAACGGTTCAACTGCTTTGACTAAAAGATGACAAAGAAAATCTGCTTCTTCAATTTTTTGTAAATAAAGGGTACAATTATTAGAAATTTTATGAGAATGTGTTTTCATCCATGTTTTAAAAAATTGGTCACATTCACAAAGATTAATACGACTGGCGTTCCCTCGAAGGACAAGTAATTCAAAATTCTCAGCCATCTCACGCAAATAATTACGATTGTATTCCAATGTTGTGAGTGGATGCTTGAGAAGAGAAAGAAAAGCAATGGGATCGCCAGGTTTAAAAATATTTTCTAAAAGAAGTCGTAATAGGGTTGAAGGTAATGTTTGCGCAAGTGGTATTTCACCTGAATCATTTGCTTCAATTCCGAATCTTTGTAATTCAGCTGATACACGACGGGCTAAGTTGCGGTCATTTGTAATAAGAGCTGCAGTTTTTTTAGGGTCTTCAATAGCGTTTCGTAAAGCAATAGAAATAGCTAAAGCTTCTTCACGCTCATTAGGAGCCTCAATTAATGACCAATCTGCGCAAATATCTTCATAATCATCACGTACGATTTGTGCCCATAAATCTGTCGTAGAGGCTGGTCGCAGCGCTTCTGATAAAAGAGCAGCACGTCGAATTTTTATAGCACTTTTTTGACCAATTTCGCGGACATGAATGCGTTGGCATTTCATTAGAGATAAAAGCTTTTTTAAATGATATTGAGGATGGCTAAAAGCAGCAGTATGGTGAGAAGGATCAAAGATTGTTTTTTCTTTATTAAATGCACCTAAGGCATCCCATTGTGTTTCATCCATTTGAAGATCAAGGCCTGGAAGAATGACAGCTCCTTTTGGTAAGCAGGCAATTACCTTTAAAAAATTTGCAATTGTAGGAATGGAACTTGTTACACCAGCAGCGATAATAGGTTTATGAGGTTGTGTGCGGTGTAAAATATCTGCATGCATTTTAAATGCTTGATTACGCCATTCAACAGGATTAGATTTTTGTCTTTCTTTTAAAATTTGTGGCCAGCTTTGTGTCACAATAGTGAGAAAATCTAAGGTTATTTGCCACCATTCGGCAACCATATCGGGTACAATTTCTTTAAGTCTTGACCAATCTACAGATTCTGTTTCCATTTCATCCATCAAGCATGCTAAATCTTGTGCAAGCCAGATTGCATCAGCAGTAGTAGCAGGAATAAAAACATCTTCTGTGCCAAACATAGATTGTAGATGAGTAGGCAAATTTTCACGCCAAAGGCGGATGAGACGCGCTAAAAGAAGAAGACGTTCACTTTCTCCAATAGGGGGAGTATTGATTAGAGTATTTGTATTACTTTCAATAAAAAGGCAACTTTCTTCATTTATATCCCCTAAAGGACATATAGTTGGCAAAAAGCTAGACTGCATATGGCTTTTTTCAAAAAAAGCTGTACGTAAAGCACGAGCAGCGCGGCGTGTTGGTACATAAATAAGAGTATCAGCAAGAGTAGCTTGGATATTCCCATTTGATGCAAAGTTATCAATAAGAATTCCAGAAAGGAGGGCATCAACAAAATGAGGCAAAAAGGGAGTTCCGGGAGAAATAGAAAATACACGAGGTTTACGAGTCATTTGGCTTTATTTTGATTCATAATTTTCTTATTGATTATTTTTCACTGTATACTAGTTTTTATTCAGGGGGAAACTGAAAAGTCCTGTTGATTTATTTTAATCAAAAGTTGAGGAGAAGTGAGTGAAAATAATATCATGTATAATCACATCCCATTGTAATAAATAATTGTTACAGGGAGATATTTTTCAGTCTAAAATAGTTAGACGTTTAAAATATCTCTGTTAAGAGTTTCACTTTCTGATAAAAGTCCCATTTCTTGATAAAGGCTTTGTAAAGGAGTAAGGATTGGATGTGAAAGATTACGGATAAGATAATTTTGAAGATGGGGTAGATGTTTGAGATAAGATGATTTCCCATCTCGTTGGTGAAGGCGTACAAAAATTCCTAAAATTTTTGAAACCCGCTGAGTACCTGCAAATACATAAAGTTTGCGGAATTCATCTTCGTCAAAAGGGCGGAGTGCTTGATGACGTGCACTGCAATATGTGTTGAGAATTTTATCTTCAAGTTCTGGTGAAATAAAAAGACGTGCATCTTGTGCTAAAGAAACAAGATCGTAAACTGTTGGCCCACTTACACCATCTTGGAAATCAATGAGACCAATGCGGTCGATATCCTTTTTATGTTTACGCCAAAGAATATTGGGCGAATGATAATCGCGCATAACAAAAGTATTTTCTCCTTGAGTTAAAAGATCCAGATAAGGTTGCCAACAGGTAAAAAAAATTTCACGCTGTTCTTTGTTTAAAGTTTTTTTCTTCTGAAAAGGGAGATACCAATCCAGTAATAAGGAAAGTTCTGCTTGCATGGCTTGGCAATCATAGAAGGGAATCTGAAGTTGAAATGTTGCAAATTGCTTTTCTAAAGGCCATGACTTTTGGTGAAAAGTAGCTAGCAATTCACTACAAGCAATATAACGTTCTTCTATAGGATTACCTGATTGATCTAAAAGTCCTTCACATCCTAAATCTTCTAAAATCAAGATACCATTTTCAAGATCTTTGGCAAAAATATGAGGGGCAGAGAAGCCATTATCTAAAATGAGTTGACTAATGCCTACAAATTGACTGATCTCTTTTGCGAGATGTGTTATGTCTGCATAGGAAGAGTCTACGTCTTGTGCCATTTGAATAGTTGGTGCATTCATTAGGATTTCTTGATGGTTTCCATTATCTAACAGTTCATAGGAACGTGCTGAGGCATCACCAGCTAAAAAACGACGCTGAATGTGGTTGCGTCCATGAGTTATTAAAAAATTACGAATTGCAAAAGATCTCTGCAGACGTTCAGTAGCATGTACTGCAGAGGTAAGGGTGATATGACGTCCAAAATGTTTATGTTTTAAAGTAATAGCAAAAGTAACCGGTCCTAAAACCTCTCCTATTTTTTCTGGCCATTCAATGAGCAAAACATTTTCTTTACGTAATTCATGAAGTCCTAACTCATCAATTTCTTCAATGCTTGAAAGGCGATAAAAATCAGCATGAAGCACTTCAAATTGTGGAAGTTTATAGCTTTGAACAAGAGTGAAGGTAGGACTTGGGACATCCATAGTGCAATTATTGGCAAGTGTACGAATGAGTGAGCGTATAAGGGTCGATTTTCCTGTTCCAAGGTCACCTTGAAACGTTACAAGATCACCAGGTTTTAGGGCAAGAGCTAAATCTTGTGCGAAAAGTATAGTTGCTTCTTCATTTTCAAGAAAAAAACTAAAATTCATTCAAATTTCCATAAATTGATGAGAAAAATTTTATTTACAACAGCAATAAAAGGCAAGGTTACAAAACTCCTATTTCTTTCTTATTGGGGAAAAAGCACTTAACTGTTGTCCCTTGACCCATGCCAGTAAAAATTTCAACGCGTCCATCGTGGAGTTCAACAAAGCTTTTAACAAGAGAAAGACCAAGACCTGCTCCTGCACGTCCACCGTGATGGGAATGAGAAGCAAAACGTTTAAAAATCCGATCAAGAATATCAGTTGGAATATCAGATCCATCATTATGAACACTGAATATTATATGATCATCTTTTATATCAGCACAAAATTCAATTGTACTTTTTTCCGTTGCAAAATTAATAGCATTACTAAGAACATTCACAAAAACCTGATGTAAACGTGTTGCATCAGCAGAAATAAATTTTAGGGAAGAAGAAATGTGTTGTGAAAGTGTGATTTGACGTCCATGGAGACGTTCCTCTACTCGTGCTACTGCTTGTGCCATCGCCTCAGCAATGTAAACGGGTTTTATATTTAATATCATTATACCTGCATCAAGAGTTGCCAAGTCAAGAATATCATTGACAATATTTAAAAGAACTCCTGATTCTGAATGAATATAACCGAGATATTCTTGTTGACGTTCATTGATAGAGCCGAAAATTTGATCGCGCAAAATATCAGAAAATCCTATGATATTAGTAAGAGGTGTGCGTAATTCATAAGAAACATGCTGGACAAATTCATTACGCAGGCGATCGGATTTTTCTAACGCTTCATTCTTTTCTTGTAGGGCTCGTGCGATATGGACAGTGTCAGTAACATTAACAAAAGTTAGCATTGTTTGTCCATTAGGCAAAGGTGCGAGTGTATAATCAATTATTATTCCACTTTTTAAATCTATGCGGCCTGAATATGCATCACGTTTTTCAGAAAAGCCAGTAATGAATTGTGTAAATTTTTTCCATTCTTCTCCTATTGTTAAATTAGAACAGTGGTTTTGTAATTGGGTAATATGCGTTCCTTCTACTATTAAATTATGAGGGAGAGACCATAATTTCGATAAAGCTGGGTTTGATAAACGCAGACGTCCATCAGTACCAAAAACCACAACTCCTTCAGATAGTTTGTCAAGTGTTTCACCTTGTATTTTAATTAGTGTATTATAGCGTCGCTCAAGGTCAATTTTTTCTGTAAGATTTTCATAAAGCCAGGTAACACCTCCTTGAGGATGAGGACTAGAGATAACACGCACTGTACGTCCATCAGGAAGATTCCAAATTTGTTGATTCGATTCTGTTTGTCGATAAGCTTTAAAAAGCTCTTCTTTCCATGTTCGCCAATCAGGATGTTCACCGATAAACCCTTTTTCACGCAAACGTTCAAGAAGCAATGAATGACTTGGTTCACTTTCTAGAAAAGAGATTTCTAATGGCCATAAAATTTTAAAAGCGTGATTGCAGAATTTTAATTTTTGATTGGCATCAAAAATTGCTACAGCCGTTGAAATTTTGTCGAGTGTTTCACAATGACTTTGAAGAATACGTCTCATTTCTTTGACAAGATTTTCATATGAGCTATCATCTCGAGCAAAGGCTGCCATTCCTTCTTTTGTTGTAATACGTGTGAGATGAAATTGATGCCGTTCTCCTTTAACCACTGTATAAACATGCTTTTGAAAAATTGCTTCTGTTTCATCTGTTGTGCATTGTGTTGTTTCATTGAAAAGATCAACAATATTATTATCTTCTTGAAAATTTGTCATTTCCCGAAAGGCGTGGTTGGTGAAGCAGATTTTTCCTTCACAATCTCGAATCCATACTGGTTCTTGAATATGATCAAGAAGATTACGTTGCATTTTCAATTCCGTGAGAATTTGGATAGTATCTTTCTGTAATCGAATATTTTCACTCTGCTGTTCTGAAATGTCTTGAAATCGAACGATTGCTACTGTTCCAGCGATAATTCCTGTAACTTGCAATAGTATTTTACTTATAGTGGTGACGGAAAGTTCAAAAGAGCAACCATTACAACGCAGTTGAGTAAGTGCTTGATCAAATTGTTGTAAAGAGTTTTTTTCAAGCCATTTTTCAAAACAATGAAAATCTTTTTGATGAACACCTGCTTTTTGCAATGTCAGAATACTACCAATTATACGGGGTAAGGCTGTTGGATTGTCCCAAATAAAGAGGCATTGGCCTGTTTCTTCTAGAAGCCATTCATAATGTTTGAGCTTTTCAGAAAGATTAACCTGAATCATTTTCCAAGATTTCCATAAAGCTCTTTTTGTATTTATAATAACTATTATGGATATGAGAAGTGACGAGCAAGAAATACTTCCAAAGAACACTATGATAAGCCACATTTCATCTGGCAAAGTGAAAGAAGGAAGAAGATGAAATACTGATGTTTGAGCGACAACATTTACTGGAGATAAAAGGAATAAGAAATAAAAAATACCAATACAAATTTGAACAATTTTTTGTGTTTTTTCTTTGAATATATAGTTGCCAAAGCTATGCACAATGCGTCTTTTTTTCTTTTGCACTAAGAAAATATCCTAATAACGGTAATGATCTGGTTTATAAGGTCCTTCTGGAGAAACACCAATATAGGCCGCTTGTTCTTCTGATAAAATGCTTAATTTTATTCCTAACCGATCAAGGTGAAAACGTGCAACTTTTTCATCGAGATGTTTAGGTAAAAACGTTACTTCATTTTTATAGTTTTCTGAATTGGTAAAGAGTTCGATTTGCGCTAAAACTTGGTTAGTAAATGAAGTTGACATGATAAAAGAAGGATGGCCTGTAGCATTACCAAGATTTAACAAACGCCCTTCAGATAATAAAATTACGCGTTTTCCATCAGGAAAAGTAATCATATCAACTTGTGGTTTAATATTTGTCCATGGTAAATTCCTAAGAGCTGATACTTGAATTTCATTGTCAAAATGACCAATATTTCCTAGGATACACATATCTTTAACTTGTCGCATATGTTCTAAGCGGACAACATCTTTATTTCCAGTTGTGGTTATAATAATATCGGCGCTAGAGGCTGTATCTTCCAAAGTAACGACTTCATAACCATCCATAGCGGCTTGAAGAGCGCAAATTGGGTCAATTTCTGTTACTTTTACACGTGCTCCAGCACCTGAAAGAGAGGCTGCTGAACCTTTACCGACGTCACCATAACCACAAACAATAGCTATTTTACCGGCTATCATCACATCTGTTCCACGCCGAATACCATCTACTAGTGATTCCTTACATCCGTATTTATTGTCAAATTTTGATTTTGTAACACTGTCATTGACATTAATGGCAGGAAAAAACAAAAGCCCTTTTTTTTGTAATTGATAAAGGCGGTGTACTCCCGTTGTGGTTTCTTCGCTGACACCTTTTATTGCTGCACGCTGACGCTTAAAAAATCCTGGTGTGGTAGCTATACGTTTTTGAATTTGTTTGAAAAAAAAATCTTCCTCTTCTGTTGTAGGATGAGATAAGATATTTTTGTTTTCCTCTGCACAGCTACCTATTAAAATGTAGTTGGTAGCATCGCCTCCATCATCTAATATAAGATTGGAAAGCTTGCCATCAGGCCATTGAAAAATTGCATCAATATAAGCCCAATATTCTTCAAGTGTTTCTCCCTTGACTGCGAAAACGGCAGTACCTGTAGCTGCAATAGCTGCTGCTGCATGATCTTGTGTAGAAAAAATATTACTAGAACTCCATCGTATATCGGCACCAATTGCTTTTAATGTCTCAATCAAAACACCTGTTTGAATGGTCATGTGTAATGAACCAGAAATACGCGCTCCACGTAAAGGTTGACTGGAAGAAAATTCTTTACGGCAAGCCATTAAACCAGGCATTTCCATTTCCGCAATATCAAGTTCTTTACGACCATAAGCAGCAAGTGCGATATCTTTGATAATATAATCTTGAGCAGCCATTTTTGTTCTTTCAAAATTATTTTTTCAAAACGGTAGGAGAAATTAAAAAAAAATGCAAGCAAATACAAATATTTGTATTTGCTTATATGAAAAAATCTTTTTAAATACTCATAGGTTTTTGCGACAGGAAAAGTATTAACTTTAAATGATGATGTGAAAAGCTGGGTAGAAATTTATAGAAGTTCTTTGGATATTAGATACAAGAAAAAATTATAATAAAATTGCATTTTGAAAAAAATAAAAAACCTACGGATACTTTACTATCCTGGGCCTATTTATTTTTTTAATGTGAAAGTGAATTTGATTATAAAAAGGAGATATATTAAATTGATACATTATGAGAGAACTGACCTTTTGGACGGAACCGCCATAGATAACTTGGTAAAATAGCAGTTATCGATTTAGGGGTAATTCCTACTCCTTCTAAAGTATATCCATTATCTTTAGCTTCTTGAGAAATAATATGATCTCTTTGTAAAAAGCGTATTTGATTAGCTGTTATGAATGTTGGAAAGAGGGGTAATTTACTAAGAGTTCCAAAAAAACCTCCGATAAAAAGTCCAGCAGCAAGGGGGAGAGGAAGTGTTCTTTTTTTTCGGTGAATAATTGTTAATATCTCTTCAATAACACTTTGGAAAGTAAGAACTTTTGGTCCACCAAGGTCATAACTTTTCCCTAAAATAACATGTTCTTCTAAGGCATGTACAACAAATTTAGCAATATCACCAACATAAACAGGTTGTAATTTACTTTGTCCACCACCAAAAAGTGGTATAATTGGCATAAAACGAGAAAAATTTGCTAAAACGTTGAAAAAACAATCTTCTGGCCCAAAAATAACAGATGAGCGCATAATAATTGCTTGGGGATGTGTATTACGAACTATTTGCTCACTCAGAGCTTTAGCACGTGCATAAGAAAATGAAGCATTTTCATCGGTGATAAGTGTTGACATATAGATGAGAGGAATACCAGCTTTGGTTGTTAATTGAGAAACGTTTCGTGCACCATCAACTTGTATATTTTGAAAATTTGGTTTGTTTGTTTGCGCTAAACTTCCAGGAAGAAAAACTGCACCATCTGCTCCGGATAATGCACGTGCGACTGAAGCATAATTCCTGACGTCAGTTTTAAGCATTTGTGTTTGTCCTACTTCGCCTATTTGTAACATGTAATAAGCTTTTTGTGGACAACGCACAGCGATACGTACTCGATAACCTCGCTTAGTTAAAGTCTCCACAATGTGTCGCCCTACAAAACCTGATCCGCCAAAAACAGTGATAAGTTTAGGATTTTGATAAAGGGAGTAATCAAGTTTCATGATCAAAGTCCTATCTATTAAAGCGCTAAAACACCTGATTGCTAACATGGTGGTGTTTGATTGTCACGCAAAATATCGCCTGCAAGGTAAAAAGAACCACCAATTAGGACAATAGCCTTTTTATGTTCT
Organism: Bartonella sp. JB63; assembly: GCF_002022665.1. Classification (NCBI taxonomy): domain Bacteria; kingdom Pseudomonadati; phylum Pseudomonadota; class Alphaproteobacteria; order Hyphomicrobiales; family Bartonellaceae; genus Bartonella; species Bartonella sp. JB63. The sequence goes on from NZ_CP019788.1 coordinate 1,392,256, forward strand.
AAACTAATTTTGTGAAATGCAGCTTTTAGATTAACCTGTGGGTCAGCGATAAGTCCTGCTTTTTGAGCTGATTCTGCTAAAATTTTTGGACAAACACCCATGTTGCTGGAAACCAAAGGGACTGTATATACTGTTTTGACGAGATTAACTAAAGGACTAAAATAACCAATGCTATTTTTGGTATTAAGCATGCCAACAATCATCACAATAGGGCAATTTGATCTTTTTTTCCATTGGGCTAATATTTCTGCAATGACTTTTCCAGCAGCAGGATTATGACCACCATCTAACCATAAGTCAAAATCAGGAGGAAGTTGATTAACCAATTGTCCGTAAGTAAGATGCTGCATTCGTGCTGGCCAATAAAGATTTTGCAAAGCATTGCTTATGATTTGTTCTGAAAGTCGAAAGCCTGCTTGGTAAACTGCTTCAATAGCAGCACCCGCATTGGCAATTTGATGATCGCCAATAAGCTTAGGTAGTGGAAGATCAATTAGACCTTGATTATTTTGGAATATCATGCGCCCATGTTCTTTATAGCTTTGGTAATCTTGGTTAAAAATGTAATAGGGTGCTTTGTTTTTGGCAGCAAGAGCACTTAAAAGAGGAGAAACTGTATCATGATCTTGCTTACCAATAACTACAGGAACTTCTGATTTAATGATCCCCCCTTTTTGAAAAGCAATTTGTTCAATTGTATTGCCAAGAAAAAATTCATGATCATAGTCAATAGGCATGATAAGTGATACAGCTGGCTTTTTAATGACATTTGTGGCATCAAAACGCCCTCCTAGTCCAACTTCTAAAATGATTGCATCAGCTGGATGTGTGTTGAACAACATAAAGGCAGCTGCTGTAAAAACTTCAAAAAAAGTGATAGGTTTGTTACAATTCACTTCTGTAATTTGATGAATTGTTTTAATCAATAGGTTATCTGTGACAAATTGGCTTCCTCCTTTGTGACTGAGTCGAAAACGTTCATTCCAATTAACTAAATGAGGAGAACTGTATACATGAACTCGATAGCCTGCACTTTCCAGGAGAGCTCGGCAAATAGCTGAAGCAGACCCTTTACCATTTGTTCCGGCAATATGAATAATAGGTGGAAGATTTAAATGTGGTTTACCGAGACATTCTAAAAGACATGAAATACGATCTAAAGAAAGATCACACTTTTTAGGATAGATCTTTAGTAAATCATCTACTACCTGTTGCATACAGCTTTTTTCATAATTTAATGGATTTTGTTTCAAGAGTTAGGATTTGCCGATTTAATTGATGATGGATTAGAAGATTTAAGAGTTGCAGGACTTTTTGTCATTAAGCGTAAAAGCCTTGCAATAGTGGTTTTCATTTGTAAACGAGAGACAACCATATCAATCATACCATGTTCAAAGAGATATTCACTACTTTGGAAACCTTCGGGTAAAGTTTCACGGATTGTTTGTTGTATAACACGTGGTCCTGCAAAGCCGATCATAGCACCAGGTTCAGCAATGTGGATATCACCTAGCATGGCATAAGAAGCGGTAACACCGCCAGTAGTGGGGTTAGTAAGAACCACGATATAAGGTAATTTTTCTTCTTTCATCATTTCGATTGCTACCGTTGTACGTGGCATTTGCATGAGTGATAATGTTCCTTCTTGCATTCGTGCTCCACCTGAAGCTGCAAAAAGAACTAAAGGGCATTTTTCTGTAATGGCAGTATGAAAAGCTTTTATAATAGCTTCTCCTGAAGCCATACCCAGTGATCCGCCCATAAAAGCGAAATCTTGAACAGTAGCAATGATTGGTAAACCTTCAATAGTACCTTTTGCATTTAAAATATTATCATCAATACCAAGCTTAGAACGATAATCTTTTAACCGATCAATATAACGTTTTTCATCACGAAATTTTAATGGATCTATGGCAACTTTTGGATTTTCAATCAGCGTGTAAATTCCATCATCAAAGAAATGCATAAGACGATTTTTGGCACTAATGCGCATATGATAGCCAGAATTAGGAATCACATATTGGTTAGCTTTCAAATCTTTATGGAAGACCATTTGGCCATTGGTGGGATCTTTGATCCATAGATTATCTGGAATTTCACGGTTCCCTAATATAGAATTGATTTTAGGGCGGACATAATTTGTAATCCAGTTCATCTTTGTCGCCTCTCTATGAAATGTTATAAACTTTATGTGTGGGTTGAGGGAATGTAGGACTGAATGGTTAAACTTATTTTTTTCTTTGTGCAAAACAGATAATAAACTGTTTCATTTAATTATTTTATGGATGAGCACACAGCTTTAATTTATCATGTTTGCTTTCCTCTGTTCATTGAATGCGATGATAATAGCTTAGAAAATGCTTTCTATAATAAAGTTATTATCAATTAAGATAATTTATTTTGTTAGTTTTTTGTTTTAATGTCAAATCGCGTTATGGTGCTATTGTATGAATAATTGATAATAAGACTTTATTGTAAGGAATTTTGAGAAAAATATAATTAGAAAAATAGGTTCAAGCTTTTATTATAGCATTGGTTATTTCAATGATTTAAAAATGTCATAGTTTAAATTTGAATGCGTGTTTTTCATATTATAAAATTGTATGAAGTCGGATTGATTTTATAAAAGTATGTTTTTTATTCATTTATTTTTCTGATTTTAATTGATCAAATGTTATCATTTTAATATGAAGAGCGCGGAGTCTGATGTGAAACCATTTTGTGTAAATGCGTCATAAAGGCAGCTGCAAAAAGTGGTGTAACTAAATTAAGGATAGGAATAGAAACAAAAAATGCTATCAATAAACCTGCACCAAAAACAGTGGTGTGATGAGTACGTAAAAAAGCATGAGCCTCTTTTTTAGATCGAAAACGATAGGCAGTGAATATAAAATATTCACGACCAAATAGATAACCATTAATGACATAAAAGGTAATTAAATTGATACCGGGTATAAAAAACAAGAAAAAAGCAATTCCATTTCCGAAAAGGCTTAAAATAAAAAATTTTAAAGCAAAAATAAAAGAATATCCAAATGACATAGATTTTCCAATAGGCTCATTTGGATAATTTTCTTTTTCAATAATTTCAGCAGCGTTATCAATGAAAAAACTCCCAATCATTGCTGCGATTGGAGCAATAAAAAAAGCTATAAAAAAAGACAGACCAAGGTTAAAAATAATAAGTATGCTTAACTCTATCCATTTTGTCCAATAGATTATTAGTCCAGGAATAAAATGAGCAACCCAAAGAGCAAAGTAGGGCATAAAAAACTGGTATGTACATAACCATATTATAAAAAGGACAAAAAAGGTAAGTTCTAGTACTTTCCATATCATAGTGCGATATTGCTGTGTGAAAAGGTGCTGTAGAGCGTAATAAGCAGCAGTAAAAATCATGAATAACAGGTAAAAAAGAAATAGTAAAAAAAGATGTGAAATGAAAAACATCTTATATATAATATTTGCAGCTTAAATTATATATTTAAAGTCAATTATTTTCATTTTAAACAAATTTTTCGTTTTTTATTCAGAAATGGGAGAAAAAAAAGAGAAAAATGATACAACAACGTCTGCTAATTTTTCAGCTACTTTTTGTTTACTCATATTTGGCCAGTGTTCAATATTATTTTTACTCACGAAAAAAATTTCATTTGTATCAGAACCCATAACATTTGTACCATCAACATGGAAAGAAACGTCATTTACAAGAATGAAGTCTGCCCCTTTTTGAATACATTTCTTTTGTGCATTAGTAATAAGATCGGAAGTTTCAGCAGCGAAACCAATCACAAGTGGCGGGCGATTTGGACCATGACTGATCGTAGCTAAGATGTCAGGATTTTCGATCATATGCAAGGAGAATGGTGTTTGGTTGGATTCCTTTTTTATTTTTTGTAAATGTTGCGTTTTGTTGCGCCAGTCACAAACAGCAGCAACAAAAATAGCACCATCAGCAGGTAATGCTTCTTGCACAGCTTGTAACATTTGGCAAGCTGTTTCTACGTGAATAGTTTTTACTCTTTCTGGATCAGGAAGATTAACAGGTCCGCAAATAAGTGTCACTGTTGCACCTAAGTTAGCTAAGGCCGTTGCAATTGCATGTCCTTGTTTACCTGATGAGCGATTAGCTAGGTAACGCACCGGATCGATTGGTTCATGCGTAGGTCCCGAAGTTACAATGAAGTGACGACCACAAAGTGATTTTTTTTGTGCACCCAAAATTGCTTCTGCTGAAGCTATAATGGTTAGAGGTTCACTCATACGTCCACAACCTCTTTCGTTTTGTTCAGCCATTTCTCCAACTTCTGGTCCTACCATGTGGACTCCATCTGTATGCAATTTTGCAATGTTACGAATAGTTGTTGGATGCTTCCACATAGCTGGATTCATTGCAGGAGCAATTAAAAGTGGACAACGCGCTGCTAAAATGATGCAATTGGCCAAATCATCAGCTATTCCAGTAGCTATTTTTGCAATACGATTAGCAGTTGCTGGTGCTATAATAATTAAATCAGCCTGACGCGCTAATCGGATATGAGCAACATCTTGTTCTTCTTCACGTGAGAATAAATCGCTATATACACTGCCACCATTGAGAACTTCGGCAGCTAGAGGAGTAATAAATTTTTGAGCTGCTGTTGTCATAACAATATTTAAATGTGCTCCACGTTCTTTCAAACGGCGAATCAAATCAAGTGTTTTATAGGCTGCAATACTTCCACCAATAATAAGAAGGATAGATTTTGATTTTAATGATTTTTTTTCAATAGTGTTTGCTTGTAGTGGTGATATGATGGATTTTTCTGCGAGATTATTTAATAGGTGAATGGTTTCTTCTTCTACAGAAATACCCTTTTGTGCAGCGCGTATACGCAGAAATTCTTGAACTTCAAGTGATACATTTCGAAGGGTAATATTAGCCATAATATATATCCAAGTATCCTAGACATTAAAATGATAGCAATAATTTCATTAATTGCATCTTCTTTTAATATATTGCGTAAGTTAGAAAGAAGGGAAAAGAAAAAAAGTTAAAATAAACAAACAAAAAGCAATGATGAATAAGCTATAACGACCATAACGGTTGGTACGGCTTTGTTCAAAAGCAAATTGTTTAAGAGTAGCAGGAGAAAGATAAAGTCCTGTCTTTGTCATTTTACTTAATCCTTCTTCTATCCGCTGGAAATTTTGTATCAATTGCGGAGTTTGACGTGCCAGTGAGAGCAATGCTTGTGTTCCTTCACTTAAATCTTTTACGAGTCCTACGGGTCCTAAATTTTTGCTAATCCATTCTTTGACAATTGGTTCAGAAGCTTTCCACATGTTAAAATCTTGATCTAATGAGCGTGCTACCCCTTCAACAACAACCATGGTTTTTTGCAATAATAAAAGTTCAGGTCGCGTTTTCATATCAAATAGTTCAGTAACTTCAAATAAGAGTGTGAGCAATTTAGCCATAGAAATACTTTGCGCTGATTGTCCGTGAATAGGCTCACCAATAGCTCGGTTAGCTTGAGCAAAACTTTCAATATTATGATATGATGGGACATAACCTGCTTCAAAATGAGCGTATGCTACACGATAATAATCGCGAGTAATAAAACCATAAAGAATTTCAGCAAGAAAATGCTTTTCTTTTTTTCCAAGCCGTCCTGTAATTCCTAAGTCAACCGCAACAATACATCCTTGTGGATCAACAAATAAATTACCAGGATGCATATCAGCATGAAAAAAGCCATCGCGTAAAGTATGGCGTAGAAAAGATTGAATGAGTGTAACTGCTAAAGCTTTTAAATCGAAACCAGCTTTTTTAAGTGCTGGAATATTGGACATTTTTATGCCATCGATCCATTCCATTGTTAAAACATTCCGTCCTGTTCGTCCCCAATCAATCTCGGGTAACCGAAAACCTGCATCATGCTGGGTATTTTCAGCCATTTCTGATATGGCGGCTGCTTCTAAACGCAAATCCATTTCAATTTGTGTTGTTTGTGCCAAAGTATCAACGACGCGAACAGGACGTAAACGTCGGAAGGTAGGTATATAACGTTCTTGTAAATGAGCAATGAGATAAAAACCTTTAAGATCTTTTGCAAAACGATTTCTAATATTAGGACGGATAACTTTAACAGCACATTTCTTTTTGTGACCTGTTTTATCATAATATTCAGCCGGATGAACTTGAGCAATAGAAGCAGCAGCAATAGGTGGGTAAAAATCTGTGAATAGATCATTAATAGATTGGCCAAGGGAATTTTCAATTTGAATAATTGCATCGGCACAGGAAAAAGTTTGAACATTGTCTTGGAGTTGAGCTAAATCAGCTGCAATATCGCGCCCAACAATATCAGGTCGAGTAGCAAGAAATTGACCAAGTTTGACGTAAGACGGACCAAGTTTATTGATAGCGTGTGATATATTTTCAGATCGGTGCTTTTTTTGTGTTTTGCGTCGCGCTAAGGCACTCGCTATACGGTGACATACTGCTGGAAATCCTTGAAGGTTATCGCGAGGGAGAGCACTGATAACTCCTTCTCGCGTAAAGATAAACAATGCACGTAGCAGTTGAAGATAGGTAGAAATTGGCACCATTTTTAAATCTTCCAACCTGAATGCAGTGTTGCAATAGCACCTGTAAGATTGCGATATGATACCGAGGAAAAACCTGCATTTCTGATCATATGGGCAAAATCATTTTGCTTAGGAAATTTGCGAATCGATTCAACCAAATAACGATATGCATCACGGTTACCTGTAATGAGTTGACCCAGTTTAGGGATAGTATGGAAAGACCAAAGGTCATAAATTTTATCAAGTAGAGGCATTTCAACATTTGAAAATTCTAAACATAAAAAACGTCCACCTGGTTTTAAAATACGAAAAGCTTCTTTGAGAGCTTTATCAATATGTGGTACGTTGCGAATTCCAAAGGCGATAGTGTAAGCATCAAAACTTTGATCTTCAAAGGGCAAGAGTTCTGCATTGGCTTCAATGAAGTCAATAAGGGAGGCAAGATTATTTTTTTGTGCACGTTTTTTACCAACGCTCAGCATTGAATCATTGATATCAAGGATTGTAACATGAGCTTTTCTGCGTGAGGCGTTGAGAATACGAAAAGCAATATCACCAGTGCCACCGGCTACATCAAGAGCTTTCCAGTTAGAAATAGCTGGTGGCGACAACCAAGCCACCATCGAATTTTTCCATATACGATGGAGCCCAAGAGATAAGATATCATTCATTTTGTCATAGTTTTCAGCAACAGAATGAAATACATTGTCAACCATAGATTGTTTTTGCATTTCATCAATTTTTGTAAAACCAAAGGAGTGTTCCATTCCTCCTTCTATTCCTATGCGTTCTGTTTCCGCTGTCATAGATACATGACCTTTCTTGTTTTTGCTTTTATCGTAAATAACATATAGAAAAAATGCTCAAATACGAAAAAATAACAGATAAAATCATAATGTTTATATACAGCTTAAGACAAAAGAGTGCTTTTAAATATCAAGATTAGTGACACTTAGGGCATTATCTTGAATAAAAGCTCGCCGTGGTTCAACTTCATCACCCATTAAACGAGAAAAAAGTGAATCTGCATCAGTTGCATCATTGATTTTAACTTGTAAAAGAGTACGTGCATCAGGATCAAGGGTTGTTTCCCACAATTGATCAGCATTCATTTCTCCAAGACCCTTATAACGCTGTAAAGTCAAACCTTTTTTGCTGTTTTTAAAAATGCTTTCTAATAAACCAATAGGTCCAAAGATGCGTTCTGATTTATCTTTGCGATGTAAGAGAGGAGGAGGACTATAGATTTCTATGAGATTTTGAGCAATACGATCAATTTGGCGCGCGTCTGCTGAATTTATAAGTCCTGCGTCAAGTGTAATAACCTCTTTAACACCACGCAAAATACGTTCAAAACGCAGTCCTCCTTCTGGTGCACATGTACCACTCCAACCACGCTCCATATTATCGGCAATTAGGTTCAAGCGATTTGCCACATTGTCTGCTGTTTTTTGAATTTTTTCTGGTGTTGTAAAGGCTTTAGAGCTAAAAATACCAGCAATTGCTGCCTGCTCAACAATATTACGATTGTAGCGGGTATGAAGACCATTGAGAAGTTGGCGTAACATACGAGCATCTTCAGCAAGTTTACGCAAATCAGTGCCGGCAAAGACTTCACCTGTTGAAAGTTCTAGTGTTGTTTCTTCCAATCCAGCATCAATTAAAAATTCTTCAAATGCTGCTTCATTTTTTATATATTGAAAAGATTTACCACGTGATACTTTATAAAGAGGTGGTTGAGCAATATAAAGATGTCCACGTTCAATCAATTCAGGCATTTGCCTAAAAAAGAAAGTGAGAAGTAGAGTGCGGATATGTGCTCCATCAACGTCTGCATCCGTCATAATAATAATCTTATGATAACGTACTTTATCTGGTGAAAATTCATCTTTCCCAATGGAGGTACCAAGAGCGGTGATGAGCGTGCCAATCATCTCAGATGAAAGCATCCGGTCGAAGCGCGCTCGTTCAACGTTGAGAATTTTACCACGCAAGGGCAAAATCGCTTGATTTTGACGTGAACGTCCACTTTTAGCTGATCCGCCGGCTGAATCTCCCTCGACAATAAAGATTTCTGATTTTGTAGGATCACGTTCCTGACAATCAGCAAGTTTTCCTGGTAAAGAAGTGATATCGAGAGCTCCTTTACGCCGTGTAAGTTCTCGTGCTTTACGGGCTGCTTCACGGGCTGCTGCAGCTTCTACTACTTTACTAATAAAAATTTTTGCTTCATTAGGGTGTTCTTCTAACCATGATGAAAGACCTTCATTTACCAAATTTTCAACAATAGGACGCACCTCAGAAGAAACCAATTTATCTTTTGTCTGAGAGGAAAATTTTGGATCAGGTACTTTGACGGAAAGAATAGCTGTCAATCCTTCACGACAATCATCACCGGTTAAATTAATTTTTTCTTTTTTTGCAATACCTGAGGATTCTGCATAACCATTAATTTGACGTGTTAAAGCGCTACGGAAACCTGCTAAATGAGTTCCTCCATCCCGTTGCGGAATGTTATTAGTGAAACACAATACTTTTTCATGGTAAGAATCGTTCCACCATAAAGCAACATCTACGCTCATGCCATCTTTTTCGTTTGCGATATAAATAGGATTATCAATAAGAGCTTTTTTTGATTGATCAATATGTTTAACAAATTCAACTAATCCACCTTCATAATGCAATTCTACTGATTGAACATCAGCACGACGTTGATCAGTAAGAAGGATGTGTATACCTGAATTTAAAAAAGCTAACTCTCGTAAACGACGCTCTAAAGTTTCGAAATTAAATTCAATCATTGTAAAGGTTTCAGAACTTGGTAAAAAAGTTATTTCTGTTCCGCTTTCTGAATCGCAATCACCAACAATTTTTAATGCAGAATCTGCTACCCCATTGGTAAACGACATTTCATGAATTTTGCCATTACGCTTAATTCGTAACCGCAACCAAACAGAAAGTGCATTAACAACGGAAACACCAACACCGTGCAATCCTCCAGAAACTTTGTAAGAATTTTGATCAAATTTTCCACCAGCATGAAGTTGCGTCATAATGACTTCAGCTGCTGAAACACCCTCAGTTGGGTGAATATCAGTTGGAATTCCGCGTCCATTATCACGAACAGAACAGGATCCATCAGCATGAAGTGTGACATTTACAAGAGTAGCATAACCTGCTAAGGCTTCATCAATAGCGTTATCCACAACCTCATAAACCATATGGTGTAGACCTGAACCATCATCAGTATCGCCAATGTACATGCCAGGACGTTTACGCACAGCATCAAGACCTTTAAGCACTTTAATGGAAGATGCACCATAGTCACCACACATTGGCGAGATTGTTTCATCACTCATAGGTCAATCCATTTCTGTATTTAATTTCAATATTTCATCAGTTTTTTTCACTTAATATTTTAGTCATTTATTTATAGAATAACAACATTAGATGTTTACCGTATATCAAATCTATATTCAACATGTGTTATGTCTGTATTAGACATAAAGGTTTTTTCATATTCGAATGGTAATTTTTTTATAAATACATATTGCATGATTATTGCTTTATAATAAGATGATGAGGAAAACAGATTTTTCTTGTAAAAAGTAAATGGTTATCTTGGTTATAGTTTGAAATTTAAAATGAGATTTAAGTTACTTGGAAAGAAAATCATTAGCTTACTATTTTGCATTTATCGTGTCTAGAAACAGATAAAAATAATTGTTATTTACAAAATTAAATTATCGCTCTTACGGAATGGAAAAGAAATTACAATTTAAAAAGAAAACATGAATAAAGGCAATATTACTATAGAAAATTCTTTATTCTACACTAAAAGACTAATTTTATATATTTTTATTTCCAAAAAGCACACCATAAAATCCATCTTAATATTAAGAGATATTTTAAAAATATATCGAAACTGTTAAATTATTTTAATAATTTTAGAGAATATCGAATATTTTAGCCTATTTAAAATACAAACTCTTTTAGTTAAGTTTTTAACACTATGGCAAAAAGAAAATAGCAAGTTAGCTATGAGTAATTTGTGAGGGAAGATTTTAAAAATGAATAAATTTATCGATATATTAAATTCTTTTATTGGAATTTTTTTTATAATATCACTCTTTTTTTTTTCTCCTTTTGTGCAGGCTAGGACGGGAGGAAGGCTTCCTTCTTTTTTTAATGCATACGAACATTTTATACAGCCTGATATAACCGATATAGCGCGTTTACGTTTTGTTACAACATTTGATTTTCCTCCTTTTAACTTTCTTAATAAAACAGGTCATCTTGCAGGTTATAATGCTGATTTATTACGTGCTATTTGCGTAAAACTGAAGCTTGAAAAATTATGTGAGGTGGAAGTTCTTCCTCGGGAAGAATTGGTAAATCATCTCAAAAATGATGGAGCAGAAGCAATTATTACTAGTTTAGAAGAAACAATGGAAATGCATCAATATCTTATTTTTACTCAAACTTATTTGCGTTTTCCTGCACGTTTTGTATCATATAAATCTTTGAATCTTAATGAGCCAATAAGTGATAAACTTGATCATTTAAAGAGTGGATTTTTGATAAAAAGTGCACATGAAAAACTATTTCATAGTTATTTTTCTAAATCTAAATGGCAGGGATTTACTGATAGAAAAATGCTTTATAAAGCATTACAGAATCATGAAATTGATCTTATTTTTGATGATGGATTGGTTTTATCTTTATGGATAAATGATCCACAATCAATGGATTGTTGTCATTTTGTTGGAGGGGCTTATATGGCTCCACAATTTTTAGGAGCAGGAATGCGGATCGCTGTTGCAAAAAAGAATGCAAAATTAGTTGATATTCTTAATTATGCTCTAAAATCTTTAGAGCGTGATGGCAAGCTTACGGAGCTTTATTTACGTTATTTTCCAATTAGTTTTTATTAATTCAAAATTCCTTAGGCGATGGCTACGAGTCTTTCATTGTTTAACCGATAAGAAATGGCTTCTGCAAGGTGATGGCATGCGAGTTGCTGTGCTTGATCGAGATCAGCGATAGTGCGTGCAACTTTAAGAATACGATGATAAGCACGTGCGGAAATGTGCATCTTTTCGCTAACATCTCGTAGTAATTTAGCTGCATTTTGATCGGGAATAGCAATTTGTTCAATTATTTTTGCAGGACAGTCACTATTGGTTCGGATGTGGGGAAGATCTAGTGCTGCAAAACGTTTGGCTTGAATAGAGCGCGCTTGTGCGACGCGTTTCGCAACATTAAAACTTTTTTCCGACTGTTTTTGTTGCATGAGATCCATTGCTGTTAAAGCAGGGACATCAATACGTAAATCAATTCGATCAAGTAGAGGACCAGAGATACGGGATTGATAATCAATTTGACACCGTATACCTTTGGAACAAACATGGCCTTTTTCACCAGCCATACCGCATCGACAGGGATTCATTGCGGCGATGAGTTGGATACGAGCAGGATAGTTGATATGATGATTGGCACGGGCAATAATACATTCTCCATTCTCTAAAGGTTGACGAAGAGAATCAAGAACTTGAGGAGAAAATTCAGGAAATTCATCTAGGAATAAAACACCATTATGAGCAAGTGATACTTCTCCTGGTCGTCCTTTGATCCCACCACCGATCATGGCTGCCATAGAGGCGGAGTGATGCGGAGAACGAAAGGGACGATGGTGGGATATGGCATTATATGTGGTTTCTCCTGTAATGGAGGCAATGAGAGCGACATCTAGAAGTTCACGGCTATCGAGAGGTGGTAAAATAGAAGGTAGGCATTGGGCTAGCATAGATTTGCCTGAACCAGGAGGACCTACAAATAAAAGATTATGCCGTCCAGCTGCACAAATTTCTAGTGCGCGTTTTGCAGCCTTTTGTCCTTTAATCTCACAGAGATCTGGTAAGTCGGTTTGTGTGTTATATTGATGTGGTTGTGGTCTTTTTTGAATTTGTGTTCCTTTAAAATGGTTGATTATAGTAAGAAGAGTTTCAGGGGCAAGAATATCCATTTCTGCATTTGCCCATGCAGCTTCAGGTCCGCATTTGTTAGGGCAAATCAATCCTTTATCAAGGGATAATGCTGTCATTGCAGTTGGTAAAACACCATTAACAGAGTTAATAGATCCATCAAGTGATAGTTCACCTAAAATGATGTATTTTTGCGCTATCTCTGAAGGAAGAAGATTCATAGCGAGCATTAAGCCTATTGCAATGGGCAGGTCGTAATGTGAACCTTCTTTAGGCAAATCAGCTGGCGCAAGATTAACAGTAACGCGTTTATTTGGCATAGAAAGCCCACAAGCATGAAGAGCTGCTTGTATCCGTTCTCGACTTTCTGCGACCGCTTTATCTGCCAATCCAACAATAGCCATTCCTATTTTGCCAGAGGAAATCATAACCTGTACATCAACAGGAATTGCTTCTAGACCACGAAAAGCAACCGTTGTAATATGCGCGACCATTATTTTATTTTCCTCTTCTTTTCTTTAAAAGAGACAATCATATCTATGTATAAAAATCAAGAATTGTCTCTATATTCTTTTTGATGAAGAGATTTAATATATATGCAGGATTTTTATAGCGCGATGATAGAGGGGCATTTGCATAAATTTAACTATGATAAGATATGCTTTAATAAAGTATTTAAAGTAATCTAAATGAATGATTAAAATATAGAGACATAATTTTGTTTTACTAAAAGTTCTTCAAAATTTTCTGAATACAAGGGAAAAACGGAAAAGAAATATGACAACCAAATATTTTAAGTAAAGTCTATTATTTAATTAAATGGATGAAGAACTTAAATAGAAAATTAGATTTATCATTCTTTAGTCGATTTTATTTATAAAAAAATATCAAAATGTTTATTAAGAGTATCCGATTTGATAATATGTCAGAAAAGAATTTCGTTGAAATTAAGAACTGCATATAGCGTAGTGGTAGGTTTATGCTTAATCTTTACTTTTACGCAGTCAGTTGTAGCATTTGAGCTTTTTGGTTTTCATTTATTTGGTAAAGAAAAATCCTCTTCTTCCTCATATGGAATAAATGGTGCAGAAAAATCTTATACAATTGAGGTGGTTGCTCCACCGGGGGCTCCACCAGAAGGGGTTAAAATAGCTAAAGCTGTATCTTCTCTTGTTTCTGATCAAGGTAAATCATTAGCAAGTTCGTCTGGTTTGTTAGCTAAAGCTCGTTCAAATTATCGGACAATACTTGCTGCTCTCTATGCTGATGGGCGTTATGGCGGTGTCATTAGTATTAAGATTAATGGTTTAGAAGTTGCTGATTTAAGCCCTTTGGCTCAATTACCAACTCAATCGAGTATCGTTATTACAATTGATGCTGGTCCACAATATGTTTTTAATGTTGCGAATTTCAATAAAACTTTTTTTCTTGAAAGATATAAAATAGGTGAAATTTTCTCAGTGGAAAATTTAGGTTATAAGGTTGGCTCTATTGCAAAATCTGAAACTATTCTTAAAGCAGAACAATGGTTAATAGAAAGATGGCGTCAACAAGGTTATGCTAAAGCAAGTGTTGTTAGTCGTGATGTAGTTGCTGATCATGCTAAGCGCTTTGTTGACGCGCAGATTATAGTTAATCCTGGGAAAAAGGCTTATTATAGTTCTTTAAATGTGCGTAATGTGAGTGAACAACCACTTATCGATTCAGCCTATATTATATGGATGACAGGATTAAAATCAGGTCAGCAATATGATCCTGATGCGTTGATCAAAGCAAATAAACGGCTTGCACGACTTGATGTTTTTCGTGCAGTTGTTGTGCGTGAAGCTGAAACAATTAATCCTGATGGTCATTTACCGCTTACGCTTATTTTAGAAGAACGTAAGCCACGACGTTTTGGTATTGGTGGTAGCTATTCAACATTAGATGGTGTGGGGCTTGAAGCTTATTGGATGCATAGTAATCTTTTTGGTCATGCAGAACGCTTTAAAATTGAAACTAAAATAAGTGGTATTAGTAGTAGAAAAAAAGAATCTTATCGTCTGAAGAATTTTGATTATCTTTTGGGAGCAACATTCATTAAGCCTGGCATCATTACTCCTGATACGGATTTTGCAGCAGAATTAAAAGGAGAACAAGATGTTTTAGGTAATTATACTACAACAGCTCTCAGAGGACAGTTGGGCATTACACATATCTTCAATGATCAGTTATCAGGACGAGTTGCCTTAGCTGCTTTTAATGGTTATTCACGTGATGATTATTTTGGAAGCCGTCAGTTCACTACGATTGGATTATTGAGTGGTTTAATTTATGACGGACGTAATAGTACGGTTAATGCAACAAAAGGTTTATATAGTGAAGCGATTCTTGAACCACTTTATGAAACGCATTTTGATAATTTTGTGACAAAAATGACGATAGAAGGTCGTTCTTATTGGACGTTTGATGCAAAAGATCATTTTATTTTTTCAACACGAGTAAAACTTGGTACAATTATCGGGGGTGATATAGCTGAATTACCTTCGGATACGCTTTTTTTTGCTGGTGGTGGTGGGTCTGTTAGAGGTTACGCTTATCGCAATATTGGCATTAAAACAAAAAATAATACTATTATTGGTGGGCGTTCTCTTGTTGAAGGATCAGCTGAATTACGTCTTTCTTTTAATAAGAAAATAGGATTTGTGAGTTTTATTGATGGTGGTTTTGTAGGGGAAAAAACGCATTTTAATTTTTCACAACAAATGAAATGGGGAGTGGGTATTGGAGGTCGTTATATGACTGGTTTTGGCCCTTTTCGGTTTGATGTAGCTTTCCCTTTTAAACGAGAAAAAGGTGATCCCCGTTTTGGTTTTTATGTAGGTATAGGACAAGCGTTCTAATGAAAAAAATATGGTATTTAAGGTTTTTTTTATTTGGATTTTCTTTTTTTATGATGAGCTCTTTTATATTTGCTCAGAGAGGAAATTCATTAGCTAAAGAGGAAATAGGTGATAGTGGTTCATGGCTTGTCTCTTTTATTGAGCGTAAACTTTCAACACCTAATCGACAAATTCGTTTACATAATATCAAAGGAGCATTATCTTCACAAGCGTCGATTGATACGATTACTGTGAGTGATAATAAAGGTATTTGGCTTAAAATTAAAAATACTAAGGTAGATTGGAATCGTTTAGCGTTACTGCGAGGACATGTTGAGATTAATCAACTATCAGCAGAAAAAATTATATTTTTACGCAAACCACAGAGTTCTTCCTCAATTTCTTTTTTTGCAGCTGATCAGTTTTCCATACCCAAATTGCCTATAGCAATTTTTGTCAATACACTGATGGTTGATTGTGTAACCTTTGAAAAAGATATTTTTGGCCTTGCTTCTGATGTATCATTAAAAGGACATTTAACCTTAGATAGTGATGAGTTTGATTCCAATATAGAGGTTCAACGTTTAGATGAATCAGGTTATTTTTCTATCTTGACAAGAATATCGAATAACAGTCGTACAGCTAAAATTGATATTATTGCTGATGAGCCACAAAATGGTATTATGGCTAATATTCTTGAGCTTGAAAAGCGTCCTGCATTAAACCTCACTGTTAAAGGTAATGGAACTTTTGATGATTTGGTTGTTATGCTTCATTTAGAAGCTAATCAGCAGCCTATTTTAGAGGGTAATTTTATTCTTACAGGTGTTTCAGAAGGCCATAGTCTTTTAACTAATTTAGGGGGAAAAATTGGTCTTTTAATGCCTGCTCAATATCGTAGTCTATTTGAATCTAATGTTGCATTAAAAGCAAAAACAACGATGACAAATGAAGGTGCGATGCAGCTTAATCATATGACTATTCAAGGAGATGCAATTGATGTTGTGGCTAATGCTGAGATAACGAATGATGGATTTTTACGACGTCTTTTTGTTGATGGCAAAATAGCTTTTGATAAAGGAAAATCATCTACTCGCTTACCACGAGAGACAAAAATACATTTGAATAATCTTGCTTTAACAATTGATTATGGCCGTAAAGGACAAAAAACCTGGAAAGGTCGGCTTGCTATACATAATTTGAACAATGACAATGTTCATATTCGTGATGCAGTTTTTGATATGGGGGGTATGAGTGAAAATCTTGATAATTTAGTTTCTCGTCATGTAGGTATTCAGATTAATGGTACTCTTCAAGGAATTAAAAGTATTAAGGATGGTTTTGCAGAAAATCTAAATCAACCAGTTCATATACATTTTGATACGGATATTCTCTCTGGAAAGCCAATGTTAATTCATGATTTTAGTATTACAGCTCAGGATTTTTCTATTTGGTTAAAAGGGCAAATGGATCGTTTCATTTTTAAAGGTGATCTTGGTATACAAGCACAGACATTAGCACCTTTGGGTTTATTGAATGGAAAGTCATTTTCTGGCAGTGCAGATATTAAAGCGAGAGGAAGTTTTAATTTAATTGAAGGGGCTTTTGATCTTAAACTATTAAGCACTACCAACAATGCTAAAATAGGAAGGGAAGCAGTTGATCATTTTTTAAAAGGAAAACTTCTTCTTTCAGGTGATATTGCGTGGAATACAATGGGTTTAATTATACACGATTTCCATTTAAAAAATCAGTTTGCCGATATAAAAGCTGATGGCCATTTTTCCAGAGAAAGTGCTGAAATAGATTTTTCTGCTCAAATATCTAAACTAGCTCTTTTAGATCCAAGAATGGATGGTACTCTTACGATTAAAGGGGCTGCTAGAGGACATAATAGTCTTATAACAATCAGTACAAATGCTCATATTGCGGAAGCCTTTTTGGTTGGTAAGAAGCTTCAAAATACAATATTAAATGTGAATGCTCTTATGGATAATACATCACCAGTTGCCTCCTATTTAACAGGTTTTATAGAAGGAAAGGGAACTTTTGCTGAGAAACCATTGCAGCTATCTGCTGCTTTTGATAACACCAACCATATTTGGAAGTTTCAAGGTATTAATATTAAAGGAGGTAATGGAAGTATAACCGGTAATATTGCTCAAACATTTGAACGTTTTTTAAAAGGAAACTTGCATATTGATGCGAACGATATTTCAACACTTTCTGCACTATTTTTGCAAAAAGGGAATGGAAAAGTGAAGGGAGATTTTATCTTTGATGAAATAAATAACCAACAAATAGCAAATTTAAAAGCGAATGTTGACCATTTGATACTTGCAAAAAATGAAATAAAAAAATTAGCAATACAAGCTGATATATTCGATCCTTTTGGCGCAATACAATTTAAAGGTTCTTTTAATGCAGAACATATCCGAACGCCATTAATGATAATAAATCGTTTGAATGCTCAGGCTATAAATAACAATGGACAAACAGTTTTTAATGTTCAGGCGTCATTCCATAATAATACGAATGCAAAGTTTTCTGGGCGCGTTATTGCGGAAAGGTTATCCACAGGTGTGAAACAAAAAGTGCAGCTTGAAACTATAGATGTAAAACAAGCCAATTTTCATGCAGCATTACTTAAACCAGCAACCATCATCTTTGATAAAAATGAAATAACAATAAGCAAGTTAGGAATTTCTATCAATGAAGGTGAAATTGCTCTTGCAGGCAATATTCAAGATACTCTTAATTTGCATCTTACAATGAGTGCTGTTCCTGCTAATTTAGCTAATTTTTGGAAATCAGATCTTGGTGCTATCGGGACTTTGACAGGAGATATTATGATTTGTGGGAGTTTAATAAAGCCTGAGATAATCTACGATGT
Organism: Bartonella sp. JB63; assembly: GCF_002022665.1. Classification (NCBI taxonomy): domain Bacteria; kingdom Pseudomonadati; phylum Pseudomonadota; class Alphaproteobacteria; order Hyphomicrobiales; family Bartonellaceae; genus Bartonella; species Bartonella sp. JB63. The sequence goes on from NZ_CP019788.1 coordinate 1,410,567, forward strand.
AAAGGGCCAAGATTTGACGATTGCTTCTTTTCAAGAAAAGAAAATAATGCCTTTTGCTTTTTCTGCCAAAGGAAAAACAGTCGATCAGGCTCTTCTTTTATATGCAGAATTAAGTGGAGACGGATTGCAAGCGCAAGCAGAAGGAAAAGTTCCTTTAGATAAGAGCGATTTTGATTTGCATGTTAATTTAAAAAATTTCCCTGTCCGTTTGATCAATGGTTTTATTAAGGGGCAACCTCTTGGAGGAGAAGTAGTCGGTAAAGTTGATATTGGTGGGGATTGGAAGAGTTTGTCTACCCATTTTGAGCTTTATAGTCAAAATTTGACAGTAATGACTCATAAAGGACTAGAGTCAATTAATATGAATATCCTTGGTTCTTATAAAAAATCGACATTTCATATTGAGCATATGATAGCATTCGGTGCAAAGGAATTGGATCTTTCTGTTAATGGACAGATTTCTCTAAATGATTCGAGAGCTGAATTGAATGTTAAAGGCACGATGCCTCTTACTTTTATGAATCAATTTATAGCTGAGCGTGGTGCAAATGTAACGGGAACGTTAAAAATAGATAGCACTCTCAGTGGTGCATTGTCTAAACCACAGTTGGGAGGCCATTTTTCTGTATCTAATGGCCATTTTTTAGATACGCAAACAAATTTAGAATTGAATAATATAAGGCTTGAAGCCAAACTGAATGGCGATCATATGATTTTAGAGCATGCTTATGCTTCTTCATTTTATGGAGGATCTCTTTCTGCATCAGGTCGCATCTTTAATGATTTACAGACAGATTTAGTTATTTATCTCGATCATGCCCATTATAATGATGGGTCTATGATTTTTGCAACATTAACAGGCAAAATGGCAGTAACTGGTTATTTTTTACGTGATCTTGTTATTGGTGGTGATATCATAGTTGAAAAAGCAGAGCTTCTTATTCCTGATAATTTTCAAAATGCTGCATTTCTGGATTTTAAACATAAGAATTTAATCGTGCCGATTCAAAAAACACTTGAACGAGCTAATGTTAAAAATTACAATCATAACCAAAATGCTTCTGAAAAATCTTCTTCTGTTGTGCAGTTGGATATAAAAATTAATGCACACAACAAATTTTTTGTCCGTGGTCGAGGGGTAGATGCTGAATTAGGAGGAAGCATTAATTTAAAAGGTCCTTTGCATGGTGTGCATCCGGTTGGTGAACTGCAAATGATTCGCGGAAGGTTTGATATCCTTTCACGACGTCTTAATTTCGATAAAGGACAAGCAAGCTTTAACGGTAATCTTAATCCTACTGTTTATTTTATTACCAACAGTAATAATGGCGATATTCGTGTTAATATGATAATAAGCGGAACAATTAATAATCTTGATATTCAGTTTTCTTCACAACCTGTTTTGCCACAGGATGAAATATTAGCGCGTTTGATTTTTAATCGCTCTCTTAACGAATTGTCGCCATTTCAGATTATTCAGCTTACAGCAGCGGCAGCTGAGCTTTTTAGTACTTCTAATACATCTTTATTAAACACTTTACGCACCCGTATTGGTCTCGATGATCTTGATGTTGTTGTTGATAAAAAAGGTAATACAGGTTTACGTGTTGGACGCTATATCCATGATGATATTTACTTGGGTTTTGAAGCAGGATCCAATGGAACAACAAAAGGAACAATTAATTTGGATGTTTCACGCCATCTTAAAGCTAAAGGGGCTATAGGAGGTGAAGAAAATACGAGTTTTGGCTTGTTCTATGAAAAAGATTATTAACTGAAAAATTTAGTGAAAAACTAGTGCTAAAGTCTATTATTTAAAATTCTGTTCTTTAAATTGAATGTGATGGAGTTTTTTATAAACGCCTTCTTCTTTTGCGAGTAATTCCTGTTGGGTTCCTTGTTCAACGAGATGACCATTTTGCATCACAACAATTTTATGAGCACGTGCAATCGTTGAAAGGCGATGAGCAATAACAATAGTTGTACGTCCCTCTGTAAGGTGATCAAGAGCTTCATTGATTTGTGCTTCAGTATGTGAATCTAATGCACTTGTTGCTTCATCAAGAAGCAAGATTTCACTATCATGAAGCATTGCTCGGGCGATGGCAATACGTTGTTTTTGTCCACCTGATAAATTATTGCCATTATCACTGACTTGTGTATCATAACCGTTTGGCAAATCTATAATAAAGTTATGAGCATTCGCTGCTTTTGCTGCTTTAATAATATCGCTATCATTTGCTCCTTCTTTTCCAAGTCCGATATTATATTTAACGCTTCCTTGAAATAGAAAAGTATCCTGTCCTACGTAGGCCATCAAATTCCTAAGGGAACGAAATGTGATATAGCGAATATCTTGATCATTAATCAATATACGTCCTTGAGTAGGGTCATAAAGGCGCATAAGAAGGCTAATAAAGGTCGATTTTCCTGAACCCGATGGTCCTACTAATGCTGTCATTTTTCCTGCTTCAATTTCTAGATTGATATCGTTTAACACCATCTTATCATCAGTATAAGCAAATGAAACATGTTCAAAGCGGATGGAATTTTGCATTTTATTAAGATCTTTAGCTTCTTTATGTTCCGTAACTGTAAGAGGATGATCAAGTATTTCGAACATCGTGCGGATGCTAACCAGACCAGATTCAATTTTAACACACACATTTGCCAATCTTTTGGCTGGTTCATAGGCTAGAAGTAAAGCAACAATAAAGGACATTAATTCACCTTGAACACCTGTACGTTGGTTTGCAAGATAACCGGAAAAACAAATAATGCCTGCAATAGCAATACCAGCAAGTGTTTCCATAATTGGATTGGTAGCAGCTTCAAGCATTGCAATACTGTTTGCTTGTCGTTCAACGTTATAAATAGCTTTGTTCATGCGTTTTTGCATTAATTTTTCGAGTGAGAAAGCTTTTATTACGTGAATACCAATAGCTGTTTCTTGCACGATTTTGATAATTTCCCCGAGTGAAAGAAGTTCTTTTTCCATGAGGCTGCGAACCCGTTTTAAGGCTATTCGAATTCCTAAAAATGCTAATGGACCTATTATTAAGGTAATGGCAATTAATGTGAAATTTTGAATAAACATAACAAACAAAAGACCAACAACAGAAAGTAAATCACGCACAAATGTTGTGATAATTATATCAATAATATTGCGTGCTGCTGTTGCGCTGTGAGTTACACGTACAAGAAGATCAGATGAGGTGTTATTTTGATAAAAAGAAATGCCTTGTTTCATGAGGCGTGCATAAATTTTTCTTTGCTGTTCAGCGATGATACTGTTGCCTGCTTTGTTTAGAAAGTAAGTTTGAGCAAAAGTTGCAATTCCCTTGAGAATGAAAATAAAAGCAATAACACTAGAAATAAAAACAATCATATTAAAATTTTGTCCATCAATAATATGATTGACAACATCGCGTATGATCCATGCACTGATTACAGTGGTAAAGGAAATAATGATCATTGAAATAATGGCTAAACTGTACAAGTGCACATGTTTATGAAAATTGTCTTTTAGAAGCCGAAAGATGAGATGTTTATCAGAAGAGGATATTTGTATTTTGGCCATACAGCACTTCTATCATTTTTTTATGTAATATCAAAGAATTCTTTATAGAAGAATTTTTAGGGCTTCTGGATAAATAACACCCTTATTAATTTTTTTTATTAAAAAGCAAAATACAACATCCTTCACGCTGAAAATATTACATTTCATGCACTTTAAATAAACTTTGTATGATCGAAATTATTATTAAAAATTATTTAGGTGCTATTACCATCATAATTTGGCGACCTTCAAGTTTTGGTTCAGACTCGATTTTGGCAATTTCACTTGTATTTTCTTTAACCCGCTGAAGAAGCTTTATTCCAAGATCTTGGTGAGTCATTTCACGACCACGAAAACGCAAAGTAATTTTCACTTTATCGCCATTGTCAATAAAACGGCGTATAGCTCTCAGTTTGACTTCATAATCATGAATATCAACATTTGGCCGCATTTTAATTTCTTTGATTTCGATAACTTTTTGCTTTTTACGTGTTTCAGCTGCCTTTTTTTGATTTTGGTATTTTAATTTTCCCAAATCAACAATTTTACACACAGGTGGCTCTGCATTTGGAACAATCTCAACTAAATCAAGGCCAGCATCTGCTGCCATAGCTAGCGCTTCTTGTGTTGTAACTATCCCTTTATTTTGTCCCTCATCATTGATTAATTGAACACGAGGAACTCGAATATCTTGATTTGAACGCAACCCATCTTTTGAGGTAGAAGTTATTTTAAATGGTCGGCGAATGGTCTATGCTCCTTAATTTCAATTAATCGTAGCGCAGCAGTATACAATATATAGAGAGAAAAACAACTAGAATTCGTGTTTTTTCATTATCATTATAAAGATTATTTGTTATATTATTATGAAATGCAGTGATTTTCTTTTTATAATTTTTATAACAAAGAATATTATCTGGAGAAAGGGTGATAATGGATCAAAATATTCCTTGCCAGTTTTTTTCATTTGAAGATACGATTCTTGCTGTCCGTTATCACAAAGGCAATCGTTCTCCTGGTCTAATTTGGTTTTCTGGTTATCGGTCTGATATGTTAGGGAGCAAGGCGACGAGAATTAATAGTTTTGCTCAAAAAAATGATTTTTCCTGTTTGCGTTTTGATTATTCTGGTCATGGAGAGTCGAAAGGAGATTTTTTTCAGGGAACAATTTCGCGCTGGGTTAAAGAAAGTTTAGCTGTTATTGAAGCTTATTGTGAAGGCCCGCAAATTTTGATTGGTTCTTCTATGGGCGGATGGATTGCTATAAGGCTTGCTATGATGCAAACCCAAAAAAACAAGGCGCCTGTTGGTATGATCTTAATTGCACCTGCTCCTGATTTTACGCAGACTTTGGTGGAACCTGCTTTAAGTACAGAGGAATGGAAGATGCTAGAGGAAAAAGGTTATTGTGAACGACCTTCGGCTGATGGTTTAGAACCATTACTTTTTACAAAAGCATTGATTGAAGATGGTCGAAACAATTGCGTTATGAAAGAATGCATAGATGTTGGGTGTCCAATTCATATTCTACAAGGGATGGAAGATGACAAGATACCTTATCAGCATACTTTAACTTTGCTTAATTATTTGCCTTTGCATGATGTAACATTAACGCTTGTTCGTGATGCAGATCATCGATTTTCACGTTCCCAAGATTTGGATTGTCTTGAAAAGACATTGATGTCTTTGATTGATCAAATCAATGCTAAATAAAGGTTATGTTCATTGATGATAAGAGATATAGTATATGGCTATTTATGAACAGGACTTTATTGTTTCTAGTAATCGTATTATACCTTTGCGGGTGAAAGAACACAAAAGTGCACGTCGCCTTATATTACGTATTGATATAGGTAGACAAGAGATTTCTTTGACAACCCCACCTGCAGTCGAGCTTCGTGTAGTTCAATTTTTCATTGAAAAGCATCGATCTTGGATTGAAAAGAATCTTGTTCATAGAGGAATTATCAGCGAAGGTTTTCATCTCAGAGAGGGTTCAAGAATCCCTATATTGGGTGATTCACATGTTATATTGCGCAAAGAAGAGCGCGGAGTAGCTGAAATTATCGCAGGTGATGCTGAACAAGAGTCACAGATCATTATTTATAGTCGATTAGAACATCTTCCAAGACGGGTTGCTGATGTTTTGAAAAAACAAGCTAAAATTTTTATAGCACCGTTAGTAGCTGATTATTCATATAAGGTGGGGCGCAAGGTCAAATCAATTAGCTATAAAGATACTAAAAGTCGTTGGGGATCATGCTCAACGGATGGCCGCCTTTCTTTTTCATGGCGTCTTATTATGGCACCAAAAGAAGTTGTTGAATATGTTGTTGCACATGAAGTAGCTCATCTTATCGAGATGAATCATGGAGAAAGATTTTGGGCTCTTTGTGAAAAACTTTGTCCTGAAAGAAAAACCTATCAGGCTTGGCTAAAAAAAAATGGCTATACACTTCAAAGGATTAATTTTCATTAATGTAAAAGTACAATCTTTTCTAGGTCCGTATTGTTTTTTGTATGCTGTGTAGTATTCTGTTATATGTGCTTAGTTATGTAGGGATGGAGTAATAAAGCTTTGCTTTATTTTGGATATATTTTCACTTTATCTTTTTTATGATTAAGTTTAGCATTTTTAAAATTACTTTTTTAGATTGGAATAGCATTTATGCTTGTTCTTAAAGATCCTGTTCATCTTTTACAGGCACTTATTCGTTGCCCTTCTATTACACCTCATGAAGCAGGAGTTTTATCTACTTTAGAGTATTTTTTAAAAAAAATGGGTTTTTTTGTTGAGCGTCCTGTTTTTGTTGATAAAAATACAGAAGATGTTGAAAATCTTTATGCAAAAATAGGCAAAGAAGGTCCGCATCTTATGTTTGCTGGTCATAGTGATGTGGTTCCGCCCGGTGAACTAGAAAACTGGACTTATCCTCCTTTTGAGGGAGTAATAAACCAGGGAAAATTATATGGGCGAGGTGCTGTTGATATGAAGGGTGCGATCGCTTGTTTTATAGCAGCGCTGGCTCGGTTTTTGGAGAAACAATCACTCAAGGGAATGGTAAGCTTTTTAATAACCGGCGATGAGGAAGGTCCTGCGATAAACGGTACAGTAAAGCTTTTAGAGTGGGCAGTACAAAAAGGTGAAAGATGGAATGCAGCCATTGTAGGTGAGCCAACAAGCGTCAATATTGTTGGTGATACGATCAAGATCGGACGGCGAGGATCTATTTCTGGTATTATTACTGTTAAAGGTTGCCAAGGTCATGTTGCTTTTCCTGAGCGAGCAGCAAATCCATTGCCTTTAGCAAGTAAGCTTATTCAAGCGTTGACACAAATTGCCTTGGATCAAGGAACAAAGGATTTTCAAGCAAGTCATTTGGAATTAACAAGCATTGATACAGGAAATTTTTCTGTCAATATTATTCCAGCACAAACAGTCATTCGCTTTAATGTACGCTACAATGATCTTTGGACAGAGAAAACACTCATTGCTGAGCTTGAGAAGCGTCTTGCTTCTGTGCATTCTAAAAATAATCACTTACTACCATATTATCAGCTTGAATGGATACACGGTTTAGGGGGTGTTTTCTTGACCAAAAATGATAAATTGGTTGGAATTTTGTCGAATGCTATTAAAAGTGTAACAGGGAACATCCCGGAATGTTCAACTTCTGGTGGCACCTCTGATGCGCGTTTTATTAAAAATTATTGCCCAGTTGTTGAATTTGGTTTGCCAGGGCAAACTATGCATATGGTAGATGAATGTGTGACTCTTGATGCTATAGAAAACCTAACATCTATTTATGAACGTTTTATCACTGATTTTTTTGCGTAAATGGTAAATGTAGGTGGTAATTATTTTAGTGTGATGATGGGATGAGACTTTAGAGATTTTAGTTTGCTAATTGACAAATAATATGATCAAGCAAAATGCGTCCTGTTGTTGTGGCTTTTAAATGTTGATTACTCGTCATTTCTACCAATCCTTGTTGTTGTAAACTGATAAGTTTTTTGGGCGATAAACTTCGGTGACTTAGAGTTTCGTAGCGTGTTAGATTAAGTCCTTCTGAAAGACGCAAGCCCATGAGCAACATTTCGTTAGCTTGTTGTTCTTGAGTCAATTGTTCTGTGTCGATACAACCATGGCCTTTAGTTTCTACTAATTTAAGCCAATTTTCAGGATGTTTTTCGTTTATTGTGACATAACGGTTATGATTTTCAGTTTTTGATTGTAATGTTTCTGAAAAAAGAGAGGAATTTTTCAGTGGTTGCTTAATAAAACGTCCGTGCGCTCCTGGACCAAATCCTGCATATTCATGGTAACGCCAATAAAGGAGATTATGACACGATTCAGCACCAGGAATCGCATGATTTGATATTTCATAGGCTGGAAGACCATACATGGTGGTTATTTCTTGGGTAAGAGTATAAAGATTTGCCGCTTGCTCTGATGCTGGCAAGATTAGCTTTCCTGCTGTATGAAGCTTTTTAAAGGTAGTTCCGTCTTCTATGGTGAGTTGATACAAAGATAGATGGTCTGCTGCTAAATTAATAGCTTGTAAAAGTTCAGATTCCCATTGTTTAAGTGTTTGTTTGGGGCGCGCATAAATTAAGTCAAAAGATAAACGTGGGAAAATTTCACGCGCTAAATTAATAGCATAAAGAGCTTGTTTAACGTCATGAAGACGGCCAAGTTGATGTAATGCCTTATTATTGAGTGCCTGTACACCGAGAGATAAACGGTTAACACCTGCTAGGTGATAATCACGGAAGCGATTTGCTTCCACACTGGAGGGATTAGCTTCGAGTGTTATTTCAGCTTTATCATCGATTGTCCAGTTTTTTGCGATAGCTTGTAATAAACGATCGACAGTTTGAGGTGTCATAAGGGAAGGTGTTCCACCACCGATAAAAATACTTGTAATATGACGAAGGCCTATTTCATGGGCTTGTGTTGTCATTTCGCGCTCAAAAGCAGCTGCAAAACGCGGTTGATCTACTCCATTTATACGGACATACGAATTAAAATCACAATAAGGACATTTGCTAACACAAAATGGCCAATGAATGTAAATGCCAAAGGGTTTCGTCATGAAAGAGCTAAAAGGTTTTCTGCAAAGAGTTTAAAGGCACGTGCACGATGTGAGAGAGGGATTTGACCATTGAGTTTCCAGCTATGTTTTTGTTCTGTTGACATTTCGCCAAAGGTATTTTTGTATCCATCAGGTAAAAAAATAGGATCAAAGCCAAAACCTTTATTTCCACGTGGTGGCCAAATGAATGTACCTTCAACACTACCGCGAAAATAATCTACATATCCATCCGGATATGCAATGCAAATAACCGATATAAATCTGCCTTTACGTTGATTTTTTTTAAAAGAGCCAACTTTTTGTAATTCATTTTCTACTTTTTGCATAGCTTTTAAAAAATCACATGTACCATCGGGTTGGAGAGCCCAATCAGCTGTATAAACACCTGGTGCACCATTTAAGGCGTCTATTTCTATGCCAGAATCATCAGATAAAGCAGGAAGGTTTGTGGCTTTTGCAGCTGCAAAAGCTTTGATATAAGCATTTTCTTCAAATGTTATTCCTGTTTCTTTTGGTTCAGGCAAGCCGAGTTCTTTTGCTGATTGTGTTGTTACACCGAAAGGAGCAATCAATGTGGTAAATTCATGGATTTTACCAGTGTTATGTGTAGCAATGACGAGTTTTTTGACTGCTATACTTCTCATGTGTATGTGTCTCCTAAAATGAGGCGATAATCTCTGTTTGAATAAGGATTTATTTGTATAGGATAAAAAATTTGATGGCAGTAGTTTTGATAATTCCAATATAATGAAAATGCATCATCATTAAATTTTTTATATAAATGCTTTTATTTATTAAGTAACAAAATTGATATTGGTTTTAATTTGTGAATTTTTTATAGTATGGATTAATTTATATATCATAATAAATAGGCTTCAAATGGTTTTTAAAAATTTATTGCAGAATACGATTGACTATGTTTGCAATCAGTTTAAACAATAGAAAAATAGTTATTTCTTAGGTTTAAAAGATATAATTCTATATTTATTCCAAAATGATTATTCGTATTTGATAATGGTATTATTATAATAAATACGCGATATATATTTTCGCACTATATTTTAGATTATTTGACCATATCTTGGAAAAACTTATATAAGAAAAAAGTATTTTTAAAATGGTGAAACAATTGTGATGAAGCAAATACCCCTTGATGATGCGTTAAAAATTCTTGATAAACGTTCACGTGATATTTTTTGTCATATCGTTGAAGCTTATCTTAATGATGGTGAACCGGTGGGTTCACGTAATCTTTCGCGACTTTTACAACAGACTTTATCACCTGCAACAATTCGCAATGTAATGAGTGATCTTGAACATCTTGGTTTGATTTATGCGCCTCATGTGTCTGCAGGAAGAATGCCAACACAATCGGGTTTGCGATTTTTCGTTGACGCATTTATGGAAGTGGGAGATTTACCAACCGAGGAACGTGAGAATATTGAAAATCAAGTCAAAGAAGCTGGTAATACACAATCAGTTGAACATTTTTTAATTCAAGCGAGCCAAATTCTTTCAGATCTTTCACGAGGGGCAGGATTAGTTCTTGCAACAAAACAGGAAGGTACACTAAAGCATATTGAATTTGTAAGTCTTGATGGAGAGCATGCTCTTGCAGTTTTGGTCACACAAAAAGGTGATGTTGAGAATCGTATTATTCATTTACCAGAAGGCGTGACTCATGCACAACTGACGGAAGCAACAAATTTTCTTAATGCCCATATACGGGGACGTACACTTAATGAGGCAAAATTAGAAATTGCACGTTTATGCTCGGAAACACGAGCTGCTCTTCATCAATTTTCTCAACACCTTGTTGAAACTGGGTTAGCTCTTTGGGGAGGTGAAGATGCAGATAATAAAATGCATCTGATTGTTCGTGGTAGGAGTAATTTACTTGAAGATGTGAAGGCAGGAGAAGATTTAGAGCGTTTGCGACATTTATTTGATGACCTCGAAACACGTGAAAGCATGGCGCAGTTGCTTGATTTAGCAGATGAAGGATTAGGAGTGCGTATTTTTATTGGTTCAGAAAATAAATTATTTTCACTTTCTGGCTCTTCTTTGGTAGTGGCTCCTTATTGCGATACACATAAAAGAGTTATTGGTGCTGTGGGTGTTATTGGGCCAACACGTCTTAATTACGCAAGGATTGTACCTATGGTTGATTATACAGCTCAACTTGTATCACAGTTGCTACGTTAGTACGGTTTAATAGTTCTAGGAGTGATCATTGTACTAATGAATAAGTTAAAGAGCTCTTGATTTTTGTTTGAAAAATTTCGATATCAAGAGTATAGAATTTTATGAAGGAATAGAATTTTTATGTCTAATGAAAAAAATAGGTTTGATGATACTTCATTTGAAAATTGCAATTTGAAGGAGTCGGGTGATAGTGACGTACTTAAACAAGCTGCTGATGAGTTTTTAAAGATGCATGAGGAAGAAATTTGTCCAGATGCTGAGGCAGAGGAAATTGAGCCTGCTGATCCTTTAGTTGTTTTGCAAGATGAAAATAAGGAATTGAGAGATCAGATTTTACGTCTCGCAGCAGAAATGGAAAATCTTCGGCGTCGGACAGCGCGTGATGTAGCTGATGCCAAAACATATTCAATTGCCAATTTTGCCCGTGATATGCTTTCTGTTTCTGATGATTTGCATCGCGCATTAGAAGCAATTCCGAAGGATGCAGGTGAGAATGATTCCGGTTTAAAAACATTAGTTGAAGGTGTTGAAATGACCGAGCGTGCAATGATGACAGCTTTAGAGCGTCATGGGGTGAAAAGAATTGATCCAGAGGGGCAAAAATTTGATCCTCATTTTCATCAAGCGATGTTTGAAATTCCCAATGCTGATGTGCCAGAGAATACTGTTCAGCAAGTTGTTCAAGCCGGTTATATTATTGGTGAACGTGTCTTACGTCCTGCAATAGTTGGTGTAACTAAAGGGGGAACAAAGGAAACTTCTGTTGAGTCTGAAAAGGTATAAATATATCGGAAAGGAAATTTTGTCGTGAGTCAGCAGTTTTTCAATCTATGTCTGTATAAAATATTGTGCTAAGTAGTTTAAAAAGCTTTTTTGATTGTGAAAAGAAATTGCTCAAGTGTTTTAGTGCATACTTTTATGCAAAAAGTTCTGCTTGAAATTAAGGACATCAACAATAAATTATTTGGGAAAGTTTTTAGGTGTTAAGTGAATTGAGACCTGCAATTATAAATTTCACTATGAATAGTTTAAATTACTTCAATTATTTTTTGTTTCCAGTTTCATAAATGGCTTTGCGTTTTATTTGATTTGGTACAATCATCTTAAAGAATATGCTTTCTCTAAAATGTTTATAGAGGGGCTATTTAATATTTTATCTAAGACTTCTTTTTTCTTCTTTAAATATATTTATAATGGTAGCAGGAAGATTGGTGAAAATAATTTTCTAGATATTTTATAATTAGTAACTTATTGTACCTAAATGATTATAAAAAGTTAATTACTTTATTTTGCATTTAGAAAAAAAGTTATTTGGCAAGCGGAAGAGTGATGATAAATCGAGCACCAATTTTTTCTTTTTTAGATTTGGGATCAAAAATATTTTCTGCTGTGAGAGTTCCATTGTGAGCTTCAATAATTTGCTGACTAATTGCAAGACCGAGTCCTGAATGTTGTCCAAAAGCATCTTTACTTGGCCGATCAGTATAGAAACGTTCAAAAATACGCTCGATATTCTCTGAACAAATACCAGGACCATTGTCTTCAACAGTTAAAATGAGAGTTGAAGCATTATTTTTCATTGTAATACAAATTTTACCATTTTTACGGGGAACAAAGGAACGTGCATTTTCAATGAGATTTGAAATCACCTGACCTAAACGTAATTCATGTCCTACAATAAGATAGGGTTTACCATTAGTTCGTGGGATAATATTAAAATTAATATCAATATTTTGTTTATTACAATGAACTTCACGAATAGCTTGGATAAGACTTTTCAATAGTGAGTTCATATCAACTATTTTAGCAGTTTCGCGGGCAAGTTCTGCATCTAACCGCGACGCATCAGAAATATCGGTAATTAAACGATCAAGACGATGCACATCATGTTGAATAATTTCAAGCAATTTTGTCTGTTGCTCTTTATTTTTAGTCAGTGGTAGTGTTTCAACAGCACTTCGCAGTGAAGTGAGAGGATTCTTTAATTCATGGCTTACGTCAGCTGCAAAACGTTCGATAGCTTCAATGCGTGTATAAAGAGCATTGGTCATATCGCTAATAGAGGTGGAAAGACGACCAATTTCATCTTCACGTTTTGAAAAATCAGGAATTTTTATTCGCTTACTACGGCCATGACGCACACGATTAGCAGAGGAAGATAATTTACTTAATGGATGAGCAATAGTATGAGCTAAAAATATAGAAAGAACCAAAAACACACTTCCAACAACAGCAAAAATTTTAAAAATGATCAATTTTTCACTTTCTACAATATCATCAATATCTGAACCAGTAGTTGAAAGCAAAAGAGCACCGACTACTGCACGGTAACGTTGAACAGGTACAGCAACCGAAACAATTAATTGACCTTGTCTGTTAAGTCGTTTAGCAGTGGCAGAAGAGCCATTTAATGCTAGATAAACTTCTGGGTGGATGGCTTCATTATCTTTTACTTGTCTCCTATCAACAGTAATACTGTTGCTATAGAATACATTGAAAAAAAAGGATTTTAAGTGTTCCCACAAATTTTGTTTCATTTCAATAGGAGGTAAATTGTAGGTAAAAACTTCACCACTTGAATAAAGAACACGTGAATCAAGAAGCAAAGTCGCATCCCGATCATATATTCGTGCTCTTGTTGTTTTTGGTGTAATAAGACGTCGCAAAAGTGGGGCAACTTGTTCGGGATTAATTGGGAAATCCCAAGTGTCAGTTGATTGAAGTGTTGGTGTAACACTTTCTCCAGCTTGTAATTCCAAAAGTCTTTGAGGGTCAATTAAAATAGAATTCGTGTCTATTGTTGCAGATGCTGCAATAGCTCCAGCAATAATTTTTCCTTGAGTACGCAAACTTTCAATTTTCGCTTCAATCAAACCATTGCGAAATTGATTAAGATACAAAATACTTGTAACTAAAATGCCAAGGGCCGCAAAATTTAAAATAACAATACGACGTGTTAGACTAGAAAAAAATAATTGCCTTAAAAGGCGTTGTATCCGAAAATACAAATGAACAAACATAGAAAATTGTATCGGAGAAGAATTGCTTGATGATTTGTTAAGTAGAGTATTTTTTTTCATCTAGTTCTTCGCCGTTTAAGCTGTTGCGGCAAAATGCTTTTATATTTCATGAAAACGGTAGCCTACACCATAAAGCGTTTCAATCATTGCAAAATTATTATCTACTTGTTTAAATTTCTTACGTAAACGCTTAATGTGACTATCAATAGTGCGATCATCGACATAAATTTGATCGTTATAGACAGCATCCATTAAAGCATCACGACTTTTGACAACTCCTGGCCGTTGTGCTAAAGTTTGCAGAATCAAAAACTCTGTTACAGTTAATATAACAGGTTTATTTTTCCATGTACAGATATGACGTTCTTGATCCATAACGAGATCACCACGTCTGAGAGAAGAGGCCGATGTTGTTCCTGTCGGAAGCGGTTGATTGCGGGCATTGGAACGACGTAAAACAGCCTTTACTCGCTCAATAAGAAGACGTTGAGAAAAAGGTTTGGTAATAAAATCATCAGCTCCCATTTTGAGGCCAAAAAGTTCATCAATTTCATCGTCTTTAGAGGTTAGAAAAATAACTGGAATATCAGATTTTTGACGCAGACGACGCAAAAGTTCCATCCCATCCATTCGTGGCAATTTTAATATCAAAAATAGCTAAATGTGGGGGATGAACTGTTAAATTTTTAAGGGCAGCTGATCCATCTGTATAACTTTCAACCCGATAACCTTCTGTTTCAAGGGCAAAAGATAAGGACGTTAAAATATTACTATCGTCGTCAACCAGTACAATAGTTTGGGTGACGGTTGGAGTATCCTTCATGGTTTCTTAAACCTTTCTCGCTGTAGAAGCAAACTATCCATGCATTATATGGGAGTTCACATTTTTTTTGCAAAACAAATATGGAACAAATTGTAATAAACATTGAACAAGTTGTAACGAAGACAAAAACCTTTTGTTTTTATGGAAAGATTATTTGTCTTTTCGATTTTGTAATGCTTTTTTGCGTATTAGGATCCCTTCTCTTAAATATAAAATTTTTATTAAAGTGTTTTTATCAAATTTCACATTGATTTGCGTCTAAAAAATAAACAGATCAAATTTTGATCGATAAAGTTTATTCAATTTATCTATCTATTTTAAAAGTAAAAATATATAATGATATTAAAAAAATGGGCTTTTATCACAAAAAAGAAAATATAATAGTATTTAAATTTTGTTAAAATAAAGATATGAAATGCTCAGTAAAACAATTATGAAAAAGAAGAAAATGATTGTGAAGATATACTTAATAAATCTCAATTTGAAATAGAAAAAGCAATATCCAGATTCAAAAGGCAAAGGTCATTAATTATTTCCAGGATATTGCTTCAATTTACGGTAACAAGAAAAAATTACAAAATTTTTTACATAAGCATATGCTTCAGAAAAAAGTAAAGTGTTGAAAATCTTTAGCATTTTGTATTGATAAAAATTAAATGATTACAAAAAAAACTTATTTAGAAGGTGATTTTACTCCCATTGCGTTGACAAAAAAGTCGACATCAATTGTTCCTGCTTTTTCAAAGATTAATTTTGCATTGATTTTTTCATTTTGCTGAAATGGCTGCGAAATCCCCATAAACATAATATGATGACCACCAGGTTTAAGTGTAATTTCACCTTTTCCTGGAATTTCAATACCATTCGATATCTTTTTCATTTGCATAATATCAGTAGTTATTGTCATAGAATGAATTTCTGTCTCTTGTGCCCTATTTGTTGAAACAGCAATCAATCGGTCAGGAGTATCGCTATGATTGATAATATAAAGATAACCACTACTCACTTTTGAACCTTTAGGCGTTGTACGAGTCCAAGGATGAATGATTTCTAAGTCACCAAGTCTGTATTGATGGGCATTTATAGTTGAAGGCAAGACTATAAACACAAAAATAAAGACACACAAGATATTCATAATATTATTTTTAAATAAGTATTTTGCAGAGAGAATGTATAGAGACATGAAATCTTTTATTTTTTTGGCAACAAATATCATGGTGAATTGATCCTCTTTTCCGTATTCATTTTATAAATGCTTTATTTTATTGAAAGCAAGAACTTTATTCAAAATAAAGAGAGTGTTGTTTACATTATATTGATTTGATTTATGAGAGAACGAAAAGTATGCACATGTTGGTTAAGCAAATAAAAACTGAGATAATCATAAAAAAAAACCATAAACATAAAAAATTTACTTTAATATGTGTTTGCAAACTTAAAAATATACAGGCATGAAAAGAGCTATTGAGGAATAAACTCACATATAATTTCCTGACAGATATTTTTTGAAAATAGCTTTATAAAGTGGAAGTAAGGCGAAAAAAAATTTATCTAAATATAAGTAAATTAATTTGTAAGGAATATCAAAATGTAATTAGATATGATTATTATACAATATTGTATGATAAGCTTGTATACATAAAAAGTTTACTTGATATTTTCTATAGATGTGAGAGATAAAGTACAAAAGAAAAAGCTAAGAATTCGTTTTATTATTTATAATTTTTTTGTACAATTTATATTTTTATAAGAATTGGAAGAAGGGTGTGTTATTCTATTCGTTTATGCTGTAAAGATGGTCTTGTGGTGAAGATATTAGGGATAAAATTTTTATTTTAATAATGTTTCTCTCGTTATTCTCTTGTAGGGATAAAAAGATGTTCTTATATACCAAGGAACAAGGCTTGTTATGATTTTCAATTTATTGTTTGTTTAATTTAAATTAATGTAAGCTATAGAATGTGATGAGGAGCTGTCCAAGGAAAATGCTTGATTAAAGATTTAGACGGCTTGCTGAGTGGAGATTAAAATATGGCAAAAGTAATTGGTATTGATTTGGGGACGACCAACTCCTGTGTTTCTGTTATGGATGGCACAAATTCAAAGGTCATTGAAAATTCAGAAGGAGCACGGACAACACCTTCGGTTGTCGCTTTTACTGATAGTGGAGAACGGCTTGTTGGACAACCTGCTAAACGACAAGCGGTTACAAATCCTGAAGGAACAGTTTTTGCAGTTAAACGTTTAATTGGGCGTCGTTTTGATGACCCTATGGTTGAAAAAGATAAGAAGCTTGTACCTTATAAAATTGTTAAAGGTGACAATGGTGATGCGTGGGTTGAGGAAGCAGGTAAAAAATATTCCCCATCACAAATTTCAGCAATGATTCTTCAAAAGATGAAAGAAACTGCAGAGTCTTATTTAGGGGAAAAAGTTGAGAAAGCCGTCATTACTGTTCCTGCTTACTTTAATGATGCACAGCGTCAAGCTACCAAAGACGCTGGTAAAATTGCCGGACTTGAGGTTTTACGGATTATCAATGAGCCTACAGCAGCAGCTTTGGCTTATGGTTTAGATAAGAAAGACGGAAAAACGATAGCTGTTTATGATCTTGGGGGTGGTACATTTGATATTTCTGTCCTTGAAATTGGAGATGGTGTTTTTGAAGTTAAATCAACCAACGGAGATACATTCTTAGGTGGTGAAGATTTTGATATGCGCCTAGTTAGTTATTTTGCAGAGGAATTCAAAAAAGAGCAAGGAATTGATCTAAAAAATGATAAATTAGCGTTGCAGCGTTTAAAGGAAGCCGCAGAAAAAGCAAAGATTGAACTTTCTTCTTCACAGCAAACAGAGATCAATTTGCCGTTTATTACAGCTGATCAGTCTGGTCCTAAGCACTTAACGATGAAATTGACACGAGCGAAGTTTGAATCTTTAGTTGAAGATTTAGTACAACGGACTATTGAACCTTGTAAAGCCGCATTAAAAGATGCAGGCCTGAGTGCAGGTGAGATTGATGAAGTTGTTTTGGTGGGTGGTATGACCCGTATGCCTAAGATACAAGAAGTTGTACAAAGCTTCTTCGGTAAGGATCCACATAAAGGTGTTAATCCTGATGAAGTTGTTGCTATGGGTGCAGCTATTCAAGGTGGAGTGTTACAAGGTGACGTAAAAGATGTGTTACTTCTAGATGTGACTCCTTTATCTTTAGGTATTGAAACATTGGGTGGGGTATTTACACGTTTAATTGAACGCAATACTACTATTCCTACTAAAAAGTCGCAAACTTTTTCAACGGCTGATGATAATCAAAATGCTGTAACTATTCGTGTTTTCCAAGGTGAACGTGAAATGGCTAATGATAATAAGTTGTTGGCTCAATTTGATCTTGTTGGTATTCCGCCAGCACCGCGTGGCGTTCCTCAAATTGAGGTTACTTTTGATATTGATGCGAATGGTATTGTAAATGTTTCTGCTAAAGATAAAGGGACTGGTAAAGAACATCAAATTCGTATTCAAGCATCAGGTGGTTTGAGTGATACTGATATTGAAAAAATGGTTCAAGATGCAGAAGCGCATGCTGCTGAGGATAAAAAGCGTCGTGAAAATGTTGAAACTAGAAATAGGGCAGAATCTCTTGTCCATTCAACTGAGAAGTCATTGAATGAATATGGCGATAAGCTTTCAGCTGAAGATAAAGGCCAAATTGAAAAAGCAATAGCTGATTTGAAGACGGCTCTTGAGGGTAGTGATGCTGAAGAAGTAGCAACAAAGATGCAGAAATTAGCAGAGGCTAGTATGAAGCTTGGGCAGGCTATGTATGAAGATTCGTCAGCAAAAGCTAATACTGAGTCAGATACGAAAAATGATGATGTTGTTGATGCTGACTTTGAAGAAGTTAATGATAAGAAGAAATAGTTAAAGCAAATGTGTTTATGAATTATTAAACCCGGCCTGCAAGATATAAGGCTGGGCTTTGTTGTTTAGAGGCAGTTTTTCTGTGTTTTTTTTAAAACTAAATTAAAATAAGTGTTATCTGGAATAGATGGCAGAAAATTTATCGGGAATACATGATGAAGGTTGATTATTATGAAATTCTTGGCGTAACCCGTGGATGCGATGATAAAAAGTTGAAATCTGCTTTTCGTAAGTTAGCGATGCAATATCATCCGGATCGTAATGCGGGGGATAAAGAGGCAGAACGGAAATTTAAGGAAATTGGCGAAGCCTATGAAGTGCTTAAAGATCCTCAAAAACGGGCTGCTTATGACCGGTTTGGTCATGCGGCTTTTGAAAATAATGGTCGCGAAGGATCTAATCCATTTGGTGGTGGATTTGCTGATATTTTTGAAGATTTTTTTGGCGAAATTATGGGGGGTGGGCATCGTAAGCGTAGTGATGGCCGTGAACGTGGAGCTGATTTAAGCTATAATATGGAAGTGACATTGGAAGAGGCATTTGCCGGAAAAACTGCACAAATTAATATTCCAAGTTCCATTATTTGTGATGCTTGTGAGGGATTAGGTACAAAGAAAGGCTCTAAACCAAAAGCTTGTGGGACTTGTCATGGAACTGGACGTGTACGTGCTACACAGGGCTTTTTTTCGATTGAGCGGACATGTCCAGTTTGTCATGGTCGTGGTGAAATCATTACAGATCCGTGTTTAAAATGTCATGGGACAAGAAGAGTTGAAGAAAATCGTTCATTGCGCGTCAATATTCCAGCAGGTATTGAAGATGGTACGCGTATTCGTCTTTCTGGTGAGGGAGATGCAGGGATTAGTGGTGGTCCTGCAGGTGATCTTTATATTTTTCTTTCCATTAAAGCACATGAATTTTTTCAAAGAGATGGTGCCGATCTTCATTGTCGTGTGCCTATTTCAATGGTTACAGCTGCTTTAGGGGGTGAATTTGAGGTCTCTGCCCTTGATGGGATTAAGGCACGGGTTAAAGTTCCTGAAGGTACACAAAATGGACGCCAATTTCGCCTAAAAGGTAAAGGAATGCCCATGTTGCGTCAACAAGCTAAGGGTGATCTTTATATCCACATCACTATTGAAACACCACAAAAATTGACTCAAGAACAACGCACATTATTACAAGAATTTGATAAACTTTCAAATCATGAAAATTCACCACAATCACATGGTTTTTTTGCACGTATGAAGGAGTTTTTTGATAATATTGCTGGTCAAGATTAATAAATAAGTGTAGGGGAAACTTAAAGACTAACATAATAATCTTTACTAATTCAGAGTTTATTAATTGTATATTTTAATATTTAATTATTTGAAACAAGTTACTCTTATTTTGCTTTTATTTTTGTTTGGGGCAGCTCTAATAATGAGATGGTATTTTAATGGATTGAGTCGTTAAAACTTGTTTTCACTTTTCTTAAATTCCATTAAGAAGAGGTAAAGATGATGCGGAGACTCTTTAATGGATAATATCGAGAACAATGATGAAAAGTCTTTTGAAAAACAGGCAGCGTTTTTGTCATCTGCTTTACCTTATATGCAAAAGTATGAAAATGAAACAATTGTTGTGAAGTACGGTGGGCATGCTATGGGTGATCCTGCTTTAGGACGGGCATTTGCTCGTGATATTGCTTTATTAAAGCAGTCCGGTATTAATCCTATTGTTGTTCATGGTGGAGGTCCTCAAATTGCTGAAATCTTGACTAAAATGGGGGTTGAATCACGATTTGAAGATGGTTTACGTGTAACCGATGAAAAAATCGTTGAAGTTGTTGAAATG
The DNA here is from genome assembly GCF_002022665.1 of Bartonella sp. JB63. Classification (NCBI taxonomy): domain Bacteria; kingdom Pseudomonadati; phylum Pseudomonadota; class Alphaproteobacteria; order Hyphomicrobiales; family Bartonellaceae; genus Bartonella; species Bartonella sp. JB63. The sequence continues at coordinate 1,431,030 of NZ_CP019788.1, forward strand.
GTTTTAGCAGGCTCAATAAATAAGAAAATTGTAGCTCTTATCAATGCTGAAGGTGAATGGGCAATTGGACTTTGTGGCAAAGATGGTAATATGGTTTTTGCTGAAAAGTCTTATAAGACCGTTATTGATCCTGATTCACATATTGAACGTGTTGTAGATTTGGGATTTGTTGGTGAACCTATCGAGATTGATCGAACGTTGCTTGATCTTTTGGCGTGTTCTGAAATGATCCCAGTCATTGCTCCTGTTGCTCCAGGACGCGATGGTAAAACCTATAATATTAATGCTGATATTTTTGCTGGAGCTCTTGCTGGCGCTGTAAAAGCAAAACGTCTTTTATTTTTAACTGATGTTTCTGGTGTTTTGGATAGAGAAAAGAAACTCTTAAAGGAATTGACTATTCCTAAGGCTAAAAAATTTATCAAAGATGGAACAATTTCAGGTGGTATGATTCCAAAAGTAGAAACTTGTATTAAAGCTATTCAAGAGGGTGTAGAAGGTGTTGTTATTTTGAATGGAAAAACTCCCCATTCTATTTTGCTTGAACTCTTTACTGAGCATGGGGCGGGAACGCTCATTGTTTCGTAAGAGAGATGAAATTAATTTGAAGGATGGGGCTTTTATAGCTAGAATGAAACAGTTGAGATATTCCTTATTTAGTAAGCAAGAATTGGCGTTGTTTTTTGCGACAGTGCTATGGGGTATTACGTTTTTAATTATTCATATTGCTGTACGTTATAGTGGGCCTCTTTTTTTTGTAGGATTTCGTTTTATTGTTGCAGCACTCATATCTACGGTGGTTTTTTGGCGATCTATGAAAGATATAAATGTTTATGAAGTTTTTGCTGGAATGGCTATAGGTTTTGGAATATTTCTTGGCTACACTTTTCAAACTGCAGGGCTTCAGACTATTATTAGTAGTCAGTCAGCTTTTATTACGGCAATATATGTTCCGATAGTTCCAGTTTTACAATGGATTTTTTTTAAAAAACTACCCCATTTATATAGTTGGATTGGTATTATTTTCGCTTTTATTGGACTCATATTGGTTTCTGGACAAGATCTCAAAGGTATTCGTTTTTCAAAAGGTGAAATTCTTACTTTGCTGGGAGCTTTAGCGATTGCTGGAGAAATTATGCTGATTGGGTTTTTTGCAAATAAAGTTGATAGCCGACGTATAACAATTATACAGTTATTTTTTGGTAGCTTTTTTGCATTTTGTTGTATGCCTTTAATGGGTGAGAGCATTCCTGAATTTTCATGGGTTTGGTTTAATATAGGTGTGGGATTGGCACTGATGAGTGCGGTGATCCAATTGACTATGAATTGGGCACAGAAATCTGTTTCGCCCACTCGGGCAACACTTATTTATGCTGGTGAGCCTGTGTGGGCTGGTATTGTTGGACGTTTGGCTGGAGAATATTTATCTCCCTCAACTTTGTTGGGTGGTTTGTTTATTATGATAGGAATTGTAGTCGCTGAATTAAAACCTTCACAAGGGCGTAAAAAAAATAAAACAACTGGAAAAATAATTAGTTTGCTTTGATAATATTTAAATCTTGATATGGTTATTTTGTAAAAGAAATCATTATGTTGATGTTCTATAAAGTCTATACATTTCAGTATAGTGTTAAAATCTGCTATAGGTGAGATATTTTCGAAATAACTCTCACCTACAGATGTTCAAATGAAAGGCAAAATTTTTACATTTTTATCCTGATACAATGGAGTTTTTTGCAATATCAACTGTTAGTTTTTGCATTTGTTGGTATACTTTTTTAGCTTCTTGAGTAATTTTAATGATTATTTCTGCTTTAGTTTCTGATATACCAACACTTTTAGCAAAGTTTTTATCATTTTCCTTGACCATTTTGCGCTCGTTTGGTGAGAGACGAGCATTAAGTGCATTTATAAGCTCAGTGAGCTCTTTGGCAATCGAAGCAGAAAATTTTCCCTCTAATAAAACTTCTTTCCGCTTTTCTTCTGGTAAGTTAAGAATGTTTTTCAATTCTTCGCTGGGTGGTTTTACCATTTTTTGACAGCGTTTTTGTTCTAATTGGTGCTGTTGAAGTATTGTTGTTTCAGCATTTTTTACAGAAGACATATAATTTTCAACTGAGTTAGCAAGTTTGATAACATTATCTTCAGCTTTTTTACGCATCGAGTTTTTTACACCCAATATTTTTATACCTGCAAGCTTAGAAATAGATTGAGGAGACAACATAATTTGTCTAGAAAGTTGTTCACCTGCCTTTGGATTTGTATTAATCAAACTTATTTGATTACTTAATGCTTTTGAGCTACCATAAACAAGTTTTGATAAATATGTAATTTGTGTTAGGTTTTGTTGGATAAGGGCATCTTTTTGAATATTTTCAGTTATTGCACTCTTTGTTAAAGGGGGTATTTTTTCTTTTGGAATGAGAGTGTCTTCAACATTTTTTTTTATTGGAACTGTAAGGATACAGTCATCACCAATTTTTAATACTTTTAGTTGTTCTGGTGTACAATTATCTTTACTAAAGATGGAGTAGATATTATCACCTGTTTTGAGTATAATACTATCTGGACTATCACCTTTATAGGTTCCGGTATAGGTGAAACCTTTATCTGCTGCTACAATAATACAATCATTAATATTTTTGTGATCAATATTTTTTATGTTTTTCATGCATTCCTTCAAAACAGCTGTTTTTTCAGGGTTGGAGATATCATCAAAAAGCTTTTTCATAGGTTCTAAATTACTATCTTGTGCTGCTGCAATACTGGCGTAAGACATGCGTTCTTTTGTTACAACTGAAAAATCAAGATAATAATTTGCAACTTGAGCAAGTTTTTCACAAAATAGACGTTGTGTACGTCCATTACCTTCTCTAAAAGGATGCGTATAGTTAAGGAGAGAAAATATTTCCGCCATATTATGAATAAATTCTTTACGCGATAAGCTTTGTAAATTATTGTTTTTGATAATTATTCTATCAATATTTTTTAAACCATCTTGCACTTTATTGCCGATTGCAAAAACGATTGGTTGATCTGTTTTCCAATTTGATCTCATCATTTCTGGCATAATACCAACTGTACCATCCTCAAATGAAAAAGGAATTTCGCGAGTATGTCCGGCCCATTCAAACGTTTTTTTAAATAATTCTTTATGAAGATATTTTAAATAGGAAGAATCAAATTTTTCGGGTGGTTTTTCTTGACGCAAGTTGATAGCTGCTTTTGCTGTATCATGTGCACATTTATTAATAAAGTCTTTATGGTTTGTTATTCCATATTTATTCTTCAGTGTAAGACTATTGGGATAGTTATAACTATTAGGTGAAGGTAGGTTAGATGCTGATTCTGTTACTACTACTTCATTTGATAGTATTTTTTCCATAATTATTTCCTTATAGTGAAATTTTTTTCATGAAATGTTTAATTAATTTCTTTTTCTACGGCTGGTGGAATGACGATTTGAACTCACAAACATCTTGAAAGATAAATTGTTGTTTTGCAGTGCACGATTTTACAAAATTATGGAGCAAAGCATGAAAATTGGCCTTTTGAGAAAGCAGAGCAGATTTTTCATGCACTTTACATATGGCTAACGCCTTTTGTTTAAAGGCATTAACCATGATTTTGTTGAAAAATTTGACATTAAAATCGGCCACGCGCACCCCCTCCACGCATCATTTGTGCAGCATGTGCAGCATGCGCAGCACTAGCGCTTCGAGAAACTCCTGAAGCCGTATTTCTTGCTATGCCTCCACCGAGGTTAAAGCCACTTCTGAAGGCGTTAGAAGCCATCGACAACATTTGTACTCCTGCAGATACTCCGGCATGATAATATGGTCCTCCACTAGAGAGTGCAGAAGCAATGGTGGGAAGTCCTTGAAAGAGAAAACTTCCTACTATTGAGACTACCAGGACAGGGGGAAGTAAGAAATAGATTGAATCATATTGGCTGTCGAAAACATACAAAGTAATTTTGCACATCATTGTTCCCAGAAACATCACAAGAACTTGTAAAACTGTAAAGTTAACTAATGTTGTAATCCATGCATCGGCGTATCTTCTGGTTACATTGAACAAATATAAACTAATGAAAACAGGTCCGAGACTTATGACCATGACCAATGTGACTCTGGCAAACATTTGGATAATAAAACCAATTGTACAAAAAATAATAATTGCCAAAAACATTAAAGCACCAATCAGTCCAACTACAATCTTTTCAAAAAAATACGCTCTAGCTACAAATTCTTGATAACGAGTATTGGCCACTAACAAAATATAATCGAAGACATTGGAATCAACGGGATTACTATTGAACGCATTTCCGATAGCATTTGCTAAATTACCAAAGAATATGTCTTTAACGTAAATATTAAATGTATCTGCATTTGTTGCCATTGTTGTCACGATAACGATTTTGACGACATTATTAATAAGGCTATGCATTGAAAGGGCAGCGCGGCCAGTCATAACATTGTAGCCATATAAAAAGATAAAAATGATAGCTGCCAGGTTTAATGGTGTTGCAATAGCAGAAGACAAGCTACTAACTGTTGAATCCACCACACCATTGAGCGGCACTAAAATATATGAAGAAACACTTTCGAATGGAGTAAATTTAAAATCTGGCTTTGGCATTATTTTTATCTGATTTTGATATTATTTTTAGCTTTCTCCAACTCTTCTTTTAGTGTGTTGTGAACAATTTCATGTTTTTTTTCTTGTTCCTCTTCACGTTTTTTTTCTTTTGATTGAGAATTTTCTGATTTAATAATAGAAAGAGCCTGAAGTTTTAGAATGTCTACTTGAAGCTTAGCTTGAAGAATAGCCAGCTTGGATTCAAGATCTTTTCTTTTTTTTTCATCAGTTTCTGATAAAATTTTCTGACTGATTTCCTGAATCTCTTTTTCATTTTTAGTAGCTGAAGCATAAATAGATTCAGCTATTTTTAATTTTGTCTCTTCTGATGTTGTATCTTCTATGACACTTTTATAATATCGCTCACTATCTTCTGTAGCTCCCGATACTCCATGAGAGATGAAACTTGAAGATAAAAGCATAATTATAAATTTTTTCATTGAACTTGTCTCCTTTGATGAAATATAGGCAACCATATATCGGGGTTTGTTCCATACTCATCTATAATTTGATTCATGAGTTCAATATTTCTGGTTGTCCCGCTTAAGACAGCAATTTCATTGTCCATTCCACGTAAGTTCAGTTCTGCAACAATGGAGTTCTGTCCTTGTTTAATGAGAAAACGCCGAGATTCTCTACTTAATTCTGATTGGATTAGCTCAAATTCACGTTCAGTCAGTTTAAAATTTTCAACATAGTCGTTATAATTAGCTTTTTGATTTGGAAAAAATATTTGCGTGGGGCATTGTTCAATAATTGTGTGGGCAATGGTTGAATTCAAAGCATCTCTAGGGCTTTGTGTTGCAAAGAGCATCATGCCATTTTGTTTACGAATTGTTTTCAGACGATCTTGAGTAAAAGCTTTAAATGAATCATCCTCAAGCGCTTTCCAGAATTCATCGATAACAATAATGATACGTCGACCATCAATAAGATCGAGAATGCGGTTAAACAGATACATCATCAGAGGCCGACGAATTTCTTCATTATCTAGGAAATCCGTCATATCATAACCTATGAATTGGGCATCTAAATTGAGATCATCTTGGTCATTATCAAAGACCCACCCTAAAGGATTACCTTTAGTCCAACGTTTTAAACGCATGGCAATACCTTCTGTGGATGTATTATCAAAAAACAGTTGAAGTGCACCGAGAGAGCGTTGTGCTAGGGGAAGGCTTTCTAAGGAATTAATTGCTCTAGCAATATCTTGCCTTTCTTGTTCTGTTACTGTTTGGCCTTCGGAGGTGACCAGTTTTAAGACCCAGTGCTGAAGGAAGAGTTTATTCTTTTCGGTGTATTCCATACCTTTTAATGGCGCAATATTAGTAGGTTTGCCGTTTTTCAAAGGCTTATATTTTCCACCTCCAGCGCGGACAAAGATTTCTGCTCCCTGATCTTTATCGAAAAAGACTATTGTTGGGTTATATTTTTGCGATTGTGCAAGAAGAAAATTAACAATGACTGTTTTTCCAGAACCTGATGGACCACAAACAAAGGTATTTCCAACATCACCATAATGAAAATTAAAATAGTAAGGCGAACTCGCTTGTGTTTGCAGTAAGGCAACTGCAGAGCCCCAAATATTACCTTTCAATTTGCCAATCGGGAAGGAATGAAAGGGCGATAAGGCTGCAAAATTTCTGCTGCTAATGGCTCCAGAGCGTGCTCGATAGCTAAAGTTTCCAGGAAGTTGTGCCCACCATGCTGCCTCTAATCCTAGATCTTCTCTGGCTATAACTGCTCCACCATTCGTCAGGTACGAACGGGCTTTGGAGAGGTATTCTGCCAATTCTTGTGGACGATCAGAAAAAACTGCTAAAGAGAGATGATGTTCTCCCAAAACAAAACGATTAGACTCTAAATCATCAAGTGCATCATCAAGTGCACTAATTTGCGAGCTGGCTCGATCAGCCACATTGATCATTTGATTTTGTTTACGGCTCATAATAGCACTTGCAACTGCTTTACTTTTAAAAACAAAGGATTGCGTTAAGATCAATTCAAAGGGTGCTGTCAACAAACCATCTGTCATACCTGGACGTGTTTTAGAGGGATATTCCTTCCATCCAAACATACCTACAAAGCGTTCATTGCTTTCATGACGAATTTCAATAATTTCTTTTCCAAAAAGAACACGATCTGAATAAATCGTTGAGGCTATAGTGCCAAATGTAAGAGGGATGCGTTCACGCCTTCCTCCAACCAACTGATGAAGAAATTCGCTTTGCTCAGAAAATAAAATGCCATCATGCTCGTAGGTTGACAAAAGTCGTGCTTCATAGCTCTCAAGACCTTGTATAAGATCTTGGCCTAACTCTTCAAGTTTCCGAATAGATTCAGAATCTGGTTCCGTTTGTGTCTTCTTGGCTCGTGTTAAGCGATGAAAAAAAGTAGCTAGCTGTTCAGTTTTATCTGCTGAAGGATTCCAGAGTACCGAAAGATACAGATCATTCCGATAAAGATCTTTCAAAACCATCTTCTGTTTGTAGTGTTTATCTAAGGTTGTTGCAAAAGACGAAGAAAATTGGCTCTCTGGATAAATCGTTTCCCGTCGGCGGATAATATGAGAATATAAAGCAACACGTTCATCTGCAATATTTTTCAACAGCGTGTTTAATTGGATGTGTAACGAATTTAATTGGCTAATATCTGCAGTATCAAAGTTGATGCCTTCAATGGCAATCACCATCATTAAGCAGCGGGAATTCAACGCAATTACATGTTGATTGACATGACGAACATAGGGAATATATTCCTCCGGCAAAGATTCCATCTTCATCACTGACATCTGTCTCACTTAATTTAATTCCTTATAAGTTCGGATAAGGCGTAAAGGAGATGTAGACCCTCCACCCCATCTTGTCAGGTTCTTTTGTTTACCTCGAGTATTGAGCCAAGCAAATAAAACACGAAATTGGTTATGATCGCGTTTTATGATTTCACGTAAGATAAAGTGCAAACCAACGCCAAAACCAATCATTGAGAAACTGCTTGTAATGATAAAAAGTGTAGATATTGTCATGACATTCAATGCCATAGCTTCCACCGTAACTCCAGCAAACATAGCTGGTCTTGTGCAGGCAAGAAAAAGGGTATCTTCATTCATTTATGATGTCGTTCCTTTTAATAAAGTAACAAAGGCAGAAGCACCAAAAACAATGCCAATACCAAGAACACAGTATGCTGCTTTGCGTAAATCAATAACACCATACATCCAGCCAATACCCACAATAGCAACACATATAGTTGCAATGAGCTTCGCTGTATTACCTGTTATCATACCAACAATAGCTTGCAAAACAGTATCAAGCGTCCCCAGACCACTAACAGCAGTATCAGCATAAGCTGGATTTAACATAACAAGCATTGTAAAAAATAGCGTAGTGATAATAAAACAGATCTTAGATACATCGTTTGTCATTTAACCTCTCTTCAAAAAGAATATTGATTATATATTGACATCCTATTTATTGCCTCTAAAGTCAGGGATTTTTGCCATCTTATATTTACAGCTTAATCCTTTGGGATTGTTTTCGTTCTGTTAAAAATTTTTAACATTGAACTTTATTCGCTCTCAAAATTTTCTACCTAAGGAGATTTTTAATTTTTTCATTTAATATAGATAATTCTAATTGTGTCATTATCAAGAACGTAAAAATAATGTTTTTCTTTGTAAAATGTATTTAATATATAACAGGTATTATTGAAATTCTCTCTTCAAAAGCGAAGAAATGATGTAGAAAATTTTATACCCTGTAGAAACAATAGGGTTTTTGATAAAGACGATTTAAATTGGTTATTTTTGTCTAAGTCGTGTGTTTTTTATTGTAAATATAGATCGCAAGGAAGATGAAATTGCTTTAAGTATTTTCCGGTTAAATATCCGCAAAATATTTTTAAGAGGGCTAGGATATAATTGATGCCAATTTGGAGAAAATTACATACAAATCATTTAAATTATAAGCATTTACTCATGTGATAAAACAGTATGAAAATTATACGAATATCAAGGAACTAAGCTTACCTATTTTAATTACTCCAGACTGAAGTAACAAAAAACTCAAAATATTTAGACATAGAAAAATAATATATGAGCATAAACGTGAAAATTTCTTAGTGTTTTTCTATTTTCTATAATTTTCTTCTATAGCTATGTCGTACTCTTTTTTAGCAGTTTTATTGACTGCGCATATTTCTTCACGTAAATCATCAGTAATAAATCTTGGTGCTTTTGATTTTTTTAATGGATTTTTGATAATGACTAACCTCATACAACTTGAAGAAATTATTGAAAAAGCTTTTGATAATCGAGATTCTATCAATTCTGCTACAAAGGGTGAAATTCGCGAGAGTGTTGAGCACATATTAAATCTTCTGGATAAAGGTGAGATTCGTGTAGCTCAACGTCAGGATGATGGTCAATGGTATGTTCATCAATGGTTAAAAAAAGCTGTTCTTTTATCCTTTCGACTTTATTCTATGCGTATTATTTCTGGTGGTGCAAATGAATCACATTGGTGGGATAAAATGCCATCAAAATTTTCTTGTTGGCGAGAAGTTGATTTTAAAAGAGCAAATTTTCGTTCAGTTCCGGGAGCAATTGTACGCCATTCTGCTTATATTGCTCCTCATGTGATATTAATGCCTTCTTTTGTTAATATTGGTGCCTATGTGGGTGAAGGGACGATGATTGATACATGGGCTTCTGTTGGTTCATGTGCGCAAATTGGTCGATATGTTCATCTGTCTGGTGGTGTAGGTATCGGAGGCGTTTTAGAACCACTGCAAGCAGGTCCGACAATTATTGAAGATCATTGTTTTATTGGTGCACGCTCTGAAATTGTTGAGGGTTGTATTATCCGTGAAGGTGCTGTTTTAGGCATGGGAGTTTTTATTGGAAAGTCGACTAAAATTATTGATCGTACAACAGGTGAAGTTTTTATCGGTGAAGTACCTGCTTACTCAGTTGTTGTTCCAGGTTCATGCTGTGGAAAACAATTACCAAATGGTGAAATGGGTCCCAATCTCTACTGTGCCGTTATCATTAAACGCGTTAATCAAAAAACACGAGAGAAAACATCAATTAATGATTTGTTGCGTGATTAAAGAGTATTTTCTAAAAATTATTAATTGATAATTAAATCAACAACAAAGAATAAAATAGAGTTACTTACTCATTTTAAGTGCTTGAATAAAGGCTAATTGGGGAATTTCTACTTTTCCAAATTGACGCATCCGTTTTTTACCTGCCTTTTGCTTTTCCAGTAGCTTACGTTTACGGGTAATATCACCACCATAACACTTAGCTGTTACATCTTTTCGTAAAGCACGAATTGTTTCACGAGCAATAATTTTACCACCAATTGCTGCTTGAATTGGGATCTGAAACATATGTTGAGGAATAAGATCTTTAAGTTTTTCACACATAGAACGCCCACGCTTTTCAGCTATGCTACGGTGCACAAGCATTGATAATGCGTCAATAGACTCTCCATTAACCAAAATGGACATTTTGACCAAATCGCTTTCAGAATAATCGGTTACTTGATAATCAAAAGAAGCATATCCTTTTGAGATGGATTTCAAACGGTCATAAAAATCAAAAATCACCTCGTTCAAAGGTAATTCGTATGTTACCATAGTTCGGGTACCAACATAGGATAAACCAATTTGTAATCCACGCCGTTCTTGACAAAGTTCTAAAATAGCTCCGAGATAATTGTCAGGTGTCATAATTGTTGCCCGAATCCATGGTTCTTCAATAGAAATAATTTTAACAATATCAGGCATATCCGCTGGATTATGTAATTCCTTAACAGAACCATCATTCATATTCATGCGATAAATAACAGAAGGTGCGGTTGCAATTAAATCTAAATTAAATTCGCGTTCTAGACGTTCTTGAATAATTTCAAGATGAAGGAGTCCTAAAAAGCCACAACGAAAACCAAAACCTAAAGCGGCTGATGTTTCCATCTCAAAAGAAAAACTTGCATCATTTAAACGTAATTTACCTATAGCTGCGCGCAAATTTTCAAAATCGGCTGCATCAACTGGAAAAATACCACAAAAAACAACTGGTTGAGCAGGTTTAAAACCAGGTAAGGCTTTTTCACAAGGCCGGCGATCTTCAGTAATAGTATCCCCTACTCGTGTATCAGCGACTTCTTTAATAGAAGCAGTTATAAAGCCAATTTCCCCTGGGCCTAATTTATCAACTGGAACCATTTTGGGAGTGAACACTCCAACTCGTTCAACTGGATATTTGGCTCCTGTACCCATCATGCGAATAGTTTGACCTTTTTTCAAAACACCATCAATGACACGCACCAGAACGATAACACCAAGATAAGAATCGTACCAACTATCAACCAGCATTACCTTTAAAGGGTCTATAACGTTGCCAGTATGTGGAGGTGGTAATTGCGTAATAATTTCTTCTAAAACGTCAGTAATACCCAAGCCTGTTTTCGCTGATATTTCCACTGCTCTAGATGTATCAATACCGATCACATCTTCAATTTGCTCTTTCACACGCTCAGGCTCTGCAGCTGGAAGATCAACTTTATTAAGCACTACAACCAATTCATGAGAATTATCAATGGCTTGGTAAACATTTGCTAATGTTTGTGCTTCTACTCCTTGACTAGCGTCTACCACTAAGAGTGATCCTTCACAAGCTGCCAATGAACGCGATACCTCGTAAGCAAAATCAACATGGCCAGGTGTATCGATAAGATTTAAGATATAAGTTTCACCATTTTTTGCTTTATAACGTAGACGTACCGTTTGGGCTTTAATAGTGATTCCACGTTCGCGCTCAATATCCATAGAATCAAGCACTTGGTCTTTCATTTCTCGTGTTTCAAGACCACCTGTTGTTTGGATTAAACGATCGGCTAAAGTCGACTTTCCATGGTCAATATGAGCTACAATGGAGAAATTACGAATATAATTACGATCTATTGTCATACAATGCGATTTAGCAAAGAATAATACAAAACGCAAAGACCAATACAGATTTTGATAAATAAAAAATGCTACTAGAAAAAATTTTAGTTTTAAAAATTGTAAATTCTCTATTAACTAAAAATAACGCTACAAAATTCTTTAAAATGTTTAAATATTCTGAGCATATTAAAGCTAAAGCAATTTTACAAACAATTTCAAAATACTGGTGTAACTTAAAAGCTAAAGAAAAAAATATCAAAAACGTATTAATATTCTCTTATCATAATGTAATGGTTTCCCAATTCGATAAATAATCTTCACTAATGGCAATGTCTAGATTTTTTAATGAGGTTCCTAGTTATCACTATTATTTTATGGAAAAAACTTTAATAGAGCAATTAAATTAATAGTCAACTTTTATCAGATAAAGACCTGAGGGAGGTGCAACTACACCGCAACGGGCACGATTTTTTGCATGAAGAGCTGCTTCAAGATCTTCAGCTGTCCAGCGTCCAATACCAACTTCCATCAGGCTTCCTGCAAATGAACGAATCTGATGATGAAGAAAAGAACGAGCCTGTGCATAAAGGAAAATTTCTTCTCCTTTTCTTCGGATATCCAAGCGTTCAAGGGTGCGGATAGGACTTTTAGCTTGACAATGAGTTGATCGAAAAGTGGTAAAATCATGCTGTCCTACAAGTCTTTGAGCTGCTTTATGCATAGCATCAGCATTTAGTGGTTTTGGTAACCACCAAACACGCTTGGCATTGAGAGCTGGTGGTGAGCGGCGATTGAGAATTTTAAAAAGATAGTAGCGTTTAGTTGCACAAAATCGTGCATCAAAGTTATCAGGAACATTCTGAACATTTAGAACAGCAATATCTTCACCTTGTTTTTGCAAATAAGCATTGAGTGCATCACGTATAGTATAAGTATTCCAATTTTTCTCAAAATCAATATGAGCAACTTGTCCCATAGCATGGACACCAGCATCGGTTCTTCCTGCTGTAGTGATGGTTAGTTTTTGTCCGCTAAATTGAAAAATAGCCTGCTCAATGGCACCTTGTATCGTACGGAGATTCGCTTGACGTTGCCAACCAGCATAATTTGATCCATCATATTCAAGAGTAAGTTTAAAGCGTGGCATATTAAAAAACTGCAGAAATATTAGCTCCTTGTAAAAATGTTGCGCGATCGAGAAGTTTACCACCAGATCTTTGGAGATGAGTTATTTCTATACATCCTTGTCCACAATGAACAATCAGTTTCTCTGGTTCTATTCGTCCAATTTCGAGAGAACACCTTTCTATTAAGCGGCTTCCGAGAATTTTCACTCGTTCGTGTTTACCATTGATATTCATGATGCACCAACAACCAGGAACCGGAGAAAGAGCGCAGATGTGCTTATGAATAAATTTGGCAGATTTAGTCCAATCAATTTGAGTTTCTTCTTTTCTAATTTTAGCAGCATAGGTCACTCCTTTTGACGATTGTGGAGTAAGTTTAAGTTGATTTTTTTCAAGAGCTGATAAAGCTTCTACAATGAGTTTTGCTCCTATATGTGATAGCTTATCTGAAAGTTCATAAGCTGTCATGTTATCAGTGATAGTAATTGAACGCGATAAAGCAATAGGTCCTGTATCTAATCCTTCATCCATTTTCATAATCATCATTCCTGTTTCTTTGTCACCAGCCATAATTGCACGTTGAATAGGTGCAGCGCCACGCCAGCGTGGTAACAATGAAGCATGAGCATTAAAACAACCAAAGCGTGGTGATTCAAGAATAGGCTTGGGTAATAATAACCCATAAGCGACAACAACAGCGACATCAACAGCAAGTTTTGCAAATTGGATTTGTTCTTCAGCTGTTTTAAGAGTTTGAGGAGTAAAAACGGGAATTGATTTCTCTTTTGCTGCAATTTGAATAGGAGAAGGAGACAATTTGAGACCACGTCGTCCTGCTGGACGAGGAGGCTGACTATAAACTGCTACAATGTTATGACCAGCTTCTAATAAAGCATGTAAAATGGGTACAGAAAAACTCGGGGTTCCCATAAAGCTTAGTCGTAATACCATTCAAACTACTTTCTATGTGTTTTGCTTTTTTGCACGTTTTTTAAATTTTCGTATTACCATATCACGTTTGATTTTTGAAATATGGTCAATAAAAAGATAACCATTCAAGTGATCAATTTCATGTTGCAAGCAAGTAGCTAAAAGACCACCTACTTCAATCTCTGCCTTTTTTCCTTCGCGATCTCTATAGCAAATACGGAGGTATTTGGGACGTTCAACTTCTGCAAAATATTCAGGAATAGAAAGACAACCTTCTTGGTAAATATTACGTTCATCTGATATCCATAAAATTTCTGGATTAATAACAACAAGCGGATTTTTAGGAGCATCTTTTGAGGAGATTTCTAATCTTGGGGAGATATCTAAAACTAACATTCGCAGTGGCACACCAACCTGAACAGCCGCAAGTCCAATACCTTGGGCATCGTACATAGTTTCTAGCATATCATCAGCTAATTTTTGAATAATTGAATCAATATTCTCAACTGGTTTTGAAACTTCACGTAAAATAGGATCAGGTAAAATAACTAAAGGCTTTATTGACATAGTAAATATAATAATAAATGATTTTATAAATCAATATTGAACTTAATTACAGGTAAACATTAAATAATCGCATGTATTTTTTTGCGACAAAACCGCTATATTTCTTTTTATGTTTGATTCGCTTTTTTTAATAATGCCCTTTGGGGAGCATTTTAGTCAACGAATGATTTTCTTTGTTCTAGTTGGTGTAGTGTTTTTAATCATTATGCATAATAACCGGAAAAGAGCTATTTGCGAACGTGAATTAGCTGAACATTCTCGCGAAGCACAAATGCAGATGGCTACGTTGCTACAAACACAAATTGAAATGCAAGGGCGTATGCAAAAAATGGCAGAGATTTTTGGTCAAAGGCAGTTTGAATTGAACCAATCTATTTGCGAGCAACTCAATGGAATGAGAACCAGTTTAGGCCAAACTCTTCAGGTACAAACTAAGTCTACTTACGAAAATTTGAACCGTTTACAAGAACGTTTGGCAGTGATAGATGCAGCGCAAAATAATATTCAGTCGCTCACTGGACAGGTTGTTCAATTACAAGCTATTTTAAACAATAAGCAGACACGAGGTGCTTTTGGTCAGGGACGAATGGAAGCAATTATTGCTGATGCTTTGCCATCTAATGCTTATGTTTTCCAAGCAATTCTTTCAAATGGAAAACGACCGGATTGTCTTATTCATATGCCTAATAAGGCACCTGCTCTTGTTGTTGATGCTAAATTTCCTTTGGAGGCTTGGAATGCAATGCGTGAGGCATCATCATCTCAAGAACGTCAGAAGGCTGAACGCCAATTTCGCAATGATATGGATGTTCATATTCGAGATATTACGCAGAAATATTTAATTCCTGGAGAAACACATGATACAGCTTTTCTCTTTGTGCCATCGGAATCGATTTTTGCAACAATCTATGAGGATTTTGAGTCATTAGTACAAAAAGCCAATCGAGCACATGTGATGATTGTATCACCTTCTTTATTAATGTTATCTGTTCAAGTTGTACAAACTATTATGAAAGATGCGAAAATGCGTGAACAAGCGCATTTAATCCAATCAGAAGTAGTAAAATTAATGGAAGATTTTGAACGAATGGATATACGTGTTCGCGCTTTACAGAAACATTTTTACAAAACAGGTGAAGATATCGAAGCAATTTTGACGTCGTCCTCTAAAATTATGAAACGGGCTAATCGCATTGAATCTTTAGAATTACAAAAAAATGATTCTATATCAGAGCCGATAGCAACACATATTCAATCACAAACTTTGCATTTAGATGATAAGGATTAAAAGAAGAATATCAAATACCGTATTGATTTTTTCTATTTGTAAATTTAGTAAGTATTTCTTAATGATGCTTCATTTGATTTTTAGGGTCAGGTAAAACAGGTGATACGGCGCTTTTTTTTATTAGGCGGATGTGTGCTTTTATTAGGAAGTTGTGCTACAAAGCCTCCTATACATATTAATAACGCTTGTGCTATTTTAGCTCAAAAAGACGGTTTTTTTAATAATTGGAGAAAGGCTACTAAAAATGCGGAGTTACTTCATGGAATTCCTATGCCTATTATTCTTGCAACCATTCGTGTAGAGTCGAGTTTTCGTCATAATGCAAGCCCTCCACGTAAAAAACTTTTTGGTTTTATTCCATGGGAGCGTCGTTCGACCGCTTACGGTTATTCTCAAGCACTTGAGAGTACATGGAATAATTATATGCGCTCTACAGGAAAAGTTGTTGCGTGGCGTACCAATTTTGCAGATACAGTCGATTTTATTGCTTGGTATCATCGCCAAAGTGTTCGACGTAATGGTATTAGCCCCAATGATGCATATAATCTCTATTTAAATTATCATATGGGGCATAGTGCTTATGCACGGAACAAAGGCTCTTCGTCTGCTGTTGTTGCTAAGACAGCGCAGCGTGTAGAAGAGTTATCTAAGCTTTATGATCAGCAGTTAAAAGCATGTGGGCAACGCTAGAAATAACCATACAGCTCTTTAAATTATCGCGATATTATAAATGATTGCTGAGATGCGCAGCTATTATTGAATGAATGCTTAGAATAGATATGAATTGTTTCTAATCTCTATTTCTAAGTTTTAGAATAATTATTTCTTTTGCTGTCCTTGCCGATACAAAACACACGGCACACCTTTATCGAATTTTGGCATGTTGCTTAGGAGTTTTTCAGGAATTTTGAACCAGTTTATTGAAGTGTTACAATTTGTAGTTCATGCTCATTAGCACCCGCGAGGGCGATAGAACGTTCATCGGATAAAATAATTGGATATCCCGTTTCTCCGAAAAGAGCCCATATTGTAATTCCTGGGATCATAGGTGGAAGATCTGGAAAGTTTTTAGCTAGATCATCTGTACAAACTTCTTTTAAATAAGCGATTTGTCGTGCATCAGGAAAGACCGTATCTTGTAACGGTAAGATTTGTTTACGCTCTTTCATTGTATTGATCCTTTATGCATTACCTTCTATTATTTTTTACTACTGGTTTTGATTTAATTTTTAGTGTTGAAGATTAATGGATAAAAAAAATTTTTCAACTCAGCATTTGTGACATCGATTACTTTTATAGAAAAGTGAAATTGGTTCAAAGAATACAATATAACATAAATAATAATATTTTGACTCTTTTTGTGTTTCAATAAATGATCAGTCGATGACTTTTTTGAGATTATTAATCTTAAATTTAAGAACAAACAAAAAGACACGCATACAATTCTCATTTCATAACCATTTTTATGAAGACGACGAACCTTACCACTAAGAATAGTATCAGCAATTTGAGAATATGTTTCAATGTTTTTTTGATTGTTTCGAATTTTAGAATAAATAAATATAGTAAATATATACCATTGTATTAGTTTTGCAAAGCAGCCATTTATTAAAATTAAACAAAAACTTCAAAAAAGAAGATCCAACAGAGTGCAATGACTGAAAAAGCGATTAAATCATTAAAAGTGTACAAAAATACTGAGACAATTTATGGGGTAGACGAAATTGCAGAAATATTTCGTCGTTTTTCCATTCAACGTCCTACACCTAAAAGTGATCTTAACTATACTAATGTTTTCACTCTTTTGGTCGCAGTTATTCTTTCTGCTCAGACTACGGATGTTAGCGTTAATAAAGTTACAAAGAAATTATTTTATCTTGCTGATCGACCAGAAAAAATGATTACTTTAGGAAAAGAGGGAATTGAACATCATATCCGTGCAATTGGTCTTTGGCGTGCAAAAGCACATAATATTTATGAGCTTTGTTGTCGTTTGATTGATCAATATGGTGGTCAAGTTCCTGATAGTCGTGAAGCACTTATGACGCTTCCTGGTGTAGGACGTAAAACTGCTAATGTTGTTTTGAACATTGCTTTTGGACAGCCTACTATAGCAGTGGATACGCATATTCTGCGTCTTGGAAATCGTCTTGGTTTGGCATCGGGAAAAACACCGGAAGAGGTTGAAGAAAAATTAGTAAAAATTATTCCGGATTGTTACTTACAGTATGCTCATCATTGGCTTATTTTACATGGACGTTATGTTTGCAAAGCACGTAAACTAGAATGCAAGCAGTGTATCATTGCTGATCTCTGCAAAGCAACGATCAAAACGAATACGATTCCAGCTCCTTTAGTGGAAGTTAAAGACAATGGGACGCCAGTTTTTTTTTAACACGGACTTGCTATTTTATGCATACTGGCTTATGAAATTGCAATCAAAACTGCCTGGCAGGGCATGCCGTGGCTGTTCAAATGTTTACTCGAGCTTTGGTCAGCTTTATTGAATTTAAACGTATAACGTATGGAGTAACAAAATGCCCAAGATGAAGACAAAATCATCCGCTAAAAAGCGATTTAAGGTCACTGCGATAGGTAAAGTTAAAGCAGCTGCTGCAGGTAAACGGCATGGCATGATTAAGCGTTCTAATAAATTTATTCGTAATGCACGGAGAATGATGGTATTGGCTGAACCAGATGCTAAAAAAGTTATTCAGTGTTATTTACCAAATGGCCTTTAAGCCTTTTACTTTTGATTTTGTAGGAGATTATCCATGGCACGTGTAAAAAGAGGTGTTACAGCTCACGCTAAGCACAAGAAAGTTCTAAAACAAGCTGAAGGTTTTTATGGTCGTCGTAAGAATACCATTCGTGCAGCTAAGGCAGCAGTTGATCGTTCAAAGCAATATGCTTATCGTGATCGTAAGAACAAAAAACGCACTTTTCGCGCCTTGTGGATACAAAGAATCAATGCTGCTGTTCGTATGGAAGGTTTGACTTATGGGCGTTTTATTGATGGTCTGTCAAAGGCTGGTATTGAGATCGATCGCAAGATTCTTTCTGATATAGCTATTAATGAGCCAACGGTATTTACTGCTTTAGTAGTTTCCGCAAAGAAAGCTTTAGAATATTTGAAAGACACAACACCTAATGCTTTTGAAAGCGCTGTCAAATAGCCAGCTGCGTTCTCTTCAGGCATTCATTTATTCCGGATTCCGCGCTGGTTGTTACTAGGGCGGTTTTTTTATTGAAAAAATAGGCAGAAATTATGAACGATATTGAGTATTTGGAGCAAGAAATTTGTTTTGCTTTAGAAGCGGCGAATGATGAACAAGAACTTGAAACAGTGCGTATTGGAGCCTTAGGGAAGAAGGGAAGCATTTCTGAAAAATTAAAAGCATTAGGCAAGATGACTGCTGATGAACGGCGTAAAATAGGCCCGGTACTTAACGGATTAAAAAAACGTGTTCTAGAGTTATGGATGCAAAAGCGTGATGCTCTCAAGTACCAAGCAATGGCTATGAGCCTTTCTAACGAAACTGTTGATGTGACTTTACCTGTTCGTTCGTCACCCATAGAACGGGGTCGTATTCATCCTATCTCTCAGGTAATTGATGAAATCGTAGCCATTTATACTGATATGGGTTTTTCTATTGCAGAAGGGCCAGATATTGAAACGGATTATTATAATTTTACAGCGTTAAATTTTCCTGAAGATCATCCAGCACGAGAAATGCATGATACTTTCTTTTTTGGTGTTGATGAAATGGGAAATCGGAAATTGTTGCGCACGCATACATCACCAGTGCAAATTCGTGTGATGGAAAAGAAACAGGTTCCGATACGTATCATTATTCCTGGAAAAACTTATCGTATGGATTCTGATGCAACTCATTCACCAATGTTTCATCAAGTGGAAGGATTGGTGATTGATAAAGTTTCTAATATTGCACATATGATGTGGCTTCATGAAACTTTTTGTAAATCCTTTTTTGAGGTGCATTCAGTAAAGATGCGTTTTCGTCCCTCTTTCTTTCCTTTTACTGAGCCTTCTATGGAAGTCGATATTCAATGTGATCGTTCTGGTTTAGAAGTAAAATTTGGTGAAGGTTGTGATTGGTTGGAAATTTTAGGATGTGGAATGGTGCATCCTCATGTTTTGAAGAATGCTGGTTTTGATCCGGATGAATATCAAGGTTTTGCATGGGGGATGGGCATTGATCGTATTGCTATGTTAAAATATGGTATGTCTGATTTACGAGCTTTTTTTGATGCTGATATTCGTTGGTTAAATCATTACGGTTTTCGCTGTTTTGACATCTCTCTTTTATTTTCTGGTTTGAACAATATGTGATCTTATAACAGTTGTCATGTGAGGTTTGAAGATGAAATTTACATTGTCCTGGTTAAAGGATCACTTAGAGACAAATGAGTCTTTGAATGAAATTTGTGATAAACTGACAGCTATTGGCCTTGAGGTTGATCATGTCGAAGATCGTTCTTGTTTAACAGGTTTTTTAATCGCAAAGATTTTAACTGCTATTAAACATCCTGATGCGGATAAATTACAGGTTTTGTCAGTAGATATAGGGTCTGGTACGCCTATCCAAGTTGTATGTGGCGCATCAAATGCACGCCCTGGGCTTGTTGGTGTTCTTGCGTTGCCAGGCACTTATGTTCCTGGACTTAATATGACGTTATCAGTAGGAAAAATTCGTGGTGTTGAAAGTTTTGGTATGATGTGCTCACAAGCAGAGCTTGACCTCTCAGATGAGAATTGCGGGATTATTGAACTTTCAAAAGATGCACCCATTGGAATGTCATTTGTAACTTATGCAGGATTAGATGATCCCGTTATTGATATTGGTTTAACTCCTAATCGTTCTGATTGTACAGGTGTTAGAGGAATTGCTCGTGATTTGGCTGCAGCTGGAATTGGGAAATTAAAAGAATTGTCTTTACCACAATTGTCTTTTTCTTTTGAAACATCGGTCAAAGTTTCTTTGGATTATTCGCAGGACTCGTCATTATGCTTAGGTTTTTCTTGGTGTGAAATTCGCAATGTACAAAATGGTACATCGCCGCAATGGATGCAACGGCGTTTGAATGCAATTGGTGTTCGATCAATGAATGCGTTGGTTGATGTAACAAATTATATCAGTTTCGATCTTGGTCGTCCCCTTCATGTTTTTGATGCGGATAAGCTTAAAGGAACATTGAGTGTACGTCGTGGTCGTGAGGGTGAACAATTTCAGGCATTGAATGGTAAAGTTTACAGTTTAGGCTTTGAAAATTGTGTTATTGCAGATGAAGAGGGTATTATTGCCATTGCCGGTATTATGGGTGGTGAAAGAACACGCTGTGACGAAAAGACGCATCGTGTTATTATTGAGTCAGCGCTTTGGGATTCAAAGAATATTGCTCAGACGGGTCGTTCATTGGAGCTTATTAGTGATGCGCGTTACCGATTTGAGCGAGGTGTTGATCCAGCTTTTATGGAATCGGGTCTTGAGATTGCCATAGAATTAGTTTTACGTCTTTGCGGTGGTGAGGCATCAATAACACAAGTTATTGGATATCAAAAGCCAGAAATTAAAGAAATTGTTTTTCCGTTTTCTGAACTCAAACGTTTAACGAATTTAGAGATGGAATCAGAGCAAGCTTTTGCTATTTTGACAAAGCTTGGATTTGGCATTGAAGGAAAAGGGAATGTAGTGACGGTTAAAGTACCAACCTGGCGTCATGATGTTTTTGGTAAAGCTGATTTAGTAGAAGAAATCATGCGAATTTATGGATTAGATAAGATTCAGCCTATACCGTTGAAAAATTTTGCTGAGGTTAAACAGAAAACTTTAACATTTTTGCAGATTTTCTCACACACTGCTCGTTGGATTTTAGCGTGTCGAGGTATGATGGAAGCTATAACTTGGTCATTTATTTCTGAAAATCAGGCATTAGCTTTTGGAGGCGGTCAGGCACAGCTTAAATTAGTGAATCCTATTGCTTCTAATATGTCAGTAATGCGTCCTTCTCTTCTACCTGGTTTACTTGTTGCGGCACAGGGAAATATTGATCGTGGTTTTTCAGATTTTGCTTTATTTGAAGTTTCAAATGTTTATGAAGGTGATACACCTGATAAGCAGCAGAATGTTGCTAGTGGTATTCGTTGTGGTACGGAAAAATTTGAAGGAGCTGGACGCTTTTGGACCGGAAATACAAAGGTAGTTGATGTTTTTGATGCTAAAGCGGATGCATTAGCTGTTTTGGAAGCATGTGGTATTGATAGCAGTAAAGTGCAAATTGAAGTTGGAGCTCCTAATTGGTATCATCCTGGTTGTTCAGGTGTTATCAAACTTGGACCAAAGATTATTCTTGGTTTTTTTGGTGTTTTTCATCCTATTACTTTAGAAAAGTTAGACGTAAGTGGTCCTATATGCGGTTTTGAAATTTTCCTTGATCGAATTCCAGAACCCAAAAAAAAGGTTACCAAAATCCGTACCCCTTTAAATTTATCGCCTTTTCAAATGGTGCGGCGCGATTTTGCATTTGTTGTTGATAAAGAAACTCCATCCTCTCTTATTGTTCGTGCTGCGAGTAGAACGGATAAAAAACTTATTTATTCAGTACAGGTTTTTGATCTTTTTGAAGATCCAAGTCTTGGTCAAGATAAGAAATCTATTGCAATTGAAGTTGCTATTCAACCTTTTGAACGTACTTTAACTGATGAAGATCTTGAAAAACTGGCTTTAAAAATAATTGAGAATGTTACTAAAACAACTGGTGCCTATTTGCGTCGTTAATTATTATGTTTTACAAAAATGGTTTTTGCTTTTTGGGATATGAGAAAAATATTTAAATATTCTTTATCTTAAATATATCTAAAATAAGGTATTATTTTAAAATTATTGCAAATTTAGAAATTAACTGTTATCTGTAATATAGTAATGCAAATCATTAGCAATAGAAAGAAAATCAATGCAACTGAAGGCGTTTTTTATCTCATATTTTTTGGGTATAACTCTTTTAACTCCTAGTACAGTTTTGAGTGCTAGTAAATTTAAAGCTGTTACAACTTTTACTATCATTGCTGATATGGCTCGTAATGTTGCAGGTGATGTTGCCGATGTTGAATCAATTACTAAACCAGGTGCTGAAATTCATGAATATCAGCCTACGCCACGAGATCTTATGCGTGCTCAGGGAGCTAACCTTATCTTATGGAATGGATTGGAGTTAGAGCTTTGGTTTGAAAAGTTTTTTCAAAATGTCAAGGATGTTCCAAGTGTAGTCGTTTCAGAAGGTATTTTGACTATTAAAATTGGAGATGGGCCTTTTAGTGGTAAGCCAAATCCTCATGCGTGGATGTCACCAGTCTCTGCCTTGATTTATGTTGATAATATTCGTGATGCTTTTGTAAAATATGATCCTAAGCATGCTGATGTTTATAATAAAAATGCTGAAGTTTATAAACAAAAGATTCGTTTGAACATTGATCCAATTAAAGCTGAGCTAAAAGCAATACCAGAAGACAAACGTTGGCTTGTGACAAGTGAAGGTGCATTTAGTTATTTAGCTCGTGATTTCGATTTAAAAGAACTCTATTTGTGGCCTATTAATGCTGATCAGCAAGGAACACCCCAACAGATTAAGCATGTCATTGATATGGTTCGGAAATATCATATTCCAGTTGTTTTTTCTGAGAGTACTGTTTCTGCTGCACCTGCCAAGCAAGTGGTAAGAGAAACAGGGGCTAAATATGGGGGGGTACTTTATGTTGATTCACTGAGTGATAAAGATGGTGAAGTTCCTACTTATATTGATTTGTTACGTGTTACCAGTACGCGTATTGCTAAGGCTTTGTCAGATGAGGTAAAAGGTCGATGACTGAGTCTGGAATATTTGCTCGAGATGTAGCTGTGACTTATCGTAATGGATATACAGCTTTGCGAGAAGTGAGTTTTGAAAGTCCTATCGGTTCTATCTCTGCATTGATTGGGGTTAATGGGTCAGGTAAGTCTACACTATTTAAAGCTATTATGGGATTTGTAAAACCTTCAAAAGGAAAAATTCGCATTTTAGGTTTATCAGTTAAAAAGGCTTTAAAACAAAATCTTGTTGCATATGTTCCCCAAAATGAGGATGTTGATTGGAATTTTCCTGTTCTTGTTGAGGATGTTGTTTTGATGGGAAGGTATGGCCATATGAATTTCTTTCGCTATGTTCGAGCGCAAGATCATGAAGCTGTTCGTGTTGCATTAGAACGCGTCAATATGTTGCCATTTGCTAAACGTCAGATTGGTGAACTGTCTGGCGGACAAAAAAAACGCGTTTTTTTGGCGCGAGCTCTTGCGCAGAAAGCAAAAGCCATTTTACTAGATGAGCCCTTTACAGGAATTGATGTCAAAACAGAGGATAGAATTATTACTTTGTTAAAAGATCTACGTAAAGAAGGTGCTATCATATTAGTCTCTACCCACAATTTAGATTCCGTTGCTGAATTTTGTGATCGTACGATTTTAATCAAGGGAACAGTTGTAGCTTCTGGGTTAACAGAAGTGGTTTTTACACAAAAAAATCTTGAACAAATTTTTGGTGGGGCTCTACGTCATCATTATTTGAGTTTTCAAAATGCGCAAAAAAATGATGTTACCAAAAATGACAATAAGTCTTTATTGCATGATTACAATCAAAAACTGGAGCATAGTTTATGATTGTTTGGTTACTTGAGCCTTTTACTTATCAATATATGATTAATGCAATGTGGGTTTCAGGTTTAGTTGGCTGTGTTTGTGCCTTTCTTTCTGCTTTTTTAATGTTAAAAGGTTGGTCGTTGATTGGTGATGCGCTTTCGCATTCGATTGTGCCTGGAGTTGCTGGTGCTTATCTTTTGGGACTACCTTTTTCGTTTGGAGCTTTTTTTTCTGGTGGGCTCGCTGCTGCAGCAATGTTATTTTTGAATTACAGAACAAAACTAAAAGAAGATACAATTATTGGTTTAATTTTTTCTTCCTTTTTTGCTTTTGGATTATTTCTGAAATCATTAAGACCAATGTCTGTTAATATTGATACAATTGTTCTGGGAAATATTTTAGCAGTTAGTTCATCAGATATTATGCAGTTGGCTTGTATTGGATTCTTTTCCCTTTTCATATTGTGTATGAAATGGAAAGATTTATTGGTCTTTTTATTTGATGAGAGTCATGCACGTGCTATTGGATTAAATGTTACGTTATTAAAAATTCTCTTTTTTACACTTCTTGCTGCTTGTACTGTTGCGGCTATGCAGACAGTAGGAGCTTTTTTAGTTATTTGTCTTGTGATTACACCGGGAGCAACGGCTTATCTTTTAAGTGATCGTTTTGTAAATCTTTTGATCATTTCAGTTATGATTGGAACTCTTACAAGTATCTTGGGTGTTTATATGAGTTATTTTTTGAACGCACAAACCGGTGGTGTTGTTGTGCTTTTTCAAACATTTTTATTTATAATAGCGTTTACTTTTGCTCCTAAATACGGTTACATTGCTGCACGCTTACGTGTAAGAGCAGCAAAAAGGTGTGGAAATATATGATTCATCAATTGCTGCTTCCTTTTCAGTTTTCTTTTATGATTAAGGGTATGATCATTACCATCGTTCTGGCTGTTCCAATGGCTATGCTTTCTTGTTTTCTTATTTTAAAGGGATGGTCCCTTTTAGGAGATGCGATTTCTCACGCAGTTTTTCCTGGGGTAGTTATTGGGTACATGACAACCCCCTGGGCGATGACATTTTTATCTTCTATGCCGTTTCTTTGGTTTCATAATGTGCGCCCTGCTAATGTTACAATGACTTTGATTGCTTGTGGTGCTTTTTTAGCAGGTATGATTTGTGCCATTGTAACAGGTTTTTTGGGGAATAACAGTCGTATTAAACAGGACACGATTATGGGTGTTGTTTTTTCATCTATGTTTGGTTTGGGACTTGTTTTGGCAACAGCAATATATAGTGATTTGGATTTAAATCACATTTTATTCGGTAATCTTTTAGGTGTTAATTGGCTTAATATTACACAAACAACAATAATTTCTATTATTGTTGCAATGGTTTTAGGTATAAAATGGCGTGATTTTATGTTGTACATTTTTGATTCAGTTCAAGCGCGTGCAATAGGATTACAAATATCGGTGCTCCATTATACTCTTTTAACAATGATTTCTCTCACAATTGTTGCTGCTTTGCAAGCGGTTGGAATTATTTTAGTTATTTCTTTGTTAATAGCACCGGGTGCTATTGCTTATCTTATTACTAAGCGTTTTTTTTCTATGCTGTTAATTGCTGTATTTATTGCAGTTTGTTCGAGTTTTCTAGGAATTTATCTTAGCTTATTTATTGGTTCTGATTCTGCTGCCACAATTGTATTGATTTTAACACTCATTTTTATTGCTGTTTTTATATCAACTTTCTTTCTTCAGAGTACAGCTCAAGAAATTTAAGCGTAATAGAACTTATGCATAGCAGCTATGCATTTTTGTATATTGTCTCTAGCATGTGTTTTTATTAGTTATAAAGAGAGCTAGATCATTTTCCTCCTAATGTCTAGTGGATGAATGCAGTATTCCTCCTCCCAACACTGCATTCGTAATTAAAAGGCTGCATTGATTTATCGTGCAGCCTTTTTGTTTTTCAATTCTCTAAAGAATTAATTTTTATTGTTTGAAAATTTTAAAATTATCGTCATATCATATAGATTGCTCTCCGTTTTAGAAAACAATTATCAACGAAAATGCATTAATTGATGTATTGTATAGAGAGATGACAACGTACTAAAATTTGTAAATAATAACATTTTGTATAATGGTGTCTGAGTGAGAAAAACAGAGATAAATGATAAATAATGAAGAAAGATTTTAAAATATCCCCTCCTTTACGCATTTTCTATTCTATATTAGGGTGGGCAATGATTGTATTAGGTTTTATTGGTGTTGTTTTACCTATTATGCCTACAGTGCCTTTTTTGTTGGTTGCTTCATGGTGTTTTGCGCGTTCATCACCACGCTTTCATCATTGGTTGCGTAATCACAGAATTTTCGGTTCTCCTATAAAAAAATGGGAGGAAAAGAAAGCCATTCCGCCATTTGTTAAGATTTTTGCGGTGGTAAGTATGTTTGGTGGTTTTTTATCGTTTTTGGTGATAATTCATCCTGCTTTGTGGTTTGCTTTATTAGTTGCGATTATTTTATTGATAGTTTCTTTCTATATTGTAACACGTTCATCTTCTTAAACATGACTGAAATGAAGGGTTTGATTGACAAAAAATAATTTAACTTTCGCTTATTTTTAAAAGTTAAGCAATTGTGAATATCATAATAGTCCCTCGCTTTATAAGATTTTTCAGAATATTATACTGCGTTCATTAAAGATGATTACTATACTATGCCAGCAAATATTATTTGTGACGGGCGAGGGTGAATTATTCGGATTAGGGTATTATTTATATTTTAAGAGAAAGATTTTGTTGGGTAAATTTACTGTTCAAAAGTTTATTTTTATACAAATTGATTAATGATTAAATTTTTACAGGTTTAGTAATGCGTTGTTCATTTCCAAAAAAATTTAAATAACGTTGTATTTCTTGTGGATCGCCAATGGCTTTTTCAGGATTGTCTGAAAGTTTTACAGCCGGTCGGCCGTTAGCATGAGTAACTTTACAAACAAGGGAGATAGCTTCAAGGTTTGCAATATCTTGAGGTGCACAGTTTTCAAAATCATTAGTGAGATTAGTTCCCCACCCAAAACTCATGTGGACTCTGCCGTGAAAGTAGTGATAAGTTTCTTCAATTGTGTCTATATCTAAGGCATCAGAAAAAATTAATAATTTCTCATGTGGTTTTTTTCCTTTTTCTTGCCACCACTTGATAATGCGTTCGCCCCCTTCAATAGGTGGAGCACTGTCCGGTCTAAAACCTTTCCAATCTGCTACCCATTCTGGAGCGTTGCGTAAAAATGCTTCTGTACCAAAGGCATCAGGCAAAACAATCAAAAGATTACCACCATAATAACGATTCCAATCTTGTAAAACTTGATAAGGTGCTTTACACAGCTCACTGTCATTATTTGCAAGAGCAGCGATTACCATGGGTAATTCATGTGCATTTGTGCCAAGAGCTTCTAAATCTGTGTCCATAGCTAAGAGGACATTAGAGGTGCCTGTAAAAGAATTACCAATTCCTTCTTTTAATGCCTCTACACACCAGCGTTGCCATAAAAAGGAGTGTCGACGTCTAGTACCAAAGTCAGATATTTTAATATCAGGTAGTTTTTTAAGTCGTTCAATTTTACTCCACATTTTTGTTTTGGCACGGGCATAAAGCATATCAAGTGCAAAACGACCAAAATTTTTCATAGCAGCACGTGAGCGTAATTCACTAATAATAGCAAGAGCAGGAATTTCCCACATAGAGCTATAAGCCCATGGTCCATCAAAACGGAGGATATATTGACCATCTTTACAAGTTAGTTCATATTCTGGAAGCTGAAACTTTTCAAGCCACTGTAGAAAATCTGGTTCAAAAATCTGTTTACGTCCATAAAATGTATTGCCAGCAAGCCAGATCATTTCTTTTTTAGTAAAGCGCAAGCTAAGGGCATGATCAAGTTGAGCGCGCAATTCACCTTCGTCAATATCATTGGCAAGGTAAATTGTTTTTGTACGGTTTATGAGAGAGAAAGTGACATTAACATCTGGATATAGTCCCCAGATCATCTGCACCATAAGAAGCTTGTAAAAATCTGTATCAAGAAGGGAACGAATGATTGGATCAAGTTTCCACTTATGGTTATAAACACGCCCAGCAATATCTGTACAATTCATTACATTTTTTCTTTTCGTTGAGTAAAATCTAAAACTGCCACGTATCCCAAAATATGGTCATTACAATAGGTGCACAAACTATAACAATTTTGTAGTTTTGAGCAATATAAAAAAGCTTTTCATTTTTTATGATTCTAGAGTATATAGAATTTCATGGTTGCCTGTTTTTTTTAATTTTATACCTCTATCAATTTTAATATACTCCTTTCCATCAATACTGAGCGTGTTTTTATTTGTTCGTCTCACTTTAATTTTATAAACAGCATTATGGAATTTCATTTTTGCTTCATATTCAGGCCAGGAGGAAGGTAAATGTGGGCGTAAAAATAACTTTCCGCCTTTAAGATGAAGCCCAAGAATAGTTTGTGTTGCTGCACGATAAAACCATCCTGCTGAACCTGTATACCATGTCCAGCCACCTTGTCCACGATATGGCTCAACGGTGTAAATATCTGCTGCCATAACATAAGGTTCAACGCGATAAATTTCTGGGTTTTTACCATGATTAATAGGATTTATCCTCGAAAACAGCGTGTAAGCTTTGTCTTCTTCTCCTATTTCAGCAAGTGCTAAAATGCTCCAAATAGCACCGTGAGTATATTGTCCACCATTTTCTCGAATTCCTGGAGGATAACCTTTAATATAACCTGGTTCAAGGGCACTTTCGTTGAAAGGTGGCCAGAAAAGATGTATGAGACCAGTTTTTTCATCATAAAGGTGATCAAGCAGTGATGCCATTGCTTGTTTTTGATGGTTATAAGGTGCCATTTTGGAAATTACAGCCCAAGATTGGGCAATAGAATCAATTTGACATTCAGCATTTATTTTAGATCCAAGAGGAGTTGTATCGTCAAAATAACCACGTCGATACCAAGCACCATCCCAACCATTTTGTTCTAGAGCTTTAGTTAGACGTTTCAAATATGTACTCCAGGCTTTAACACGGCTATGATCACCACGATTTTTAGCGAGAGGAATAAACGCTTGTAAAGTGGTACCAAGAAACCATCCCAACCAAATACTTTCACCTTTTCCTTCAATACCCACTAAGTTCATACCATCGTTCCAGTCACCACCTAGAATAAGAGGTAGATTATGTGGTCCACAACGTTTGATGGCTAGATCTAAAGCTAAAGCACAATGTTCATAAAGTGTTGTAATGTTGGATGATTGTGTAGGCTGGAAATAAGAATCATTTTGCCCTGCAGCTAAGAGGGGACCTTCAATGAAAGGGACTTGAGTATCAAGAAATGTCTCTTCGCCAGTGGTATTAACATATAGGGCTGTTCCATAAGCAAGCCAAACGACATCATCAGAAATAAGTGTTCGGACACCAGCATTTGTATCAGGAAGCCACCAATGCTGTACATCTCCTTCGGGAAATTGGTGTGCTGCTGCATTTAACAGGTGCTCACGTGCTAATTGTGGTTCAAGCAATAATAAGGATAAACTGTCTTGCAATTGGTCACGGAAACCGAATGCTCCACTGGCTTGGTAAAAAGCTGAGAGTGCCATCAAGCGGCACGCATAAATTTGATAAGGTAGCCAATGATTGACCATAATATCAAAAGAGAGATCAGGGGTTTTTACTTGTAGTGGAGAAACAAAATCATTCCATTGTTGTTTTTGTTGGACAAGAAGAACTTTAAAATCATCTTTACGCACTTGGTCTAGCAGATTTTCAGCTTTTTGCATATTTTCAGCGCTACCAAGATAAAAGGTGATTTCTTTTGTTTGCCCTGGTTGCAAATCGATATCATAGGCAAATGCTGAACAAGGATCACGACCTGATTCTACTGTATTTGAAAGTGCTTCAGCTTCACGAATAGCTTGTGGATGTTGAACTGTTCCTGTTATGCCGATAAATTCAGTGCGATCAGTAGTAAAACTGGTTGGCATTTCGGATGCTGATAAGAAAGTAACCTGTTGAGATTTTTCGATGTGATAGGGATTCTGGATAAAATGTGCACCACGTTTGGGATCGTAATGGGTAATAATAAAGGGTGCGTATTTTGTGCGGATGTTTCCTAAAACCCATTCAACATAATTATAAAGGCGTAAGCTATGTGGTTTTTCTCCTTCATTTTTAATGATGAGGCGAGAAAAACGAATTGGCTTTTCTCGATTAAGTGTGTGGGTAAGTTCTAATGCAATATCTGAATGTGTAGATTTAAAAGTTGAAAATCCAAAACCATGGCAAGCCTCATAGATGACGCTATTATCACATTCAACAGCAGAAACTGGAGAAAAACATTTTAAAGTCAGTCGGTCAACAAGATATAGCGCTTCCCCTGGACGATTGGTAACAGGATCATTGCTCCAAGGAGTTAATTGGTAATTACGGCTATTATTAGCCCAGGTGAAGATTGTTCCTTCAGCGGATACGTGAAAACCAAAGCTATGGTTTGCAATTATGTTAATCCATGGATGTGGTGTTGTTTGGCATCCATTCAGACGCACCACATAATGGTTATGCTCATTAAAACCACCATAACCATTCCAATATTGCAGATCTTCGCTCTGTATAGGGAAATAAGAAGCTTTTTGTTTTGTTTTTTGTGTTTTTTTATTGTATTTTTTGTAGTTTAATTTATTATTAGATTCTTGCCTATGATTGTGAATAACTAAATCGAAATCAATATTTTCTATACGTTTCAATTGTTCAGATAAAGATCCATTTTGAGCATGAAGAATAATGCGGGCTGATGCGAGAAGTGTTTTGAAACTTCGTTCACTTATTTGATCGCGTTGGAGGGTGAAAATATGATTTTTTCCATTCATTTCTTTTGTACGGTGACAATAAGATTCACATGCCCACTCAATGGCGCGTTGTGTATCTTGTAAATAGGAAAATGTCTGTTCATTTAAAATAACTATATCAACGATGAGACCCCGCGTACGCCAATACTCATATGCTTTAAGCAGCTCACGCAGTACAGTGATATCCGTTTCATTATCTAGTCTGAGTAGGCAAATAGGATAATCTCCTGAAATGGACATTGGCCATAAATCAGATTGTTTTCCAATAGTTTTTGCTAATGTTTCGGGAGGAAGACGCCATTTTCGATCAGGATAGATAAGTGGTGTTATGTATTTTTGATAAGTAATAGCCTCTCTAGGACTGATATTGTTTTGATACAGTGAAATTTGTGAATGTGTCCATGCTTTTGATAATTCTTTCTGGAACATATGAGGTTGTCGATAATATTTAATGTAGTTTTGTAATGTTTCTTTTGAATCGGCTGCAAAAGTCCAAAAAATAAGTTCTGTTTTTTCATGAGCCGGAACTTTTACACGACTGCGGATTGAAATAATTGGATCAAGGACACATCCTTGATTACCTTTGTAATTATTTTGATCAAAGGCAATTGGATGATAAATAGAGCGACCACGGCTAATAAAAAGGCGACGATCAGTTTCCGCTTCTGCTTCTGGAATAATTCCTGATGAATCAGTAACAAAATGGGCAATATGGATATTGGGATCATGAGGAGAACGCTTGCGCCTTTTAGCTAAAATTGTCCCACCTGAATCAAGAATTTCTGTTTCTATAAACATTCGTGAAAAGACAGGATGAGCATAATCATTATCAATTGTTGCAAGCGCTAATTCACCATAAGAAATTATTTCAATTATTCGATCTTTGTTCGTTATGTTGATTAACTGTATACGTCGACCTTCACCATCACCTTTAGAAGCAACAAGACATTCGAGTGTTGATTTCAGACCATCAACTGTTTTTGTATATTCAGCTTTTTCATCTGTAAAAATACTGACTACTTCTTCTTCGGCCACGCGTGTTGGTTCATTTGTGATAGACCACCAGTGTTTACTTTCTGTATCTTTGATGAAGAACAAAGTCCCTTGTTGATCTTCTGAAGCATCAGGAATAAAACGTGTTATAGCATAATTATGCCAACGGCTATAACCAGAACCATTTGCTGTCATCATTATAGAATAACAGCCATTTGATAGAAGTAAAGTTTCTCGAGGTTTAAAAAGAGGATTCGTAATAATGCGCACAGGGGTATCATCAAAACCTCTAGAGTTATTGCGCATAGGGTTGTTAGTTTTAGTATGAATGACAGGAATTTGTCGTGGAGCTCTTTCCTGTAATAATAATTGTGCAGCTTTTATAACTGGATCACGATGAAAGCGATTACGCATCCGTCCTTCGAAAATGACGTTATTGATAGCAAGAATCGACATACCATGATGATGCGCATAATAATTACGTACGATGGCATATTTTTCTCCTTTTTGCACACGTGAGGGTGTAAAATCAATAGAATCATAATAACCATATGTTCCTAAAGCACCAAGACTACGCAGGTGATTTAGATTAGAGATGGCTTGAGCTGGCATATATTGTGCAGCTAAAAGACTGGCATAAGGAGCAATAACGGCATTGCGTGATAAGCCACGCTGAAGTCCGAGGCTTGGAACACCAAAACTAGAATATTGGTAATTCATTAAATGATCACGGGCATTAAATGCCGCTTCTGAAATACCCCATGGTAGTCGTCGTCCACGTGCATATTTTATTTGATGACGAATAATGAGCCGATTTGTTTGATCAAGTATGGATCCTAAGGGCTCACGCATAACAAGAGAAGGCATGAGATATTCAAACATAGATCCTGACCATGATAATAGAGCACCTTTCCAACCAATTGGGATAAGTAATCGGCCAAGATGAAACCAATGTTTGAATTTAATATCACCTTTAGCAATAGCAAATAAACTTGCGAGACGTGCTTCTGAAGCTAGAAGATCATAGCAGCTTTCGTCGAGTTTATTTTCCTGTACACGATAGCCAATAGATAAAAGTTGTCGTTCAGTCTGTTCTAAAAAGTCAAATTTCATATCGAAAGCTATTTGTCGCGCTTTTTCCGATAAAGTATTTAATTTTTTGCATAGTTCTTTAGTGTCGTAGTTACTCATAATATCGTGGTTATGAGCTTCACACGTTTCTACTAGACATTTGGCCCAAGATAACATGTGAGCAGATTCTTTTGTTTGGATTGTTTTATTGAGTTCGTTGATCAAATGTACAATATTATGGGCAGCAATCGAAAGACGAGTAATATTCATAACGGTTTCTGATTTTGTTTTAAGTACGCTAACAGAGTGATGAAAATTAGCAATATGCTCTTTGATCTGTTGGTATAATGGATGAAGAGTATTGGTATTGTCAGGGGTTTCCTGTAAGATCTCTTCAAGAATATTGTTGACATCGAATAAACTGTCCAGATCGCTTTGTAAAAAGGTATTAGGTGTTTCAGCCCATTCGCTTAAAGCCGAAGCCAGTGTTATCAAATGGCCGGCAAGATTACCTGAATCAACTGTTGAAATATAAGTTGGCAGAAGAGGTTTAAGTGTATCTGTTTCATACCAGTTATAAAGATGACCACGAAACTTTTCCATTTTTTCAATAGTATTTAATGTGCACTTAATTCGCGTAATGGCATCTTCAAAGCTAATCCAACCAAAATCGCGTGCAGCAATAATAGAAAGTAGGTAAACTCCAATATTGGTAGGTGATGTGCGCTGCGCAATAAGGGGTTCAGGCTCTTCTTGAAAATTATCAGGTGGCAAATAATTACTTTGTTTATTGACAAAAGTTGCATAATAAAGCCATGTCCGTCGTGCAATGCACCGCAGTATTTTTTTATCTTCGGAAGATATATCAAGAACATCTTGAAATGCTGTTGGTTTGCTGACAAACCATGCAATCATTGGTGAGAAAAACCACAGAACTACAAAAGGTAAAGCAATCAAGATTGTTGAATTATTAAAGGATAGGGGTAATCCTATAGCAATAATACCAATAAACACTGCTGGCCACATAGTGATGATATAGAAGCTTAAACTATTGGGAATTGATTTCGTTGCGGCTGAAGTTTTCCATTCAAGAAGATACTGTTTTGAGATCATCATGCGATAGAGTGCACGGATGATTGCATCAGTCATAAAATAAGCTGAGTGAGCTATAAATGTGATTTTAAGAAGTATTTCTAATATTGTGGAGGAAATGCTACTTGAAATTAATTGTAACTGTCCGCGTAAAGAATAATCGCTACTGGAAGGAATAAATGTGCGAAGGACACCTAAAATTGGTGCAATAAAGGGACTAAGAAGCAGAAATATTTGCCAAAAAATTGCTATTTTAAACGGTAAAAGAGACCATCCTGCTATTGCTGCAATAAGCCACATCAGTGGTGTGAGAGAACGGCGCAAATTGTCTTGCATTTTCCAGCGCGTTGTGAGACTCACATTATGGTGGTTTAAAAGATAAGGCAATAACTGCCAGTCACCACGGATCCAACGGTGATGACGAGCAATATCAACGTTATAAGCTGTTGGATAATCTTCGATGACTTCTACGTCGCTTACGAGCGCGGCACGTGCATAACTTCCTTCTAAAAGATCATGACTGAGGACAGTATTCTCTTTGATTTTATTATTCAGTGCTTGTTCAAAGGCATCGATATTATAAAGACCTTTTCCGGTGAAAGTTCCTTCTCCCAAGAGATCTTGATAGGTATCAGATACGGCAAAGACATAAGGATCAATTCCACGATTGGTAGAGAAAACTCTTTGTAGAATTGATGTTTCTTCTTCTGCTGTGAGAGAAGGTGTGATACGGGGTTGTAAAATGCTGTAGCCTTTTACAACCGCTCCATTTTTTTTAGAAAAAACAGGGCGATTAAGTGGATGGTTGAGCTTACCAACTAGTTTAGTAACACTTTCAGGAGTTAGACGTGTATCTGAGTCCAAAGTCATAACAAAACGACAATCCATAGGAAGATTTGGATCTGGAGTGTAAAAACTAGTATTTTGATTTCCTCGGAGTAAGAGATTAAGCTCATGAAGTTTTCCACGTTTGCGTTCCCATCCCATCCAGCATTTTTCATGAGCATTATAAAGGCGTCTACGGTGAAGAAGAAAAAATAGGGGAATGTTATCACGATGATAACGATGGTTAAGTTGAGCAATACCTTTTTGTGCATAGTGCAACAAATCAAGGTCGTTTTGTGTTTCTGCAAATGGAGCATCTGCCCAGTCGGTGATAAGAGCAAAATGAATGGCTCCTTGAGGGTTAGAAAGATAGTGCACTTCAAGATTACGTACTTGTTCATCGATATCATTACGTGATGTGATCAAAGTGGGGATAACAACTATTGTACGTGCATCTTCGGGAATACCCTCTTTATATTCATAACCAATGAGCTGATTTGGTGGGACAAACCATGATACAACAGTGTTAAAAAAAGCAAAAGCAGCATCCATAGTAGGAAAAAGCGCCAGTGCGGTGAAGAGGAGTATCATTAATGGTGTCAGACCAGATATTTGTAACGAAATATAGATCGCAAACAAAATAACAAGCATTAAAAAAAAGACAGGAATTGCAATGGCTCCTATTTTTAAACGATAATAGGTTTGTATCCATTTTGTCAGAAGTGATGGATTGTATCCGCATGCTTCTTCAAAAATAGAACGTCCGTCATCAACAAAGTACCATCCAATAGAAAGATTATTTTTATAAGTGACATCTTGAGAGCAAGTTTGTGTCATCTCTATAGCTTTACGTGCAATTTCTAATTCACTAAGAGATGAACGATGTGCAATTTTTTCGATGACTTGTCGATAAACATTGCGTGAATGAGAGTCAATTTCAGAAAAATCACTATTTTCACGCAGGATAAAGTCTACACAACTTACTGTTTCAAACCATGCCGTCCAATCAACATCATCAATAGTTTTGAGAGCACGAATAATATTGCCCATGGTTATACCATCTGTTGTTAGACGCGTATGTTCATCAGCTGTTATCATTTCTGGGTTACTACCATGAAGGTACAGCTGTTCTTTAAGCCAGGTTAATGCTATTGTTGAATCAACAGATGAACCTCGTAGACGGTAAAATAAATGAGCTGAAAAAGTTGAAAGAGAGGTTAGTTTTTCATAAAGAGTAAGAATATTTAATTGAGTTTCATTTTTTGCAATGGTAATTTTATCGGCTACTTGATTAGCGAGAGATTGCATATACCGTGCTTGCTCAATACGTAATGAAAGACGGCGGATATTTTCAATTAAGATCATACGAACAACAAAAGGAAGCGCCCACAATTCACTAATTTTTAGATTACAAACTTTTTGAAAACCATTAACCATTGCTGTAAGTGTTTCTTGTGAAAAACTGCTATCTGTATGGGCGACATAAAGCCAGGCTAAAGCGAAAATGCGTGGAATTTCTTTATTTTGTTCATAAGGGGGTAGTTGCTTGATAAAAGACTTGGAAAAATTGCAGCGTAGCTGTTGTATAGTTTTGTCAATGGTATAATGATTATCAATAAGCCACTGGGCGGACGGTGCAATTGTTTCATTATTACGTGCGGCAACATCGTTGATGCGAAAGACATGGAGAATAAGTTTAGCATTTTCAATCAATCGTTTACGAAAATCATTTTCTTTTTCTTTATATTCAGGAAGAAAGATTTTCTGGCCAGACGCTATGTTATAGCCTAACTTATAAAGCTCTTCTTGTGATTTACTGGTTGAACGGATAGGGAAATTAGTTTCATTGAGATAGTGAATTTTTGTTTTTTGAGAAAAAAAACACTTTATACGATTTAGTATGGGTACCATAATTCTATTGCCATTCGATGATGTGTTATTACTCAATAGACTGTTGGTATTTTATCTCAATAAGTGAACACTTCATAAAAAAAATAAAGAGCTAAAATAGAATTTCCAATGAAGAATAAAAAGCCACTATAAAATTAGTGGCTTTTTGTTTAATTATTAATCTTGTTCTTGCTTTTTTAAAGCTGCGCCAAGAATATCACCAAGAGAAGCTCCTGAATCTGTAGAGCCATATTGAGCAACAGCTTCCTTTTCTTCTGCGATTTCTAAGGCTTTGATCGATACTGAAAGCTTACGGGTTTTTTTATCAAATGCAGTGACTTGAGCATCAACTCTTTGTCCAATAGCAAAACGCTCAGGACGTTGTTCATCACGATCACGTGTCAAATCAGTGCGGCGGATTGTTACTTCAAGATCGTGTTCAATAAGTTTTACATCAATGCCATTTTCATTAATTCCTATGACTTCACATGTAACAATAGTACCTTTACGTAATTCACCAGACGCTGCTGCTTCTTTCACTTTGTCACTGGAAAGCTGTTTAATTCCTAAAGAAATACGTTCTTTTTCAACATCAATATCAAGAACAATGGCTTGAACGGTGTCACCTTTGTTATAGGTGTCGATAACTTGTTCACCGGGACGATTCCAATCAAGATCAGAAAGATGGACCATACCATCCACGTCACCTTCAAGACCTACGAAAAGACCGAATTCTGTTTTGTTTTTTACTTCTCCTGTAATTTTTGAATTTACAGGAAATTTATTTGCAAAAGCTATCC
Organism: Bartonella sp. JB63; assembly: GCF_002022665.1. Classification (NCBI taxonomy): domain Bacteria; kingdom Pseudomonadati; phylum Pseudomonadota; class Alphaproteobacteria; order Hyphomicrobiales; family Bartonellaceae; genus Bartonella; species Bartonella sp. JB63. The sequence goes on from NZ_CP019788.1 coordinate 1,468,819, forward strand.
ACGGATTTTCAGATGTTTGCTTTAAACCGAGAGAAATACGGCGTTTAGAAGAATCAATTTCAAGGACAACAACTTCTACTTCTTGTGATGTGGAAAGCAGTTTTCCAGGATGCACATTCTTCTTAGTCCAACTCATTTCAGAAACATGAATGAGTCCTTCGATTCCTGGTTCGATTTCAACAAAACCACCGTAATCAGTAATATTTGTAACAGAACCAGTAATTTTTTTACCGACTGGATATTTGGTGTTAATACTATCCCATGGATCATTTTCAAGTTGCTTTATTCCAAGCGAAATACGATGTGTTTCTTGATTAATGCGAATAATCTGAACTTTAATATTTTGGCCAATTGTTAAAATTTCAGATGGATGGTTAATACGCCGCCACGCCATATCAGTAACATGCAAAAGACCATCAATGCCACCAAGATCAACAAAGGCTCCATAATCTGTTATGTTTTTGACAATACCTTCAACAATTTGATTTTCTTCAAGATTTTGAACAATTTCTGAACGCTGTTCAGCACGACTCTCTTCTAATACAGTACGGCGTGAAACAACAATATTGCCGCGACGACGATCCATTTTTAAAATCTCAAAGAGTTGTGAATTATGCATTAAAGGCGCGGCATCGCGAATAGGCCGAATATCAACTTGACTACGTGGCAAGAAAGCAACAGCGCCATCGAGATCAACTGTAAAACCACCTTTCACTTGGTTAAAGATAACACCTTCTACTCGTGTGCCAGCATTAAATTTTTCTTCAAGACGAGTCCAGCTTTCTTCACGACGTGCTTTTTCACGTGATAGCACAACTTCACCTAGCGCATTTTCAATACGTTCAATGTAAACTTCAACTTCATCACCGATTTGCAAGGAACCGTCTTTACCTTTGCTACCAAATTCCTTAAGTGGAATACGTCCTTCTACTTTAAGACCAGCGTCAATAATTGCCATATCTTTTTCGATTGCAATGATGCGGCCTTTAACAACAGACCCTTCATTAAGGTCATTAGTTTGAAATGATTCCATTAAAAGGGTTTCAAAATCTGCTGTAGTGGGATTGTATTGTGACATAATAACTCCTGATACATACCTTATATTACCAAAGGTATAAGCGCTAGGTTAGTGTTGATATGAGGTAACTCCATACCCTCTTTCTTTTGATAAAAAGAAAGATAAGCGCTAGGCTTGAAATCACCTTGATGATTTTATTTAACTGCATGGTTTTTTATAAGAGGATCAATAAAGGTGCACGCAGTTTCCAATACTTCTTTTATACTCAATTCTGATGTGTCAAGCAAGTGGGCGTTTTTAGCTGGTTTTAAAGGACTATGTTTTCGAGTCATATCACGTTTGTCACGTTGTTCAAGATTGATCAGAATTTCACGATAATCTGCTCGTCCTCCTTTTTTTAAAATTTCTTGGTAGCGGCGTTTTGCACGTGTTTGAGCATTCGCTAAGACATAAAATTTTATATCTGCATGAGGACAGACAACAGTACCAATATCACGGCCATCGAGCACGCTTCCTGGTAATTTTTGAGAAAAGTCACGTTGTTTGCTAACAAGAATTTTACGGATAGCTGGTATAGTCGCTATTTTTGATGCGGCTTCACTGATATCAGGAGAAGTAAGAAGATCTGAATTTAGAGCATTAAGATCAAGTTTTTTAGCATATGCAACAGCGTTTATTTCATCATCTAAGGCCAAATTTTGTTTTAAGAGAAAATAACCAATACTACGATAAATTAGACCAGTATCTAAATGATGAAGATGGTAATGGGTAGCGATTTGATTTGCCAAAGTCCCTTTTCCAGAAGCTGCTGGGCCATCAATTGCAATAATAAAAGGTTTCAATAGATTTGACCTCCAAGTTGACGCATTAAGGGAATAAATTCTGGAAAACTGGTAGCAATTATTCGTTTATCATCAATAATAACAGGTTTTTCTGAAACTAGTCCAAAAATGAGAAAACACATTGCAATTCGATGATCAAGGTATGTGGTAACGCGTCCACCTCCTAGACCTTTGATAGAGTTTTTTCCATGAATAATAAGAAAATCGTTTCCTTTCTCACAATGAACATGATTAATTTTGAATCCTTCAGCAAGTGCGGAAAGCCAGTCTGATTCCTTAACACGCAATTTTTCAATTCCTGACATAATCGTTGTACCCTTCGCAAAGGCTGCTGTTATTGCTAAAGCAGGATATTCATCAATCATTGATGGTGCTCGTTCTCTTGGTACAGTCACACCTTTTAATTCTGATGATCTAACCCGTATGTCGGCAACATTTTCTATGCCTATTTTGCGTTGGTTCAAAAGTTCAATTTCGGCACCCATTTCCCACAATGTTTGGATGAATCCCATTCTAGATTTGTTTATGAGAACATTCTCAAGTGTGATATTAGAATTTTCTACAAGAAGAGCTGCGATAATTGGAAAAGCAGCTGAGGATGGGTCTCCTGGAACATTAATGATTTGTCCAGTAAGATGTGGCTGGCCTTTTAGAGAGATGAAACGTGTGCCTTCTTTATCTGTTTCTATATCAAGTTCAGCGCCAAATGCTTTAAGCATTCTTTCTGTATGATCTTGTGTGAGGATTGGCTCAATAACAGTTGTAGTACCAGCAATATTGAGACTGGCAAGAAGGACTGCTGATTTCACTTGAGCAGAAGCCATAGGTACACGGTACCGAATCGGGTTAGCCATTTTAGGACCGTGAAGCGTTAAAGATAATTGATTCCCAAGATTTTGTTCAATTTCAACTCCCATTAAACGCAATGGATTGAGGATATGTTCCATTGGACGTCTAGGCAGTGAGACATCGCCGAGAAAAGTTGTTTTCATATGATAAGAACCAACTAGTCCCATAATCAGGTGAACACTTGTTCCAGAATTGGCAAAATTTAAAGGTGTTTGTGCTTGCAGTAAACAACCATTACCGGTTCCACGAATAACCCAAAAATTTTTTTCTTGTAACATTGTGCTCCCATAGCTTGCATAATAGCGGCTGTACGTAGAACGTCATCACTTTCAAGAAGTCCATGAATATGTGATTCTCCATGTGCCAGTCCTCCTAATATAAGTGCTCGGTGGGAGATTAATTTGTCTCCTGGTATTTTAATTGTGCCAGAAAGATTGGTTGATTTTTTAGCAGTTACTGGTATTGCTTTATGCATCGAATCTTTATTTAATAAAAATGAATTTTAAAAAATTAAGTGTCCTTTATCATATGTTTTAATAGGCGTCATGAGAAAATTCGTGTGGAATTATGTTTTATCTTTGACAAGTGCATAGTTTTTCGCTTAAGCACCATGAAATCGGTTTTAATTCAATTTAACTAAACAAAGAGGCACGGTCTATGGCAAAACCAGAACTTGGAACCAAACGTGTTGACCCGGAAACGGGAAAGAAATTTTATGATCTTAATCGTGACCCTATTGTGTCACCTTACACAGGACTTTCTTATCCACGCTCTTATTTTGAGGTTGCAGCGGCTGAAGCAAGTAATGAAGAAGAGGTGGATACTGAAGAGCTTGATACAGCACTTGAGAAGTCTGCCTTTATGTTACTTGAAGAAGATGTCGATGTATCTAAAGATGATGAGCTCCCTGATTTAGATGATGGCGATGTAGATCTTGGCGATGATGATACATTTTTGTCTCATGACGAAAGCGATGAAGATGATGATGTAGCTGATATTCTTGGCAACGGGGTTTCTAACGATGATGATGTTTAAGAAAAACAAGAAGATATTATGTACTATTTATTGAATATAAATTTTTCTTGATCTTCAGTTTGTCTCGTTCTAAGAACTCTTATAGGTTATTTGTTTTCCTGTGTGGGGCTATAGCTCAGCTGGGAGAGCGCTTGCATGGCATGCAAGAGGTCAGCGGTTCGATCCCGCTTAGCTCCACCAAAAAAATCAAATATTTTTCTTAAATAAAATGAGAACATTTGAAAATAAAGTTTGTGTATTCATCTAGAGATAAGATATGGTGATGTGATCACATCTCCTTTGTTTTATCTATAAAAATCATTTCATTATTATTTGATATTCAAAAAGCTTTATAAAAATATCATTAAGTTTTGTTGTCATTTATAAGCAGATGTAATAATAAAAAACTAAAAGCTCCTTCATAAACTATATGTTTACAATTATAATATCCTGTTAGGTTTGGAATCGGTAATGAAAGAGTGTGAGTATTTGTTATAGAAATGCTTTATTGGTTGTGAACTAAAATTATCGAATGAGCTTCACTAAAGTGGTTTGAAAATTTATGGTTCCAATAACTAAAATTCTAGCGCTATTATGAAAAATAATCAAAAGGTGCTGGATTGTCATTAAATATATGTTTTATAATATTTTTAATGCTTAATTTTATAAGCGTGAAAGATAACTTTAAGTCATTTTTTGAATCATTTGTGCAAATTATAGCTTTTATAATATAATTTTTTAGCTATATAAAAAAGCCTTTCAGGAATATGACAATTTATTATTGTAAGATTTTTCTTTAATTTTATATCATTAGTCTATTGCTTATCAAGTTGTTTGAGGCGGTAGAGTTCTTCTAAAGCAGCTTTAGGGGATAGTTCATCAGGATTAATATTTTTTAAAGCATCTTTAATCGGGCAATATTTGTCCTTTTTTTCATTTGTGAAAGGCATTTCTTTAAGAGAAAATAGCGGTAAATTATCAATTAATTTATGTCCTTTTTCGGACATTTCACCTTGTTCTAATTGGCGCAGAACATCTGTTGCACGAGAAATAACTGTTGCAGGTAATCCAGCCAGCTTTGCTACTTGCACACCATAGGAGCGATCAGCAGTGCCTTTAGTGACTTCATGGAGAAAAATTACATCACTATTCCAATTTTTAACTTTTATTGTCATATTATGAAGGCGATTAAGTTTTCGGGTTAACGCTGTCATTTCATGAAAATGTGTAGCAAGAATTGCACGACAGCGATTTATCTCATGGAGATGTTCAACGGTCGCCCAAGCAATTGAAAGACCATCAAAAGTTGACGTTCCTCGTCCTATTTCATCAAGGATGACAAGGGAGTGGCTACTGGCATGATTGAGAATAGTTGCTGTTTCAACCATTTCCGTCATAAATGTTGAGCGTCCTCGAGCGAGATCATCAGAAGCACCAACACGACTAAATAAACGATCAACAATGCCGATATGAGCTGAAGTGGCTGGGACAAATGAGCCCATTTGCGCCATAATAGCAATGAGAGCGTTTTGTCGTAAAAAAGTTGATTTTCCTCCCATATTGGGGCCTGTTAACAACCAAATGTCTGCATTTGAATGTTGGTTTTGTGCCGAAAGGTCGCAGTCATTAGCAACAAATGGCTCTGCAGCTTGTTTTCGTAATGCTTGTTCTACAACAGGATGACGACCAGCAGTAATATGAAAGGCTAATGAATTATCAATTTTGGGACGGCAATATCCTTGTTCTTCAGCTAAGCGAGCCAAAGCAACAGATACATCTAAAATAGCAAGGGCTTCAGCAGCTTGACGAATGAAATCAATTTGTTCGGTAATTTCATTGACAAGTGTATCAAAAATTTCCAATTCAAGCGTCAAGACATGATTTGCTGCATGGACAATACGACTTTCGAGTTCGGCCAGCTCAGTTGTGGTGAAGCGCATGGCATTTGCCATTGTCTGTCGGTGGATAAAACGGGCTTTTGCTTGTGGAGTGTTTGTAAGAGCCGATGCTTGTAAGTTCGTGACTTCAATAAAGTAACCTAAAATGTTGTTATGTTTGATTTTGAGCGTTTTAATATCTGTTTCTTGAGCGTATTGTGCTTGGAGTCCGGCAATAATACAACGTGATTCATCTCGCAAACTACGCATTTCATCTAATTCTTGGTGATAATGAGGACGAATAAAACCACCATCCCGCTTGAAAAGAGGGAGATCGTCAGTCAGTGCTTGTTCTAGATGAAAATGCAGAGTGGTAGGTAAGTGTGAAAATACCTCTCGTACGTCATTAATTTCCTGGGGGAGCAATTCATTATTAAGAATTTGATTAATTTCATTAATGCTTTCAAAGCCGCGCTGAATTGTACCCATATCACGTGGTCCTCCTCGACCAAGCGCTAAACGCGATACTGCGCGTGGCATATCTGGTCCTCCTTTCAGAGTAAGTTTGATAGCTTCTGCAAGAGAAGGATTACGCAGAAAAAAATCTATTGAATCAAGACGTTTATCAATAGCTATTGGACTGGTTAGAGGAGAAATTAAGCGATCAACGAGAAGGCGTGAACCACCTCCTGTGACAGTACGATCAATCGCTTTTAGTAGACTCCCATCGCGTTGACCGGATGTGGTTCGAATGAGTTCAAGACTAAATCTTGTAGCTGCATCAATGAAAAGAGTCGTGCTTTCATTTTGACGCTCAGGTCGCATGAGAGGGGGGCGGTGTGTGATTTGTGTTTTTTCGATATAGCGAATGGCAGAGGCGATTGCTGAGAGTTCCGAACGAGAATAATCAGCAATTCCCTCAAGGGTTGAAAGTTTGAAATAATGACAAATATCTCTTTCAGCAGTGGTGGTATCAAAAAGATTTTCTGGTTGAGGTGAGATAATATGGCCGAGAACATTGAAAAGAGCTTTTTGAGATTTATCATGGAAAAGTGAATCTGCCACAATCACTTCTTGTGGATCTACACGCATAATATCTGTTAAGAGATTTTCGTGACGACTTTCTGTAACTCGAAATATACCAGTAGAAATATCAATCCACGAGAGAGCGTATTCTTCTCTATTGGTGGTTGTGGTGCGAGCAAGTGTCATGAGATAATTTGCTCGCGTTGGATCAAGAAGTTTTTCTTCTGTTATAGTTCCGGGTGTTATAAGGCGGACCACATCGCGCTGAACAACTGATTTTGAACCACGCTTTTTTGCTTCTGCAGGATTTTCTATTTGTTCACATACGGCAACGCGATAACCGCATGCAATAAGTTTTTGTAAATAATCATCTGCAGAGTGAACAGGAACACCACACATCGGGATATCTTTACCTAAATGTTTGCCGCGTGTTGTAAGTGTAATCCCTAAGGATTGAGCAGCCTCAATCGCATCGTTAAAAAATAATTCATAGAAATCACCCATACGATAAAAAAGAAGACAATCACTATTAACAGCTTTGATTTCTATATACTGCTCCATCATAGGTGTAAGACGTTCTTGATGAGTATTGGGTGGAATCGTAGGATGTTGGAATGAATCTTTATGTTCAGTCTCTTTTTCCATTTTAGTACGATTTTTCCCTTTAAATGTAGACTTTTTTGCCCTTTTTTATTTACTTCGAGATATATTTCATTACCCCTAAATGAAACGCATGATAAGATGCCTTTATAGAGTAAGCATAGCGATTTTTAGCATACGAATCAAATTCTAAAATTTAATCATTATATTCGTTGTTAATAAAAATTTGTGCTGTTTTTTTAAGAAAGTAAGTAAAATGAAAAAAAATGGAAAAGATCAAACAACGTATAAAAAATTGTATAGTGTATGTGAGCAAGAAGCCCTTGATTTTCACAGCGGTGATCGTCCTGGTAAGCTTGAAATTGTTGCAACAAAACCTATGGCAACGCAGTATGATCTAGCACTTGCTTATTCGCCGGGTGTTTCTGTTCCAGTTAAAGCAATTGCTGAAAATCCATTAATGGCTTACGATTATACGGCAAAAGGAAATCTTGTCGCTGTTATATCAAATGGGACAGCTATTTTAGGTTTGGGTAATTTGGGTGCCTTGGCATCTAAACCAGTGATGGAAGGAAAAGCAGTTCTTTTTAAACGATTTTCAGATGTGGATTCAATTGATTTAGAAGTTAATACGAACGATACGGAAAGCTTTATTAATCTAGTACGGTATTTGGAACCATCTTTTGGTGGCATTAACCTTGAAGATATTAAAGCCCCTGATTGTTTTATTATTGAAAGTCGTTTACGCGAACTTATGAATATTCCTGTTTTTCATGATGATCAACATGGTACAGCAATTATTGTAGCTGCTGGTGTGATAAACGCTTTGCATTTAACGGGACGTAATATGCAAGATACACGATTAGTCTGTAATGGCGCAGGTTCTGCAGGAATTGCTTGTATTGAACTCATTAAAGCAATGGGTTTTCGATCTGAGAATATTTTGTTGTGTGATACAAAAGGTGTTGTCTATGAAGGCCGCAAAGAAGGGATGAATCAGTGGAAAGCCGCTCATGCTATTAAAACAGATAAACGCACGCTTTCTGAGGCGATGGAAGGCGCTGATATGTTTTTTGGGGTTTCGGCAAAAGGTGCACTAACCGCTGAGATGGTAAAATCAATGGCACCAAAACCAATTATTTTTGCTATGGCTAATCCTGATCCGGAAATTACACCTGAAGAAGTAGCAGAAATACGTGATGATGTTATTATAGCAACAGGTCGATCAGATTATCCCAATCAAATTAATAATGTTCTTTGTTTTCCTTATATATTTCGCGGTGCTCTTGATATTCGTGCAACGGTTATCAATGAAAGCATGAAAATTGCTGCAGCAAAAGCTATTGCAAAATTGGCTCATGAGGAAGTCCCTGATGGTGTTGTAGAAGCTTATCGTGGAAACCGCCTGAAATTTGGTCCCAATTATATTATTCCAGTTCCATTTGATCCACGTTTACTAACAGTTGTTTCAATTGCGGTGGCAAAAGCAGGAATGGAAAGCGGTGTTGCTAGAAAATATATTCACGATTTAAAAGCGTATGAACGTGATTTGAATGCTCGACGTGATCCCATTGCATCCACGATGCGTGGTGTTTATGATTATGTTTGTCAGGCACCAAAGAAAATTGTTTTTGCAGAAGGGGAAGAAGAGCCGGTCATACGAGCGGCTGTATCTTACGTTCATCAAAAATTAGGGAAAGCAATTTTAGTTGGTCGTGAAGAACAGATTAAAGATACTGCTGCTATTGCAGGAATTGACCTTGAGCGTGAAGGAATTTCCATTATAAATGCAAAGCTGTCTTGTCGCACTGATGCTTATGCTCAATATTTTTATAAAAAGATGCAGCGCCAAGGCTGGCTATTGCGTGATTGTCACCGTCTTATTAATAATGATCGCAATTATTTTTCTTCTTGTATGTTAGCTTTGGGTGATGCTGATGCAATGATTACAGGAGTAACACGGAATTATGAAACGGCTTTGGTAGATATATGCCGAGTGATTGATGAAAAACCACAAGAACGGTTAATTGGTATTTCAATAGCTATTTGTCGTGGACGTACTGTGTTTATTGCGGATACAGCAGTTTATGAGCATCCTAATCCTGAAGAACTTGCTGATATAGCTGAACAGACAGCTTTTTTTGTTCGTGGATTTGGGTATCAACCGCGGGTAGCATTTTTAGCATTTTCTACTTTTGGTCATATAAAAGGTCAAGTTACACAACGTATTCAAAGAGCTATTGATATTTTACATGAACGTAAAGTTGATTTTGAATTTGATGGAGAAATAAGTGCTGATGTGGCTCTTAATTTGAAATTGATGCAACAATATCCCTTTATGGGATTGACTGAACCGGCTAATGTTTTAGTGATGCCTGGATATCATTCATCTTCAATTTCTAGCAAAATGTTACAAGAACTTGGTGAAGCAACCATTATTGGTCCTGTTCTGATTGGATTGAAGAGATCAGTGCAAATTGTACCGTTTAGTGGGCGCGATACAGATATTGTTAATATCGCAACTTTGGCTGCTTATCATGCAGAAAAAATTACTAAAAAAAATAAAGACCTTTGAGATTTCAAAGGTTTTTTTATAGTGAAAGAAATAAAAATAAATTTTATGTAATTTTACAAGCTAATTTTTAAGATGGTTGTGTTTGATTATTTTTTTGTTCTTCAGCAACACGTTTTTGGAACATAGTTGCAAAATCAATTGGATCAATCCACAAAGGTGGAAAACCACCGTTTTGTGTAGCATCAGATATAATTTGCCGAGCAAAAGGAAACAAAAGACGCGGACATTCAATAAAAACAAGCGGCATTATATGCTCCTGTGGAATATTTTTAATATGGAAAATACCACCATAAATCAGCTCTACGTGAAATAGCATCTCAGTATCATCTTTAGTTTTGACTGAAAGGGATAATATGACATCATAATTGTCATCACCAATTGGATTAGCGTTGACATTAATGTTAACATCAATTTGTGGTGCTTTTTCTCGTGGACGCAATGAACGAGGTGCATTCGGATTTTCAAATGAAAAATCTTTTAAATATTGGGTCAAAACAGCAAAAACCGGTTCTCCACTATTATTATGCATTTCACCTTCGGTCATACTAAAAACCTTTCATTAATAATACACATATTTCTATCGTAAGTTTAAAATAAATTACCATGACTTGCAAAGGGTTGCAAGAAATGCTCTCCTTATCTTTAATTATTTTTTGTATCTTAGTGATTATCATTATTTTTATACCAGGGAGATTTTTCGGTATTATAGCTCTGATAATCTTCTGCGTTAAGTTCAATTATTTTTTCAGATTTATTTTTTGTATTAGAATTTGTTTTATTGATAAAGAATAAAAAAAGATTCCAGATAAAAGTATGAATTGGTTTTATAAGGAATAATATTCCACAAATATCGCTTATAAAACCAGGAAGAATAAGCAAAACTGCACCAAAAACGGTAAGCACATCATTAGCTATGTAATATTCTAGTATATGTCTTTGAATGAGTTTATTTTGTATATTTTTTATAAGACTTATACCTTTAATACGCAACAAAACAATTCCACTTATCATTGTTAAAAGAATTAAGCTCAAAGTTCCTAAAACTCCAATCTCTTTTCCAACAATAATAAAACCAGCGATTTCAAAAAGGAGAGCGCTGAGAACTATAGTTAAAAAAAATCGAGATTTTATATGATAAAATTTTGTCAAATGAAGATATCCTTCTTAAGTTTTTGTTGAGAAAATTATTTACTCTTTATCTCAATTTAAATTGGGGAGTCATAAACATTATTTAAATAATAAATTTACTTATTTTACATGTTTATTGATAAATGATATTGACTGCAATGATAATCATTTAAGGCTTGGAGATTGACAGCACTCATGGAACTTGACATTGTACTGATAATAGCTCTTATTGTCGTAGTTGTCGTTTTTGTGCAACTACGGAATGTGTTGGGAAAACGGATTGGTTTTGAAAAACCTCCCTTTGATTCTTATTCCGGTTATCCTAAAAAGCAGATTAAAGTGGAAACAATCGATAATATCATACCTGATCAGTCTTCTTCACAAAAGAGTGATTTTAGCGAAATTGATGCTATTGCATCAGAAGGGAGCAAACTGAATAGTGGTTTGCGTGCTATTCTTCAGTCTGATCCTTCTTTTTCTCCTCAATTTTTTACGAATGGTGTTAAAATTGTCTACGAAATAATTATGACAGCTTTTGCTCAAGGTGATCGTCTGCGGCTTAAAGAACACCTTTCATCTGATGTTTTTGAGAGTTTTTGTGCAGCTATTGAGCAACGTGAAAAAAATAATGAAAGAGTTCAATTTACTTTTATAGGGATTAATAGGATTGAATTTATTGTAGCAGAAATGCAGAAAAAAGAAGCGTTTTTAACAGTACGTATTGTTAGTGAAATGATTTCCGCAACTTATAATGAACAAGAGAAATGTATAGATGGTGATCCTGAAGCTATTATAGAAATTAGAGATATCTGGACTTTTGTTCGCGATACTATGTCCCAAAGCCCGAATTGGAAGCTTTTTGCAACCGAAGATGAAAATTAAAATTGTTTTTGTCTTATGGAGAATTTTTCATAAGATTACATGAGATTAAAAGATATAATGGTTAAGGATAAAGGAAAAGCAAAACCACTGGTTCTACAAGACTATTTTTTATGGGAGCAGGTCTGTCGTACGACAGTGCCGTTTCATGATCGCTTTTCTCTTATGCAGGAAAATGTTGATAATAAAAAGCTAAAAGCTATACAAATTCTTCCATCTTATCAAGAAGGTCAAAAGAAGCAAAAGTCAACGGTATTTAAAGAACAAGAGAGAGGAATAATGAAAGCAAAGAAAATGCAGTGTTTTGATCGTACAGTGCATCGTAAAATTGCAAAAGGTCTCTGTCGTATAGAAGCACGTATCGATCTTCATGGTTTGATACAAGATGAAGCGTATCGTTGTTTAAAAGAATTCTTAAAATCCTCTCACCAGCGCGGATTGCGTTGTGTTCTGGTGATAACAGGAAAAGGTCGTTCGCACGGTAGCGATGGCATTTTGTGTCGATTTGTTCCTTATTGGCTATCAACACCTATTTTTCAATATTATGTTCACACTTTTGAGCAAGCAGTTCATAAACATGGGGGGGTGGTGCTCTTTATATTAAGTTACGCCGTTTTCCATAAAGGAAAAGGAATATAGGTCAGTTAATGCATATATGAATTGTGTTGTGATTTTGATTATACACAAACGCTCTTACTCTTTTGTATTTTTTTGCAACTGCAGATCTCTTCGAACATAGACCGCATAGGATTTAAATCCTTATCTCGCATTGCACTAACACAAACGTTTAGCATATGGTCTTCTGTCACTTTTCTAAAATAAAGCTTGTAGCCTGCAATTTGGGCGAGTCTTTCACAAAATATCTGTTGCGTTAAGTTGTTACCTTTTTTGAAAGGACGTATGTAACTGAGAGAGGCAAATATTGGTGTTATTTCATTGATAAATTCTTCACGCGATAAGTTTTGTAAATTATTCTTCCTGACAAGTGTCTTTTCGATTTCTTTTAAATTTTTTTGAATTTCGTTACCGATTGCAAAAAAAGTATTCGAAATTACTTTTTTCAGTTTTGGTTGGGCAGCAATTGTTCCATCCGAAAACCTAAATGGAACATCACGAGTATGTCCAGCCCATTCAAACACTTTTTTAAACAAAGACTTGTGAATATATTTCAGATAATTGGAATCAAATTTTTTTGGTAAAGGCTCTTTGCTCAGACAATAAGCTGCGTATGCTGAATGATATTCACATCTCCTCTCAAGTTCTACAGGATCTTTTATATTCAATATATTTTTCAATGTGCAAGTATTTGGATAGTTATAATTATAATTATCAACTAGATTTATCTCTTCTAGTTCATTTTCGTTCATGATAACCTCTTTAAATAATGTGACGCTATTCCCAAGCGTATTAAATTCTTCTAACAAATAATTCCCTATATTAAATTTTTAATTAGAAACCACAATTATCATTTTCGAGCAATTTCATTCTGAATATTCAAAACTGTTTTCTCATTATATCTGTCTAATAATTTTCTTTTTCCTTATTTACTGATTTGTTAATATAAAGTTTTTCTCATAAAGTGATTACTCACAAATGGTAGACTATAGGGATCATTATGAAATAAAAAAGAGCTTTTAAAGGTATCTTTCCAAATATTTTTTGAAAATTTAAAGAATATTTATATTTTTTATTACTTTTACTGCTTGTACGTATTGTTTTTTTTGTTTAATACTTCTTAATTTCATCTTCTGAAAACTTTACAGTTCTAAATAATGTCCAATTTTTTGAGTGACTTTAAAAAATCTTTCAACTCTTTTGCTTTGCGGGTTTTTATAAATTGATATTTTAAAATTTTCAAGGTTAGAAATAGCCTTAAGAAAAATAAACAACCGATTTAGAAAGCTATTTAATCGATTTCAAATCTATGATTAAAATTTATCAGTTCATTTTATGTTACGTTATTCATGATTTGTGAAAAAGTTGCATGAACAAGAGTTCTCAAATTTTGTAATAAATTATAGGTAATTTTTAGGATAAGGTTTTTTATGGAAAGAAAAGCTTTTCTGTTACAGGAATAATTATTTATGCTTTTATTTCAAAAAGTTCTTCTGGTTTGAAATGGTAAATCGTTGAGCAGAATTCACATGTGACAGACGTTTGTTGGTTTTCTATTGTTTGAGTACGTTTTTCAACAGAAAAACTTTTTAATATGTCTTTAATTTTTTCTCGTGAGCAAGAACAGTGATCTATAATAGAAAAAGTTTGAAAAACTTTTACACCTTGTTCATGGAAAAGGCGAAAAAGTAATCGTTCAGTGCTAACTTGAGGATCTGTAAGTTCTGCACTGTCAATAGTTGCAGTGAGGGCTTTAGCTTCTTGCCATTGGTTTTCAAGTTGGATACGGGTTTTTATTTTCTCTGATTTTGTATTTTTTTGATATGGGGCATCAAGATTAGGAGAGGCCTGAGGTAAGAGCTGAATCAAAAACCCTCCTGCCCGCCAGCTTTTTTGTATTTTTCCCTTTCGATCACGGTTAATTAACATGGAAACTGCCAAACGGAGATCAGTAGGAATTTGTTCTGATTGATTAAAATAGGTACGAGAAGCTTCTTGAAAGTTTGATCCATCTAAGGCAACTATTCCTTTATAGCTCTGTATATAGGGTCCTTGATCAATAGTGAAAGCCAAAGTTCCTTTTCCAAGAAGAATTTCTGAAGATGTTTGACCATTGGTTATAGCTTGTAATTTTTCTTTATTAAAACGGGCGTAACCACGCAAATTGGAGGGAGGAACAAAGTCACATACCAACATATTAACTGGTCCATCAGAATGAGTTTGTAAAATAATTTTGCCTTCAAATTTCAATGATGTTCCAAGTAAAACAGTTATGACTAAAGCTTCTGCTAGGAGATGAGAAACAGGATCAGGATATTGATGCCTTGTGAGAATGGAATTTAAGCTTTCTCCAAGTTGTACAACGCGCCCACGAATATCAAGCTCTTCGACTTGAAAGGGAACAACGGTATTATCTCTATTTTGATAAAAATTATTTAAATAGATTTGATCTTTAGATTCTTTGTGCATATTTTTTGCTTTTTGATAGTTTATTTCATAAATTATCGGGTTAAGAAGAACCCATCGTGTAAACACCAAGAAAGAATTGCTTTTTGGGCATGCAGGCGATTTTCAGCTTCATCAAAAACGACAGAATTTGGCCCATCGATTACGGCATCTACAACTTCTTCACCACGATGAGCAGGCAGGCAATGCATGAAAAGAGCATCAGGTTTAGCGTGTGCCATTAAAGCTTCATTGACTTGATAAGGTTGAAAAATAGAACAACTACGGGCACGAAATTCTTGTCCCATGGAAATCCATGTGTCGGTGATAATACAATCGACGTTTTCAGCGGCTTTTTGAGGATTTTGGGTAAGCATAATATGTGCTCCTCGTTCACGTGCCCAGTTTACATATTTTTCTTGGGGTTCACTTCCTTGTGGAGTAGCAATGTGCAGATGAAAATTAAAAAGAGCTGTTGCTTCGATTAAGGAATGAAGAACATTATTGCCATCTCCTATCCAAGCAAAGGTTTTTCCAGCGATAGGTCCACGGTGTTCTTCATAAGTGAGGATGTCCGCTAAAATTTGGCAAGGATGTGTATCGTCTGTAAGAGCGTTAATAACAGGAATTTGAGCATATTGTGCCAATTCAAGCATCCGATGATGTACTGTAGTGCGTAGTATTATGATTTCTACAAAACGTGATAATACGCGGGCTGTATCAGCGATTGTTTCACTATTACCAAGCTGCATTTCAGATCCCGTTAACATGATTGTTTCTCCACCAAGTTGACGCATACCAAGATCAAATGAAACTCGGGTTCGTGTAGAGGGTTTTTCAAAAATCATTGCTAGTGTTTTACCAGCAAAAGGTTTTGAACTTTTCCCTACTTTAAAAGCGGTTTTGAGAATTTTTGCGTAATCGATAAGAGCGCGTGCTTTTTGTGGAGTCAAAATAGATATGTCGGTGAAGTGGCGAAGGGCATTTGTCATAAATATTATACTTGTCTTTTTTTGTTTGTTTGCGAAAGATGAGCAATTGCTTTTTCAATACGATGCAAACCTTCATATATTTCTTCTTCAGTGATTATAAGGGGAGGCAATAAGCGAACGATATTATGGCGAGCCCCAACACTTAAAATACGTTCGTTATCAAGTGCAGTGATAACCTCGTTTTGAGGAATAACACATTGCATACCCATCATAAGGCCTATACCTTGAATTGCACAAATAATATCAGGATAGGTGTTAAAAATATTTAAAAGTCCTTCTTTTAGCTTACTACCCATATGTTGAACATGATCAAGAAAACCAGGTTCTAAGAGAATATCAAGAACATTATTGCTTACAGTTATGCCAAGAAGATTGCCTCCAAAGGTTGTACCGTGGGTTCCTGGTGTCATGCTTTTTGCTGCTTTTTCTGTTGCAAGACAAGCTCCTAATGGAAAACCACCACCCAATCCCTTGGCAAGAGTGAGAATATCAGGTGTGATGTCATGCCATTCATATGCAAAAAGTTTTCCTGTGCGTCCGATTCCGGTTTGAACTTCATCTAAAATCAATAACAGTTGATTTTCATCGCATAATTTGCGCAGCATTTTTAAAGTTTCATAAGAGACTGTTCGCAATCCTCCTTCTCCTTGAATCGGTTCGATAAGAATAGCTGCAGTGTTTTTATTGATGGCATTACGTAAAGCTTTTTCATCATCAAAAGGTACTTGAATAAAGCCACAAACTTTTGGACCAAAACCCTCAAGGTATTTTTTTTTCCCGCTAGCAGCAATCGTTGCAAGTGTACGACCGTGAAATGCACCTTCAAAAGTGATGATTTCGAATCGTGTTGGTTGACCCGATGTATAATGATAACGGCGAGCAGTTTTGAATGCGCATTCCAATGCTTCAGCGCCAGAATTGCAGAAAAAAACTTTATCAGCAAAGCTATTAGCACAAAGACGTGCAGCGAGTGATTCTTGTTCAGGTGATTCAAAAAGATTAGAAACGTGCCAAAGTTTTTCCGCTTGTATTTTAATGGCATCAACAAGCTTTGGGTGTGTATGTCCTAGAACATTAACAGCAATGCCAGATGTAAAATCAAGATAACTTTCTCCTTTATCAGATATAAGCCATACACCCTTTCCTTGTGTAAAATGCAAGTTGCGTCGAGCAAAGTTGTTATAAAGTGATTGCGGAGGCTTAGTCTTCATAATGATATTCTTGATTTTAAATACTGCAATACGACATACGAAAGTTATGCTATGTTTATTAAAACATTGATAATCTGTTTTATTGTAATAGACTATCATGCTAATTGATAAAAAATCAATTAAGGTTTCGAAAAGGTATGTTTATGTGAAAAAATCAGAGTTAAAATAAAAATTTTTCTATGATCTATTTGCAAGTTGGGGAAAACTTTTTAAAAGAATATGAGCGAGCCATAATGGCTCTTGTCATAGAGTCAGTCCATATTATAGTAAGCGAAGTTATGTTTTTGTTTATAAATTTCGCGATTTGAGTAAAATATTATGCATTTGGTTAGGTTGAAAGGTTTTTTATTAAGTTGTTCAAATACGATTAAATATTTGAAGATACAATTAAAATTTTTTAGTGAGATAATTGAAATGGAGTTCTAGTATGGGATGGACATGTGAGCGCGTTGAACTTCTTAAGAAGCTTTGGAGTGAAGGTTTAAGTGCAAGTCAAATTGCAGCTCAGTTGGGTGGAGTCAGCAGAAATGCTGTGATTGGTAAAGTACATCGGCTAAAATTACCAGGACGGGGTAAGATAACGCAAGTAGTGTCACGTGTACAAAAAGTATTAACAGGTGTTAATTCATCAGCGCCGAGGATGCGTCGTGCGACATCATCAATGTTACAAGATAACGGTTCTTCTTGCAATTCTGAAGCAGCAAATTTAAGAATGGAGTCTGTTATTGAGAATGTGACAGAAGCAGACATACCTGAAAAATCAAATGTAGTTGTTCCTATGTCACGTAATCTTAATCTTTTACAATTGAATGAAAATACATGTAGATGGCCTGTTGGGGATCCTCTATCATCGAGTTTTCATTTCTGTGGTGCTGATTCTAGCGAAAGTAGTCCTTATTGTGATTTTCATGCTAAAATAGCATTTCAACCAGTATCAGAAAGACGGAGACTAAGAATATGATATCTACAAATAGTCAATTCTTTGTATACTTTAAATGTTTAATTTAGACTGTATCAATTATTTTGTTGTGAAGGAAGTTTTTATTTACTCTAAACTTAAAGAAAAAAGTGTAGTGAGAATAAAGTTATACTTTTAGTAGATATTTTAATTAATTTTTATTTTAAAGTATTTATTAATACTAGTGAATATAAGTTGAGACAATCATTAATATTTTTACTGACGCAATGTAATCTTTTCACTCATTTCAATAGTGTGTTTTATTATTAAAATTAAGTGTTCTTTTGTGAGTGAGTAAACAATTTTACATCGATTTTCCTATTTGTGTGCCATGAGTTACTATGGTTAAATTGCTTTTAAAATGAATTTAGTTTGTAGTTATAGCTTTTTCGATTTTTGGCAGGATTTCTTTCTGATAAATTTGCCACGTTAGAGGGCCTGTATGTTTCCCGATGATAATACTCTCTTTGTTTAAGATAAAGATTTCTGGTAGTCCATATATGCCCCAGTTAATAGCTGTAAGACCTGAAGCATCAAAACCAATTAATTTAAAAGGGTTACCAAAATTGTTTAAAAAACGTTGAGCATTGTCTTGGTTATCTTTATAATTGATTCCGATAAGATCAAAACGCTTATCTCTTGCGATTTCTGTAAGAATTGGGTGTTCTGCACGACAGGGTAAGCACCAAGAGCTCCAAAAATTAATTAATGTTACGCGTCCTTTAAGCTGTTCTAAATTAAAATAGTCTTTACTATTTAACAAGGGAAGCCGGGTTTGAGGAGCAAGTTTTCCAACTAATGCATTTGAAATGAAAGAAGTATCACGGGAATGTTTGCTTTTTATAGAGTTAAAGAAGAATATGACCAAAAGGAGAAAAAGAAAAAATGGGCATAAGAAGCTTAATAAGACAGGAAAAGATACGCTTTGTTTAGGTTTGAGAGGGGTGACTTTCATTATACTGTTTTTTCCAAATTGTTTCTTTTGTTTGAAGTTGTTTCAAAATTTTTTTCTGGCGCACACTTTTACGCAGGATGTATCCAATAAAACACAATAAAACACTTGCAGAGAGTATATAACTTAAAGCAACAATTTGCTCATGATGGAGCGTTGCAAGGAAAAAATCAATTTTCTCGACAAAATTTCCAAAAACCTCATTTTGAGTGTTATTTAGTTCGAACATGATGAGAAGTCCTGATATTGATGATGATGGGCTGCTTTGATTTGAAGTGTTTTAATATGACGATGGATAATTTCATTTTGCATAGTCATTAAATGCAATACAATAAACATGAAGGTAAAACAAAACGTCATGGTTATGAGAGGCCATAACATGGTGCGATCAATAGCCATACCACCTGCACGTAAAAGCGATGCTGGTTGATGAAGTGTATTCCACCAATTGACGGAAAATTTGATAATGGGAATATTGACTAATCCAACTAATGTTAAAATTGCTGTAGCATGTGCACCTTTGATTTGGTTATCAAAAGAATAAGCAAGAGTGACAATGGCAAGATAGATAAAAAACAAAATTAAAACTGATGTCAATCTAGCATCCCATACCCACCATGTTCCCCACGTAGGACGTCCCCAAAGTGCCCCTGTTATGAGTGCTAAAGCTGTAAAAATAGTCCCAATAGTTGCGCCACATTTTAACGCTATGTCAGCGAGGCGATAACTCCAGATCAGACTTCCTAATGCGGCAACACTCATTATAATATAACAAAAGCTAGATAACCAGGCAAATGGAACATGAATATACATAATTTTAACAGTGATACCCTGTTGATAATCATTGGGGGAATACACAACTAAAATAAGACCTAAGACAAGGAGAAGTAATGTTATACTACTTAACCAAGGTAAAACGGCACTACTTATTTCCATAAAGCGGGTTGGATTTGCGAGGGAAATCTTCGTTTTTTTTCGGGATAATTCATTCATAAATTTATAATAGGCAAATTTTTGCTTTGTAGCAATTTCTTTTGTTATTCTGATAAGTATTTGAGTGTTATAGCTGTTACAAAAGAACTGAAAATACCAAAAAAGAGTGAAAAAGCGAACAAAAAAGCTAAAGCAGTAAGGAAAGAAATTTTTGATGTTATTGGAGCTGTAGCAGCTGTAACACCAAAAATTATAATTGGAATTGTCCATGGCAAAATAATAATAAAAATAAGCATTGTGTTATGCGATAATGATGTTGCTAAAGCTGCTCCAATTGCACCAATGAAAATGAGAGCAGGTGTTCCACATACAAGGGTTAGAATTGTTGTAAAAGTTATTATAGTATCTAAATGGAACATAAACGCTGCGATAGGAGTAACAAAAATAAGGGGAAGCATAGTTCCTGCCCAATGAGCAAGACATTTGATAAAAACAATAAATGTTAAGCTTTTTCTTTGACTAAAAAGAATAAATTGATCGAGATTTCCATCATTGCGGTCAGTTTGAAAAAGTTTATCAAGATTAAGTAATCCTGCAAGAAGAGCACTGAGCCATAATATGCCTGGGCCTATTCGTATAAGAGTATTTGGATCTGTCTCGAGGGCAAAAGGAGTTATTATAATAATGGCAATGAAAAACAAAGGCCCTATTAATAAAGAAGTTTGTGATGCTAAAATTAATTTAAGGTCGCGCCAAAATAATGCTTTCATTTTGTTTTTTCCTAGGGGGATAAAAATTCTCTAAGGCAATAACATAGTGCTCTTTTAGACCGAGAGGAATATGAGTTGCTGCAATAATCATCCCTCCTTGATTGAGATGACGCTGAAACAATTTAGCGAAAATCGTTTGCGCATAGTGATCAAGTCCAGATATTGGTTCATCTAGAACCCAAATAGGGCGATATGAGAGGAGGAGGCGAGCAATAGCTACGCGTTTTTTTTGTCCAGTTGATAGAATATTAAAAGGTAAATGCGCGAGGTCAGAAAGACCAATATCTACAAGAGCATCATGGGGATTATAGAAATGTTGTCCGTAAAATTCAGCCCAAAATTTTAGATTATCAATAACTGATAAAGAAGATTTCATGGCATTTTGGGTGCTGAGATAGTGGCATGCAATTGCCAGAGGATATATTTTCCCTTTGTCTTCTAACTTTAAATCGCCTTCAGTAGCTTTGAAAAGACCGACAATGATTCGCAATAATGTAGATTTTCCAATACCATTTGGACCTGTGATTGTCATAAGTTGTTGTGTAGATAAACAAAAGGAAAGGCCTTGAAATAAAGTTTTTTCATTTCTACGTACCGTTAGATTTTTACCAGATAACACCATAATAATAACCTGTTATTTTATTTTTTTATTTTTTATTGCATAATAAAGTAAAAAACACGTTTTTTATGAAATTGTACCTAGAATAGTTCTAGAAATAGTTCTATAAGGCGCGTATTACGCCAGCAATCGGTTTGGGATGGGTTTGAGACCGCTCTCTAAATCTACCGATAAAAGGGCGGGGAATGAATAGCGGAAATAATTGTATCCGCATTCAAGCTGCGACCTTGACCTGCAGTTTGCATTGTTCGTTCTGAGAAATGGGGTGGTTTGTAATACTTAAGGGTGAACAGTCATGTCTCAAATTGATAGTTTTAATTGTCGCAGAATTTTAAGTGTTGATGGTAGAGAATACATTTATTACAGCTTGGTTGAAGCAGAAAAAAATGGACTTGAAGGGGTTTCTCATTTACCATTTTCGATGAAAGTTCTTCTTGAAAATTTGTTGCGGTTTGAAGATGGTCGCATAGTCAAGAAAGAAGATATTTTGAATGTTGCTAAGTGGTTAAATGATAAAGGGCATTCGGGTGTGGAAATTGCTTATCGCCCTGCACGCGTTTTAATGCAAGACTTTACAGGTGTTCCTGCAGTTGTTGACCTTTCTGCGATGCGAGATGCTATGGACAAACTTGGAGGGAACGCTGAAAAAATCAATCCTCTTATTCCTGTTGACCTTGTTATTGATCACTCAATTATTGTTGATGATTTTGGTAATTCAGAGGCATTTAAGAAAAATGTTGAATATGAATATGAACGCAATAGTGAGCGCTATCGTTTTTTGAAGTGGGGACAGCAAGCGTTTAAAAATTTTCGTGTTGTTCCTCCTGGCACAGGAATTTGTCATCAGGTAAATCTAGAATATTTAGCACAATGCGTATGGACGAAAGATGATGGAAGCTATCAGACGGTTTATCCCGATACATGTGTAGGAACTGATTCGCATACAACCATGGTTAATGGTTTAGGTGTTTTAGGTTGGGGTGTTGGTGGTATTGAGGCAGAAGCGGCAATGCTAGGACAGCCAGTTTCAATGTTGTTGCCTGAGGTTATTGGTTTTCGTTTAACGGGCAAGCTTAAAGAAGGTGTGACAGCGACTGATTTAGTGCTTGTAATTACGCAAATGTTACGCAAAAAAGGTGTTGTCGGTAAATTTGTTGAATTTTTTGGTTCTGGACTGAAACATATGACACTTTCTGATCGCGCTACGATTGCAAATATGGCACCAGAATATGGCGCAACTTGTGGTTTCTTTCCAATCGATAAAGAGACAGTGCGTTATCTCAATATGACAGGACGTGATGAAAGCCGCATTGCTTTGGTGGAAACTTATTCTAAAGCACAAGGAATGTGGCATGATGAAAGGGGTATGGATCCTGTCTTTAGTGATACAATTGAATTGGATATGGGTAGTGTTGTACCTTCTATGGCTGGTCCCAAACGTCCAGAAGGGCGTATTTCATTGGAAAATGTCGGGCAAGGTTTTGAAAAGGCATTGGTCGATGATTATAAGAAAACCAGTAATCAAAATGATCATTATAGAGTGGAGAATAAAGATTATGAAATTGGTCATGGAGATGTAGTCATTGCAGCCATTACTTCTTGTACGAACACATCAAATCCGAGTGTTCTTATTGCTGCTGGTCTTTTGGCACGTAATGCTGTAGCGAAAGGTCTCAGAAGTAAACCGTGGGTTAAAACTTCTCTTGCACCGGGATCGCAGGTGGTTGAAGCTTATCTTCTTAATTCAGGTCTTCAAAAAGATTTAGATGTATTAGGATTTAATTTAGTAGGATTTGGGTGTACAACATGTATTGGGAATTCTGGTCCTTTGTCGACAGCCATTTCTAAAGTCATTAACGATAATGGTTTAATTACTGCGGCAGTTCTTTCAGGTAATCGTAACTTTGAAGGACGTGTATCACCTGATGTGCAAGCAAACTATTTGGCTTCACCTCCGTTGGTTGTTGCACATGCCCTAGCAGGGACGGTGCGTAAAGATTTAACAAAGGAGCCTCTTGGTTTAGGATTAGATGGTCAACCTGTTTACTTAAGAGATATTTGGCCAACTTCTGAAGAAATACAAAAATTTATCGAACAAAATGTTACTCGTAAGATTTTTGTAGAGAAATATGCAGATGTATTTAAGGGAGATGAAAGTTGGCAGAAAGTTCAGGCTCCAACTGGTGTTACTTACTCTTGGGATGATCAGTCGACTTATGTGCGGAATCCACCTTATTTCTATAATATGCTTAAAGTTCCTGATCCGTTAGCAGATATTAAAAACGCAAGGATTTTGGGTTTATTTGGTGATAAAATCACGACTGATCATATTTCTCCTGCTGGTTCTATTAAAATTGATTCGCCTGCAGGAAAATATTTGACCGATCATGGTGTTAAAGTTGCTGATTTTAATCAGTATGGAACGCGTCGTGGAAACCATGAAGTTATGATGCGTGGGACTTTTGCAAATATCCGAATTCGTAATTTCATTCTTGGGGAAAATGGCCGTGAAGGAGGTTATACAGTTCATTATCCGTCAGAAAAAGAAGAATCCATTTATGATGCAGCAATGAAATATAAACAAGAGGGAGTTCCCCTCGTTGTGTGTGCGGGTATTGAATATGGTAATGGATCATCTCGAGATTGGGCAGCTAAAGGTGCTTATCTTCTTGGTATAAAAGCAGTAATTGCTCAATCTTTTGAGCGTATTCATAGATCTAATCTTGTTGGTATGGGAATTGTTCCCTTTGTCTTTGAAAAAGGGACAAGTTGGCAATCGCTAGGATTAAAAGGAAATGAGACAATAACAATTGAAGGGATCAATGATTTGAAACCTCGTCAAAAGATAACAGCTATAATAAATTTCATTGATGGAACACAGAAAACAGTACCATTATTATGTCGTATTGATACTGAAGATGAGCTAGATTATTTACGTCATGGTGGTATTTTGCAATATGTTTTACGTAATTTAGCAGTTTAAACAAAATTGACTTAAATTTATTTATATTGAGAATATATATTTAAAAATAAGGAATTTAGGAAATGCTTCATTAATTTTATACTTATTTTTGAGAATTTAATTGACGTTAGCTTTGATGTTACGTTATAAGCTTGCAGCTAATGAATGGCTTTAATAGCTTGAAGTTGTTTATTTCAATATTGATGTAGTTTGGATTATTTGTACTGATCAGTTAAGAAAGATATGTTTATGGCGAATACATCTTCAGCCAAAAAGGCTGTGCGTAAGATCGCAGCACGCACCCAGGTCAACAAGGCTCGTCGTTCGCGCGTTCGCACCTTTATTCGTAAGTTGGATGACGCTTTAGCTTGTGGTGATAAGGCATTTGCTGAAGTAGCATTTAAGAATTTTGAACCTGAAATTATGCGTGCGGTTTCTAAAGGGGTTCTTCATAAAAATACTGCTGCACGAAAAGTTTCGCGTTTGGCTAAACGTTTAAAAGCTCTTAAAGTTTAATTTCACTATATAATTAAACTGTGCTTATTAACCAGCATCTAAATTGAGATTTGTTTTTTTCAGGAAGGTGATTCAATGATTACTTCGGAAAAAA